>DASZLB010000106.1:0-11495 GCA_035552575.1 Solirubrobacteraceae bacterium | reverse complement strand
GGCCCGATCACGGTCGTGTGCAGCGACTGGTACATGTTGAACTTCGGCATCGCGATGAAGTCCTTGAAGCGCCCCGGCAGCGGCTTCCACAGCGAGTGGATCACGCCGACGGTGCCGTAGCAGTCCTTCACCGAGTCGACGATTACGCGCATCGCCGTGAGGTCGTAGATCTCGTTGAACTCGCGACCCTTCTTCGTCATCTTTGAATAAATTGAATAAAAATGCTTCGCGCGTCCGGCGATCTGCGCCTGGATGCCGAGCTCTGCGAGCTCGCGCGAGAGGTATTCGCCGGCCTCGTTGACGTAGCCCTCGCGGTCGTCACGCTGCTGCGCGACGAGGCCCTTGATCTCCTGGTACTTGCGCGGGTGCAGCGTCGCGAACGCGAGATCCTCGAGCTCCCACTTCAGCGCATGGATCCCGAGGCGGTGCGCGAGCGGCGCGTAGATGTCGAGCGTCTCGCGCGCCTTCTCCATCTGCTTCTGCTTCGGCATCGCCTCGATCGTGCGCATGTTGTGCAGGCGGTCGGCGAGCTTGATCAGGATGACCCGCACGTCCGTGGCCATCGCGACCATCATCTTGCGGTAGTTCTCCGCCTGCGCCTCGTCGTGGGACTGGAACGTGATCCCGGTCAGCTTCGTCACGCCGTCGACGATCGCCGCGATGTCCTCGCCGAAACGCTCGCGAACCTCCTCGATCGACGCCGAGGTGTCCTCGACCGTGTCGTGCAGGAGCGCCGCACAGAGCGTCTCCGTGTCCAGGCGCATGCCCGCGCAGATCCGCGCGACGCCGACCGGGTGCACGATGAAGTCCTCACCCGATTTGCGCCGCTGGTCGGCGTGGTGCTCGCAGGCGAAGACGAACGCGTCCTGCACCCGCGCGCGGTCGATGTCGACCGCCGAGTCCGCCGCGTGCTCGGAGACGATCGCGAACAGGTCCGCGAGCAGCCGCCGCTCGGGCTCGCTCAAGTCGAGACGCTGCCGGCGCTCCGCGGCGCTGCCGACGCCGGCACCGGCGCCGCCAGCTCCTGCGCCGCGCGCGTCAAAGCCACGCCCGGACGCGACGGCGTCCTGTCCGCGCTCCAGGCGCGGCTGCTCGGCGAGCTTCGCCGGCTCGTGCGCCTTCGGATCCTTTGCGACCGCCATCCTCATAGGTTAGGGGACGCTCCCGCGGGATTGAAGCGCCTCAGGGCAGCGCGAAGAGGACGAGCTCCTGCTGCTCGCCCTCGGCTTGCGCCGGCTCCCGCGAGACCCTACGCGCCGGCGGCTCCGGCGGGCCCTGCGCAAGCTCCCGCGCAGGCTCGTCTAGCTCGGGCTGCACGACGCGCAGCGAGCGGGCTTCGATCCGCTCCTCGACAGGCCTAGCATGGCGCAGCACGAGCCGTGGCTCCGATGCTCCGCCCCACTCGTTGACCTCGAGCGTGAACGTCGCCTCGGCCGGCTCGCCCTCGGCGACCGGCAGCGCCGCACCGCCACCGAACGCGACAGCTCGTGCGCGCGCGCCGCGCGATTCGACCGTGAAGCGCACGTGCTTGCCTTCGCCCATCGCGCGCCCGTCGCGGAAGCACGCCTCGGCGATCATCAGCGACACGCCACGGTTGCCGTTGCCGAACGGCGCAAGGCGCTGCAGCTCCTCGGCAAGCGTGATGCCGAGCTCATCGCCGCCGACGATCGCGTCGACGCGCTCGACCGGCAGCGCATCCGCAGGGCTCAGCACGAGCTCCGCGTGCTCGCTCAGCGCGCGCGCGAGCGCCGGCACGCCGGCGCGCGCGATCTCGAGTCCTGCTGCCGCACGGTGCCCGCCGTAGCGGAGCATGTGCGACGAGCACGCCGTCAACCCCGCGAGCAGGTCGAATGCCGGGATGCTGCGTCCCGAGCCCTTGCCGACGTCTCCATCGAGTGCGACGAGCACGACCGGCCGGTGGTTGCGCTCGGCCAGGCGCGAGGCGACGATGCCGATCACGCCGGCGTGCCAGCCCTCGCCGGCGAGCACGTATGCCGGCTGCTCGCCGAGGGCCGCGATCTGCGCTTCGGCCTCGTAGCGGATCCGCGTCTCGACCTCCCTGCGCTCGTGGTTCGCGCGATCGAGCTCCTCCGCGATCTGCGCCGCACGCAACGGGTCCTCGGTGAGGATCAGCTCGAGCCCAGCGTCGGCGCGATACATCCGCCCGGCGGCGTTCAGCCGCGGCGCCAGCGCAAAGCCGACGGCGCGCTCGTTCACGCGCCCCGCGTCGATCCGCGCGACGGCCATCAGCGCGCGCAGCCCCGGCTTGCGCGTCGAGGCGAGCACGCGCAGCCCGCGCCGCACGAGCGTGCGGTTCTCGCCGATCAGCGGGACGACATCGGCGATCGTCGCGAGCGCGACGAGGTCGAGGTCCTGCTCGAGCTCGCGCGGGTCGCGCCCGGAGGCCTCGAAGACGGCCTGCGCGAGCTTGTATGCGACGGCTGTCGCGCACAGCTCCGCACATGGATAGCCGCGCAGCGCCGGATGCACGATCGGCGCCTGCGGCAGCACGCCGTCGGCGCGCGCCGAGTGATGGTCGGTGACGATCACCTCGACGCCCAAGGAGTGCGCGAGCTCGACCTCCTCGACGGCCGTGATCGCGCAATCGACCGTGATCAGCAGGCGCGTGCCGCGTGCCGCGAGGCGCTCGACCGTCGGCTTGCCCAGGCCATAGCCGTCGCTCGCGCGGTCCGGTAGGTAGGAGTCGACATCGGCGCCGAGCGCGCGCAGCGCGCGCACGAGGATCGCCGTCGAGCAGATCCCGTCGACGTCGTAGTCGCCGTGAATCGTGATCCGCCGCGCGGCCTCGACGTGCGCGAGGATCTTCGCGACGGCCTGCTCGATGCCGGCGAAAGCCGACGGCGAGTGCTCCTCATCGGCCGCGAGGAACGCGCGTGCCTGCGCCGGCTCGGCGAAGCCGCGGCGCACGAGCACCTGCGCGAGTGCGCCGCTCACGCCGAGCTCGCGACGCAGGCGCGCGACGGCATCGGGTGGGCAATCGGCGATCTGAAAGCGCGGGCACAGCATCGCCGCCCACACTACGGTCAGGCCGAGACGGAAGCGCTCGCGATCAGGCGTCTTCGGCGAGCGCCGCGCGCGCTCTTTCGCGGCGCATGCCCTCGAGATATACGACGCCCATGCCGATCAGCGCCCCAGGAATCGCGTACAGCACGACGCTCACGTCCGTTGCCTTTTCGCCGGGGATCTTCAGCGCGGAGACCTTCACGGAGTAGATGATCAGCCCGACGACGATCGCGCCGATCAGCGAGCCGACGAATGCGCCGACGATGCCGCCCCAGAAGCGGTCCGGCAGGAAGATCGTGTAGTGCCAGATCGCAAGGCCCATCATCACCCAGGCGAGCAGTCCCATCAGCGCCTCCCGTGGCGCTTGTTGCGCGCTCGTTTGCGTTTCGGCGTGGTTTTGTCGTCCTTCAGCACGAGGTCCTCGGGCGTCAAGTCCGCGGCCGGATCGCGTGGCGCCTGACCGCCGTTCGGGACCTCCGGCGGGGTCTGCTCGGGCTGCTTCGTGCGGCGCGGCTTCTGCGCGACGCCGGTCGCGGCGGAGCGGCCCGGCCCAGTGCCCGGCGTCCCCTCGACGTCGAGGTCGCGCACGAGCTCCTGGAACTCGTCGCGCGAGATCTCATCGCCCGTCTGGCCCGGAGCCGCGGCGCCCGAACCGAAGATCGAGACGTTGCGTTTGCGCTGCTTCGCCGGCTCGACGTCCTCCGGCGCACCGCCTGCGACGGTCGCATACGCGGGCACGGCGCCGAGCTCGCGCACGATCCGTGCACGGCGGCTGCGGTAGCTGCCCTCGCGCTCCTTCCAGTGCGTCAGCACCGGCGAGGCGATGAAGATCGAGGAGTACGCACCGGAGGCGACGCCGACGATCAGCGCGAAGGCGAAGTCCTTCAGCGTTTCGCCGCCGAACAGCAGCAGCGCGAGCACCGGGAGCAGCGTGCAGAAGCTCGTCGCCAGCGATCTCGTCAGCACCTCCGACATCGAGCGGTTGACGATCTGCGAGAACGCCGCGCGCGGCATTCGCGGCACGTTCTCGCGCACACGATCGAACACGATGATCGTGTCGTAGAGCGAGTACCCGAGGATCGTCAAGAGCGCGGCGACCGTCGAGGTCGTCACTTCGCGCCCCGTCAGCGAATAGACGCCGGCCGTGATCAGCAGATCGTGCATCAGCGCGATCAGCACCGGGATCGCGTACTTCCACTCGAAGCGCAGCGCGATGTACGCCGAGATCACGAGCAGCGAGGCGATGATCGCGATGATCGCGCTGTTCGCGACCGTCTTGCCGAACGTCGGGCCGATCGAGGTCGAGGAGAAGTTCTTCGTGCCCGCGACGCTGCCACTGCCTGTGCCGCCGCTGCCGAACTTCGCGTCGAGCGCCGCCTTGATCCCTTTGACCTTGTCCGGCTTCAGCGTCTTCGTCGAGATCTGGAAGCCGTCGCCGCCGATGCTCTTGTTGTTGAATTTCTGGATCTCCGCGTTGCCATAGCCGGCGGACTTCATCACCGACTCGATCTGACTCTCCGAGACGGGCTTGACGAACGCCGTCTGGATCCGCGTGCCCGACTTGAAGTCGATGCCGAAGTTCAGGCCGTTGCCGCCGATCGCGATCGCGCCGATCAAGAGGATCGTGCCCGATAGCGAGAAGAACCACTTCGAGGCGCCCATGAAGTCGAACGTCCAGCCTTTGCCGCGCCGCGAGGCGCCGAGCGCCGCCGGGTGCGTGACGAGTTTCGAGCGGCCCATCGCGCCGAGCGCCGCCTGCGTGGCGAGCACTGCGGTGAACAGCGAGACGAGCGTGCCGATCCCGAGCGTGAACGCGAAGCCCTTGACTTCGGCCGTCGCGAGGGCGAACAGGATGAACGCCGTCATGAACGTGACGACGTTCGCGTCGACGATCGCCGCAAAGCCGCGCTTGTAGCCCGTCGCGATCCCCGAGATCACCGATCTTCCTCCGCGGATCTCCTCCTTGACGCGCTCGAAGATCACGATGTTGGCGTCGGCCGCGACGCCGATCGTCAGGATCAGCCCGGCGATGCCCGGCAGCGTCAGCGTGATCGGGATCAGCTTGATCAGCGCGTAGAAGTAGATCCCGTAGATCAACAGACCGCCGATCGCGATCGCACCGAGCACGCGGTAGAACAGCAGGAGGAACAGGCAGACGACGCCGAAGCCGACGAGTAGCGCGACAAGGCCTTGGTTGAGCGCCGTTTTGCCGAGCGTCGCGGAGACCTGCGAGTTGGAGATCAGTTCGAGCTTGATCGGCAGCGCGCCCGACTGAAGCTCCTGCGCGAGTTCCTGCGCGGAGGAGATCGTGAAGCCGCCGGAGATCTGCGAGCCCGTCGAGGCGTCGATCCCTTCGGGGTACTTCGTGAAGTCGATCGACGGCGTCGTGATCAGCTGGCCGTCGAGCACGACGGCGAAGTGCTGCTGCACCGCTTCCTTGCCGCCCGTGCCCGGCAGCTGCGCTTCCTGGCCGCGGTGGGCGATTTCCTTGGTGACCTGCTGGAAGACGCTCTTGCCGTGCCCGGTGAATTCGAACGTCACGTTCGGCGCACCCGAGCCACCGCCGCCTTCGTCGAAGCTCTGGCGAGGGTTCTTCACGTCGGCGCCCGTCAGGACGGGGTCGTCCTTCATCACGAAGTAGCTGTTCGGGCTTTTCTGCGTGACCTTGCCGGCGGTCGATTCGACCGGCCGCGCCTGCACGAGCACCGTGCCCGGGTTCACGCGGACGACCTTCACGTTCGGCCCCTTCTTGAACTTGCCTTCGGTGAACAGGTTCGCTTCGGTTTCCTCGGGGCCGAGCAGCACCTTTTCGTGCTTCGGTTCCAGCAGGTACCAGCTGCCGTAGATGCAGCCGCCGGCCTGCGCCGGCGTGCAGCCCTTGCTCCACGTCGTGTCCGTCTTGCGCAGTTCCGGCGCGCGTTTCGCGGCGCGCACGACCGCTTGGTACTGCGGCAGCCCGAACTGCGCTTCGCCCGCTCGCGGCCCGCCGGTGACGGTCGATTCGCCCGTCCCCGCGGGCTTGCCCGTGGGGCCGATGACGTTCGGCTCCCAGTCGTAGAAGAACAGCTGCGCCGTCTTGCCGACCTCGTCTTCAGCTCGCGCCGCGTTCGTCACGTCCGGCAGCGCGACGTCGATTTCATCGGCGCCCGAGCGCTGGATTTCCGGCTGTGCGACTCCCAGCTGGTCGACGCGTTTGCGCATGATGTCGATCGCGCGGTTGAGCGATTCGGCGTCGACTTTCGACTGCGCCGTCGGCTTTGCTTGGTAGATCAGCTCGACGCCGCCCTTCAGGTCGAGCCCGAGGCGCGTCTTTTTCGTCGCGATCGCAGCGAGCGACGCGGCGATCAGCCCGGCGACGATCAGCAGGATCAGTGTGTTGCGGCGGCGGTCGGTCATCGTGTACCCGAGGTGAGCCTACTTGTCGGGGGTCAACACGAGCAACAGCCCGCCGTCATCGTCGTAGGCCGGGAACATGTCGGCTTTCGCGCCGGCGGCCACATCGCGTTCGCCTGAGACCTGCACGGGGACCTCGAGCGCACGCACGCCCCACTCCAAGACCTTCTCGACCGGATCGTCGCCGTTTGCGAACCGCAGCCCCAGAACCTGCTCTACGCGCTGGCCGATGACCTCTTCCTCCTCGAGACCCGTGAACGAAAACGAGTTCTTGCCGCAGCCGATCACGCGGCCCTCGCCGTCGCAGACGAAGAACGCGGCGTCGGGCGCCGGGTAGTAATCGTCGAGCAGTTCAAAGAGAAACGCGAAGCCGCACTTCGAGCAGCCCTTCGGCTGTCGCGTGAAGCCGATGTTGCGATCGAGCTCGGTCGTGCGGTGTCCGCAGTTGGGGCAGATGAACGGATGTGCCATGGCTCGCTACAGAGTACGCAAGCAAAGCGCCGAGGGCCGCCACTGGGCGTGAAAGCGCGCCAGCGGGCCGGACGGGCTCCTCGCTTCGCTCAGAACAGCGCCGGTCCGCCCGGCGCAGGGGGTTCGAGCCCGAGGTGCAGAAAGGCCGCCGCCGTCGCCATTCGCCCGCGCGGCGTGCGCTTGATCAGGCCCTCCTTGAGCAGATACGGCTCATAGACGTCCTCGATCGTGTCCTGCTCCTCGCCGACCGCGACGGCCAGCGTCGAGAGCCCGACCGGGCCGCCCTCGAACTTGACGCAGATCGTCCGCAGGATCTCGCGATCGAGGCGATCGAGCCCGAGCTCGTCGACCTCGAGCATCTCGAGCGCCCGCTGCGCGGCCTGTGCCGTGACGACCCCCTCCATGCGCACCTCCGCGAAATCGCGCACGCGCTTGAGCAGACGATTCGCTACACGCGGCGTGCCCCTGCTGCGCGCCGCGATCGCCACGGCGCCCTCCTCTTCGAGGCTGATCTCGAGGATCCCGGCCGAGCGGCGCACGATCCGCGCGAGATCCTCGACGCCGTATGGCTCCAGGCGAGCCTGGATGCCGAAGCGATCGCGCAGCGGCGTCGTCAACAGGCCCGCGCGCGTCGTCGCGCCGACGAGCGTGAACGGCGGCAGCTCGAGCGTGACCACGCGCGCGCCGGCGCCCTGCCCGACCGTGATCGGCAGCCGGTGATCCTCCATCGCCGGGTAGAACGTCTCCTCGAGCGTGCGCGGCAGCCGGTGGATCTCATCGACGAAGAACACGCTGCGCGGCTCGAGCGCCGTGAGGAAGGCGGCGATGTCTCCCTTTCGCTCGAGTGCCGGGCCGGCCGTCTGCACGAACGGCACTTCGAGCTCGGCCGCAACGATTTGCGCGAGCGAGGTCTTGCCGAGCCCCGGTGGGCCGGCGAGCAGCAGGTGGTCGAGCGCCTCGCCGCGCGCGCTCGCGGCCTCGATCGCGACGGCGAGCTGCTCGCGCAGGCCCTCCTGTCCGACGAAGTCCTCGAGGCGACGTGGGCGCAGCGAGCGGTCGAGCTCGTCCTCGGCAACGAGGTACGGAGTCTGGATGCGCGCGGTCTCCGGCGTCACGATCGCCTCGCCGCTCATGTCGCCGACCGCGCCAGGCGCAGTGCGTGCGCGATCAGATCCTCGGCGCTCTCACCCTCGGCCTCGATCAGCAGCGTGTCGGCTTCGACCGGCGTATAGCCGAGCTCGATCAAGCCGGCGCGCGCGAGACCGCGCCCGCCGGCGCCCTCGCCGTTGCCACCGCTCGTGCCGCGCGCCGCGAGGATCGACTCGTCCGCTGCCTCGCCGTCGCTGCGCACGACGACCTTCTCGCGCAGCTCGACGATGATCCGCTCGGCCGTGCGCTTGCCGATCCCCGGCACCGCCTGAAAGCGCGCCGCATCGCCGGCAGCGATCGCCGCGATCAGCTCGCGCGGTGCGCCGCCGGAGAGCACCGCGAGCGCGACCTTCGGGCCGACGGCCTGCACCGAGAGCAGCATCAGGAACAGGTCGCGCTCCTGCTCGGAGTGAAACCCGTACAGCGCGAGCGCGTCGTCGCGCACGATCAGGTGCGCGTGCAGCGTCACCGTCTCGCCGACCGGCGGCACGTGGCGCAGCGTCTCGGCCGACACCGCCGCGCGGTAGCCGACGCTGTCGCAGAGGATCACGACGTGGTCGGCGCGGCGCACCGCGACCTCGCCTCGCAGTAGTGAGATCATCCGCCGGCCTTTGCGAGCGCGTGCGAGAGCGGCGCGCAGTTGACGTGGCAGATCGCGACGGCGAGCGCATCGGCCGCGTGATCGGGGTGCGGATCGCGCTCGAGCGAGAGCAGCGTTTTGACCATTCGCGTGACCTGATCCTTCTCGGCGCGCCCGTTGCCGCAGACCGCGCCCTTGACTTGCTGCGGCGTGTAGCCGGTGCACGGGAGCCCGCGCTGTCCAGCCGCCAGCATCACGACCCCGCGCGCGTGCCCGACGGCGAAGGCCGTACGCACGTTCTGGCCGAAGTAGAGCTCCTCCAGCGCGACCGCGTCGGGCTCGTGCGTCGCGATCAACTGCTCGACCTCGGCGTGGATGTCGGCCAGGCGCCGCTCGCGCGTGGCGTCGGCGGAGGTCTCGATCACGCCGCCGTCGAGCGCCGCGAGGCGCCCGTCGCGGCGCGTCACGACGCCATAGCCGGTGTGCGCGAGGCCTGGATCGATGCCGAGGACGATCATGTTCCGTGATTCTGCGCCCGCCTTCGGACGCCTGCCTGCCGTACGCTGGGCCGCGGATGAGTACCGAGCCGATCGACTTCGCCGCCGAGGGCCTGCTCGACGGGCTCGACGGGCAGGCGCGCGAGGAGCGCGCGACGCTGCTGCGCCAGCTCGCCGCGGAAGGCGTGTCGCTCTCAGAGCTGCGCCGCAGCACGGCCGCGGGATCGATCGTCTACCTGCCGGCGGACCGCGTGATCGTCGGCAGCGAGCGCTACACGGCGGCCGAGATCGCCGCGATGAGCGACGTCGACGAGGACTTCCTGATCGCCGCGCGCCGCGCGATGGGACTGCCGATCCCCGAGCAGGACGAGGCCGTCTATACCGGCGCCGAGCTCGAGTCCGCGCGGATGATCCACGTCGCGCGCGACGCCGGCATCACCGACGAGGACGTGCTCGACCTGCTGCGCGTACTCGGTCGCGGGCTCTCGCAGATCGCCGAAACGCTGCGCACGCTGCCGCTGAAACTCGTGCTCGAGGCCGGCATCTCAGAGCCCGAGCTCGCCAACCGCTACGCGCACGCCGCCGAGGCGCTCTATCCGCTCGTCAACCCGCTCGTCGAGAGCGTGCTCACGCTGCACCTCAAACACGCCACGCAGAGCACCGTCGTCAGCGCGCTCGAGCGAAGCGGCGGGCAACTACCGGGCTCGCGCGAGGTCTCGATCTGCTTCGCCGACCTCGTTGGCTTCACGCGACTCGGCGAGGAAGTCGCGCCGGACGAGCTCGGCCGGCTTGCCGTGCGCCTGGAAGCGCTCGCCGGCGACGTCGCCGAACCGCCGGTTCGGCTCGTCAAGACGATCGGCGACGCCGCGATGCTCGCCTCGCCCGAGCCCGAGCCGCTGCTCGGCGCCGCGCTCAGCCTGATCGACGCGGCCGACGCCGAGGGCGAGGAGTTCCCGCAGTTGCGCGCCGGCGCCGCGATCGGCCAAGCGCTGCCGCGCGCCGGCGACTGGTTCGGCCGTCCCGTCAACCTCGCCAGCCGGATCACCTCGGTCGCGCGTCCCGGGAGCCTGCTCGTCGAGCGCGAGCTGCGCGAGAGCGTCGGCGAGGGCTACCGCTGGTCGTTCGCCGGAGAGCGCAAGCTGAAGGGCATCCGCGGCGGCGTGCCGCTGTTTCGCGCGCGGCGCGCCGGCGAGCAGCCGCCGGCGGGCTAAGCCTCGGCCGCGACCCGCTCGAGAACGTCCGCGGGCGCGTCGAAGTTCGCGTGCACCGCGTCGACGTCGTCGTTGTCTTCGAGCGTCTCGATCAACCGCATCAGCGAGCCGAGATGGCCCTCGTCGACCGGCACGAGCGCAGACGGCCGGTAGGCCATCTCGACGTTCTCCATCTCGACGCCGGCGTCTTCGAGCGCCTTGCGCACGGCCGTGAAGTCGGCCGGCTCGGAGACGACCTCGAACACGTCGTCCTCGTCGTTGATGTCCTCGGCGCCGGCCTCGACGGCGGCCATCAGATCATCTTCGGAATAGCGCTCGGCATCGATCGCGATCATGCCCTTCTTGTCGAACAGGTACGCAACCGAGCCGGGCTCGCCGAGGCTGCCGCCGTGCTTGGAGAACGCGTGCCTGACGTCGGCGCCCGTGCGATTGCGGTTCTCCGTCATCGCCTCGACGAGCAGCGCGACACCGCCCGGGCCGTAGCCCTCGTAGAGCACGGACTCGATCGCGGCAGCCTCGCTGCCCTCCCCCGTGCCCTTCGCGATCGCCCGCTCGACGTTGTCCTTCGGCATCGACGCTTCTTTGGCCTTGCGCATCGCGAGCTCGAGCGCGGGGTTGCCGGTCGGGTCCCCGCCACCGTCTCGCGCCGCGACCATGATCGCGCGCGTCAGCTTGGAGAACTGCTTGCCGCGGCGCGAGTCGACGATCGCCTTCTTGTGCTTGATGCTGGCCCACTTGGAGTGTCCTGACATACCCCTCAGTCTACGAATCCGGCCTATCCGCGGTCGTCTGCGCGCGAGCGACGCCGAGCGCCCCGGCAGGACGACGCCTCCCCTTCGCCCCCTAGGATGAGGCCGACGATGAGCTCAGTCCCCTCAGAGATCTTCAAGGCCTATGACGTGCGCGGCCTGTACGGCAAGCAGATCGACGGCGAGATCGCCGAGCGAATCGGGCGCGCCTTCGCCCACGTGCTCGCCGGCCTCGCGGGCAAGCCCGTCGGCTCGTTGCGGATCGGGCTCGGTCGCGACATGCGCCTGACCGCGCCCGAGCTCTCGGCGCGCTACCGCGACGGAATCCTCGGCACGGGCGCGAGCGTGCTCGACGCCGGCCAGGTCGGCAGCGAGATGCTCTACTTCCTCGTCGGCTCGCGGAAGCTCGACGGCGGCCTGA
>DASZLB010000105.1:0-19147 GCA_035552575.1 Solirubrobacteraceae bacterium | reverse complement strand
GTGTCGGAGATGAACGTGCCCGCGCCCTGCTCGGAGCCGGCGAGGAACTTGAGCTTCTCGGCGGTGCGCAGCGGCGGGTAGAACTCGACGTGCAGATGCCCGTGCGGCGTGAGCGAGACGGGCGCGGCGGCGGTCGGCGCCTGGTGCACGACCATCACGTAGGGGAACGGGCGCTGGAACAGCGCGTCGTAGCCGCGAACGAGCGCCTGCAGCGTCTGGCCTAGCTCGCGCAGCTCGCGCGCATCGCAATCGAGCAGGCTCGCGCGGTGCTCGCGCATCACGACGTGCACTTCATAGGCCCAGCGCGCGGCCTCGGGCACGTACGCGACGACAGCGTCGCTCTCGAGCAGCACGCGCCGACCGTCGGCAAGCTCGCGTGCGAGCAGCTCGCACGGCGCGCAGCCGCCGAGCCGTTCGTCGGCGGCGAGCTCGAGCGCCGGCACGGGTGGCAGGAACGGGTAGCCGTAGATCTGCCCGTGCGGGTGGTGCAGTGTGACGCCGACCTCGACGCCGCGGTTCTCGAAGATCATCACGTAGTCGACGTCGGGCCTTGCTGCGAGCTCCTCGTAGCGATGGCGCCAGACCCAGATCAACGCCTCGACGCGGGCAGGCGAGAGCGTGCCGAACGAGCCGTCGTGCTCGTCGGTGTAGACGACGACCTCGGCCGCGCCGCCGGGTGCCTCGAACGACGGGAAGCGGTTGTCGAAGACGGCGATTTGAAAGCTCTCGAAGGGGATCTCCGTCGGCGGGCCGCCGGGCTTCGTCGGGTCGAGCGGGCAGTGCGCACGGTCGGGCAGGAACGTGCGGTCTTGGCGGTGGATCGCGTAGACGACGTGCTCGCCGCGCAGCTCGTTGAAGCGCTGCTCGCTCACGACGGACCGGCTCGGCGCTGCGGCTCGCGCGCGCTCGCGCCGGCGCGCTCCGCTTGCGATTCGTCGTGGCCATAGAGGATCAGCGAGCGGCCATCGTCTTTTGTGACTCGCGTGATCGTCAGCGGTCCGTAGCGCTCCTCGGCGGCGGACTCGACGCCGCCTCGCGCGCCCGCACCCGCACTCGCCCGATCGCCGGAGTCGGCGCTCGCGGGCCGCTCCGGCGGCGGTGGCTGGGCGGGACCGGAGGGCATCTTGCGAGGGTATAACGCCGCGCCGCGCGCCGCGCGGAAAGGAGATTTTGTGGACGGCCGGAAGACCGCAACGAAAGTGTTTAGATGAAGGAGTAGATTCGCGGTAAGCAATGCGGTGGGCCTCGCGCCACCAAGCGCGTGGCACTCGATTAGAGGAGAGTGGATATGCCAGAGACCGATCGGCCCGAGGGTGCTGTAGAGGGGCTCGACGACGCAGGTGCGGCAGTGATCGACCGTCCGGGATTCGACAGGCGCGCGTTCCTTCGCCGCACTGCGATCTCCGGTGTGGCGGCAGGCTCGGTGGGGACGCTGCTGGCCGCCTGCGGCTCGAGCAGCAACTCGGCGAGCGGCAGCGGTGGTAGCGGGTCCGACGTTTTCGGCTCGCACAAAAACTACAAATTCGTGTTCGTCAACCACGTCACGACGAACCCGTTCTTCACGCCGACGCAGTACGGCGCGGCGGACGCGTCGAAGCTGCTCGGCTGCTCCTACCAGTGGACGGGCTCGGAAAGCTCGAATGTCAACCAGATGGTCAACGCCGTCAACAGCGCCGTGACGAGCGGGGCCGACGGGATCGCGGTCGCGCTGATCGACCTGCACGCGTTCAACGCGCCGGTCGAAGCGGCGCTCAAGGCGGGCATCCCGGTCGTCGCGTACAACGCCGACGCGCCGGGCAACGCGCGCCTCGCCTACATCGGCCAGGACCTCAGGAAGGCCGGCGAAAAGATGGGCGAACGGATCGTCTCGGACGTCGGCTCGGGCGATGTCGCGCTGTTCATCGCGACGCCGGGCTCGGCCAACCTGCAGCCGCGGATCGAAGGCGCCGAAGCGGCTGTCAAGCGCTCGGGCAAGCCGATCACGCTGCACACGGTCGCGACCGGCGCTGCCGTCCCTGGCGAGCTCTCGACGATCGACGCGTACTGGGTCGGTCACAAGAGCACGAAGGGCATGTACGCGGTCGACGGCGGCTCGACGGAAAGCCTCGCGAAAGTGATGCAGAAGTACAGCCTCGGCGGCAAAGTCAAGGCGGGCGGCTTCGACCTCACCGAACAGACGCAGAAGCTGCTCTCCGAAGGCGACATCGAATTCACGATCGACCAGCAGCCGTACCTGCAGGGCTTCCTGCCGGTGCTGCAGCTGTTCATGTACAAGGTCTCGGGCACGCTGACGGGCCTCGCCGAAACGGACACGGGCCTGAAGTTCCTCAGCAAAGAAACGGTCCAGCCGTACCTGAAGTCGAAGAGCCGCTACGAGGGCACTGCGACCGAAGCCAAGGTCATCGCCTAGGCGTCGAAGGATGCGGGGAGAGGCAAGCTGATGGCGAGCGTCGCGGGCGGGTCGACCGCCCAGACACCGCCGGCGAAAGCCGGGGGCTCGGGGCGCACGCCCCAAGTCTCCGGCGGCCGCAAGGCGCTCGAGCGCGTCCTCTCGCTGCGCGAGGGCTCGATCGTCGTCGTGACGCTCGTCACGGCGATCTACTTCGCGGCGAACACGAGCAGCTTCTTCACGGGCTCGAACTTCAAGACGCTGCTGCCGTACTTCGCGCCGTTCGCGATCCTCGCGGCGGGCGAGGTGTTCGTGATGATCCTCGGCGAGATCGACCTGTCGATCGGCGCGATGTACTTGTTCGCGCCGATCCTCTTCTACAAGCTCGACTCGGCGGCCGGCCTCGGCCTGGTGCCGAGCGTGATCGTCGCGCTGCTCGTCTGCGCGGCTGTCGGCGCGATCAACGGCTTCTTCGTCGCCGTGATCGAAATCAACTCGTTCGTGACGACGCTCGCGACGCTGTTCGCGTTCGAGGGTCTCGCGCTGATCGTCTCGCACGGGACACCTGTCGCGACACCGGGCGCGCAGGCGCACACGACGACGGTCAACGTCCATCACATCGTCAACGGGCACTCGATCACGCTGCCCGAACAGGTTCGCCACATCGGCTCGTTCGCGGAGATCTTCGGCGGCGGCATCTACTCGGAGATCATCTGGGCCGTCGCGATCGTCGCGATCCTGCAGATCGTGCTGACGTTCACGCGCTGGGGCCTGTACACGGTCGCGATCGGCTCGAACAAGCTCGGCGCCGGCGAGGCGGGCGTCAGCGTCAAGGCCGTGATGATCCGCAACTACGTGCTCTGCGCGCTGACCGCGGCGCTCGTCGGCATCTTCGAGGCGGTCCGCGCCGGGACGGTCCAGCCGGACCCGGCCGGAGCGAACGAAATCCTCTTCCTCGCGGTCGCGGCGGGCGTGATCGGCGGCACGCTCTTGACGGGCGGCTCGGGCACGGTCGTCGGCGCGCTGATCGGCGCGCTGTTCCTCGGGATCCTCAAGGACGGCCTGATCCTGCAGGGCGTCAACGCGAACTACCTGCTGTTCTACACCGGCCTCGCGATCATCGTCGCGATGACGGTCAACGTCTACGTCCAACGCCGTCGGAGAGGACATAGCGGTGGCTGACCCAGGAGCAGGACCCGTGGACGGCTCGGGCGGCGGCGGAACGGAGGCCGAGGCGCGGCTCGCGGGCGTCGACCCGGCCGAGAAGGTCGTGCCGCCGCGCAGCTCGCCCGACGACGTCCTGCGCGTCGAGCACATCACGAAGCGGTTTGGCCCGGTGACGGCGCTGCGCGACATCAACCTGCACCTGAAGAAGGGCGAGGTGCTCGGCCTGCTCGGCGACAACGGCGCGGGCAAGTCGACGCTGATCAAGATCCTCTCGGGCTTCCAGAAGCCGGACTCGGGCGAGATGTTCCTGCACGGCAAGCCGTACGCGCCGAAAAGCGTCGACGACGCGCGCGCGTCGGGGATCGAGACGGTCTACCAGGACCTCGCGCTGATCGACGAACTGTCGGTCTACCACAACCTCTTCCTGCGCCGCGAGCGCCTGCTCAAGCCGTTCCAGTTGCTGGCGAATCGCCAGATGAAGCGCGAAGCGCGCACGGCGCTGGACGAGATCGGGATCAACATCCCGCGAATCGACGTCGCGGTCGCGCGTCTCTCCGGCGGGCAGCGCCAGGCGATCGCGGTCGCGCGCACGGTCAACGGCGACGCCGACATCATCCTGCTCGACGAGCCGCTCGCGGCGATGGGCGCGAAAGAGGGCGCGATGATCCTCGACCTCGTCGCGCGGCTGAAGGAGGAGGGCAAGGTCTCGATCATCATGATCCTGCACAACTACGTCCACGTGCTGCAGGCGTGCGACCGCGTCAGCATGATCCAGGATGGTGCGATCGCCTACGACAAGCCGACCGCGGAGACGTCCGTCGAGGAGCTGACGGACATCGTCGTCAACGAGTACCGCCGCGCGCGCGAAGAGACGCACGCCGAAGCGGACGCCGCAGCGAAGCAAGCCTGAACGCAGCGAGCTGAACGCCGCTTTGCAGGGCGATCCAACGCGCCTGCCGAAACGTACACTCGGTAGCCGGGCCTGCTGCTTGGCGGGTCTGCACAGAGATGAGCGCTCCCACGACTGCATCACGACCGCTTCGACCGTCATCGCCTCGGCGTAGCCGCCTGGCGCTCGTCGCTGCGCTGCTCGCCGGCGTCATCGTGCTGCTCGGCGTGGCGATGCTCGTCTACGACCACGCGCGACGCGACCGGATCGCGGGCGGCGTGAGCATCGCCGGCGTACCCGTCGGCGGCCTGTCCGAGAGCGCCGCGCGCGCAAAGCTCGAGCGCGAGCTGATCGCGAAGCTGAGCAAGCCGGTGACGGTTCACTCGGGCTCGCGCGAGTGGACGCTCACGGCACGCCGAGCCGGCGTCACGGTCGACGCCGCGAACATGGTCTCGCAAGCGGTCGAAGCGAGCCGCGAGGGCTCGATCTTCACGCGCACGATCCGCTCGCTGACGGGCGGCAGCGTGCATCGCGACGTGCCGCTCGTCGTCGGCTACTCGCACGCGGCCGTGCGCCGGCTGACGGCACAGGTCCGCGCTGCGGTCAACCGCGAACCGCGCAACGCGAGCGTCGCGCCGAACGCGAGCGGGCTCGAACAGGTGGCGGGCGAGAACGGCGTGAGCGTCGACAGCGCGAAGCTCGGCGCGCGCATCGAGCTCGCGCTGACGAGCGCGCGCTCGCGTGCCGTCGGCGTGCCCGCACATGTCGTGGAGCCGAAGGTGACAACGGCGCAGCTCGCGGCCGAGTACCCGGCCTACATCGTCGTCAACCGCGGCGAATTCAGGCTGCGCTTCTACGAACACCTGAAACTCGCGAAAACCTACGAAGTCGCCGTCGGCATGGAAGGGCTGGAAACGCCCGCCGGGCTGCACCACATCGAATGGGAGCAGGAAAACCCGTCGTGGTACGTGCCGAAGAAAGCGTGGGCCGGCAAGCTCGCGGGGACGGTCGTCCCGCCGGGGCCGTCGGACCCGTTGAAGGCGCGCTTCATGTCGATCGAAGGCGGCGCCGGGATACACGGGATCGACCCGAGCGAGTACAGCTCGATCGGGCACGACGCCTCGCACGGTTGCGTGCGGATGCGGATCCCTGACGTGATCGCGCTGTACGACAAGTCGCCCGTCGGAACGCCCGTCTACATCATCTAAACCCGCTGCGTCAGGAGTCGAGCATGCGCTCGCGGTACGCCTGGTTCTGCTGGTGCTCGCCGCGGATCTGGATCGCGATGTAGACGACGATCACGTTGACGACGACGCCGATCCCGCCGAAGGTGGCGATCAGGCCGATGTCCGTGTAGAGCGCTCTGTTGATCTCGGCGAGGACCATCGCTGGAGCCTAGCAACGGAGCGAGCGGCCGTGTCGTAGCCTTAGCTTGCCGCACGCCCGGTCGCTCGACCGGGACCAAAAGGCCGCCGTCGACGGCGGCCGTGCCTGGAGAGGTGCCGGAGCGGTTGAACGGGCGCGACTGGAAATCGCGTAACGGGGGCAACCTCGTTCGAGGGTTCGAATCCCTCCCTCTCCGTTTTCGCCAGGTGTGAGAACTTTGCTCGAACTTCGCTTAGGCGCCACTGGATCGGCACGTAGGGTCAGCGGGGTCGGTAGACATCGGCGCGATGCGCGACCGCGACGACTCTGATCGAGCGGGTCGCGTCGTCGATGCGATAGATGATCCGGTAGGGCCCGCGGCGCGCAGACAGGTATCCCTCCAGCTCGAAACGCAGAGCCTTGCCCAGGCGGCGGGGGTTGGATGCGATCGCGTCGAGTGTCTTCATGACTGCCGCGGCGACCGATACGGGCAGGCGGTCGATCTGGCGACGCGCGGGGGCAGCCACCAGTACGTCCCATGGCGGCTCGATCACGCTGCGGCGTCGCGGCGCTTCTGGAGCTCAGTACGCAGTTCGGCAAGCGTGGTCGCCTGCTCTTCGCCGGCGAGTGATTGCTCACTCTCGTGGATCTGTGCCATCAGCGGCGGGTCGGACAGGATCGAGAGCGTTTCCTCCAGGCTCTCCAGGTCGTCGTGGCTGATCAGTACTGCGGCCGGCCTGCCGTTGCGTGTGAGTACCACACGGTCATGCTGGTCCTCGACGCGGTCGACCAGCTCCGAAAGGTGCGCCTTGACGGAGGAGAGGGGCAGAGTCTCGGACATGACCACTATTCTAGTCACCATCGCCTGCGTACGTCAAATATGCCGCCGCGCTCCAAGAGATCGCGCGCAGCCAGGGTGAGGGGCGCGGGCGACGTCGTGAGGTCTAATCCGCGCCGCCACAGATCGGGCCTGGGGACGAAGTCGCTCCTCGCGGGCCTCGGCCTCACTACCAAACCAACCCCACATGTCAGATCTATTTCGCAAGCCGGAAGGCGCACGCGCCGATCCGGCGATCATGATTGACATCCGGTGGCAAGCGGCCCGGTCGTGGGTGGGGCGATCCATTCCTCCGCCTTGCTCGTTGTGTTGGGGCTGTGCTTTCTGCCGAGCATCGTTGCCGTAGCGCGCAAAATCACGCATCAGGGCAGCGTGGTTGTGATCGACGTCTTCCTCGGCTGGACCTTCGTCGGATGGGTCGTCGCACTGGCGATGGCCTGTCGGACGAACCGGCTAGTGCGCGAGGCAGCTGTGTGTGAATGGCCGCCGCGTTCAGCGACCGAACAGGTGTGGCAGCTGGCGGATTAGCTCCCAGACTCGTCTGCCGGTCGGCGTGAAGTCTGGGTCTGCGGCGGCGCGCTCGGCATCTCCCGCTGCCCGGCGTCATCGCTCTCCGCGCCGGGTGGCGCTTCAGTTGCGCTTGTCTCAACGGGGGCTTCACGCCACGCTTTGCCGTCCCACCAGGTGCGGCGGTCCTCGGACAGCACCGCGCCCGGAGGCAGCTCCCGCAGGGCGTCCCTCCACTGCTGTCCATCCCACCACCATTCCCGATCCTCTGACCAGATGAGCTCGTCGGCGATCGACCCGGCGGCGCCACCGCTCGCCCTTAGCTGGACGATCACCATCTCATCGCTCTGCGTCGCGTAAACGATGCAGTACACGATCAGTGGGAGCAGGCAGAGGAAGAAGCCGATCACGGCCCATATGACGTTGAACTCCTTCTTCTTGAAGAGCGTGACCGAGCTCGCAGTCCGGCTCCTAACTACGAAGCCCTGCGCTATGTAGCTCGCGATCGTGCCCTCGAGCTCCTCTCGTGAGGCGACGTCAACCTGCTGAACGCTTGCGGCCATTGGCGATCTCCTTGCCGAGGTACGGGGTCACGTCAGGTGACGTGAAGACAGTCGATTGGCTTCGCAACTTGGCCAGGCCGCCGATGGCCACGGCCCAGATCAGTGGAGCCAGGGGGTGCAGCGCCAGCGCCCGGCCGAGTTCGGCTTTGGTCAGAGCGCGCGTCGCGCGCGTGAGGCCGCAGAACGGGCACCGCTGTTTCGTGAGGATCCACAACGGACACAGCGCGGGGGCGCTCTCGACGGGTCCAAACGCGGCGAAGAGGGCATATAGCCCGGCCAACGCCGTCAGCGATGCCCTGCGGCGTGCACCTACGGTGCCTAGCTGCCTAATGGACGCTTGCAGCTGCAATGACATATATGAGCAGGAACCCCAACCCGATATAGCCGAGTACGAGGCCTGCGGTTGCAAGTCCAGCACCCGTCTGGCGACCCTCCGAGCTGGCGATCTGACGCCTGGCCAGATGTCCGAGGATCACTGCTCCGAGCGATCCGAACCAGGCCAGCCAGAGAAGGCCCAGCGTAAGCGAGGCGATCGCTAGGGCGTTCGTCCTCGGCGGCGTCCAAACTTCTTTGATCGTTCCTTGACCAGGCGGTGGCGCCGGCGGCGGTGGCGGGCGGCGCGTAGCGGCCGACGGCGAAGCATTTGCGCCAGACACTGCGGTCCCCGAGGACGCTCCGCACTCGCCGCAGAAGTTTGAAGCGCCCGCCATGTGAGCGCCGCACGCAGCACATCGGAATCCCCGAGCCGTTGGCAAGTCCCGATTGGTCACCAGATTCGGCATGCTAGCCCATGCTTCGTCTACCGGGACGCTACTCAGCATCAATACCTTGCCGAAACGCTTGGGTGGGACCCCTTGGTCCGCTCCCGAGTGGGAGCTGGTCGAGCGTCACCCACAGCTCGTAGCGTTCTGCCTGCTCTCGCGGTCAATGAGACGAAAGCCGGACGAACGCAGTTGTTATACTCACCAAGTATGACTGGTCGGATCGGAGCCAAGGGGCAGGTGGTGATCCCGAAGGCGTTGCGGGACCGCGCTCGTCTGCAACCAGGCGATCAGGTTGACTTCGAGTTGCGCGACGAGGAAATCGTGCTTGTCGCGCGGCGATCCCCGCTGAAGCTCGGCGGCCGGTTCGCGAAGAGTGGGATGGCGGCTCGTCTGCTCGAGGATCGAGCGCGCGAGCCTCGGTGAACGTCTGTCTGGACTCGTGGGCCATCCTTGCGTGGCTGGATGGCGAGGAGCCTGCGCTCTCCAGGGTCGAGCAGTCACTCGCGGAGCGCCCGATAGTGAGCTGGGTGAATCTTGTCGAGGTCTACTACCGGGTCGCGCGCGATCAGGGCAAGGCGGCGGGTGACGAAGTGCTCGGCGATCTTCGTGCCGCGCTGGCTCCAGACCTCCCGGGAACGGCCCGGATGCTCGAGGTGGCACGCTTGAAGACCCGAGCGCCGATCGCGCTCGGGGACTGCTTCGCCCTTGCAACCGCTGGCGCTCACGGTGTCCCGCTGCTCACCGGAGACCCTGAGATCGTCGACCTCGCGGATCGACCTTGCGAGGTCGAGGATCTCCGGCGTCTCTGAGCGAGCAACCGAATGCTGAGGGAAGGCAGGCAAGTGGGCACCTGCCTTCCCCCTGCCCTCTCCTGTGGGGATGAGGACCGTATCAGGATACAAATAGTTAGGACTTATACGCATTAGGCATACTTGCTCTGGACACGGACAATCGGTACAGATGGGGTTTCACACACGATGCCGGAGCCCATCTCGCCCGCTACGCGGGTCCTCGGCGAACGGATTCGCGAGCGCCGCGTGGCGCTCGGACTCAGCCAGGAATCGCTCGCGGAACGGAGTGGCGTACACTGGACGTTCCTCGGCCAGGTCGAGCGCGGGCGGCGAAACCTCAGCCTGCACAACCTGCTGAAGATCGCAGCCGGGCTCGCGGTCGATCCTGCCGAGCTCATCGGTGGCCTGAAAGCGCCTGAGTAACAGCTCCCGGCCGATTCGAACATCTGGCCGATTAATTGCGCAAGACGCCCGCGTCGCGGCCTATCCTCTGGAGATGGCGACCGACTCTGCCTTCGCTCAAACCGAGTCACGGCCGAGATCGCGCCGGTTTGGCCGGCGGCGCGCGCTGATCGGATTTGGCGCAGTCGCTCTGGTCCTGGTTCTCGCCGCGGCGGCTGTCGTGCTGCTGTGGTCGGGCGCTTCGCTGACGAGCGACGCGACGGCACTCGCGCGCGTGTCGGTGCAGCCGTTCGGCGGTAGCATCGAGCGTGTCGAAGCGTTCGGGCCAGGCGGCCGGCACGTCCCGCTCGCGGTCGACGGAGGACGTTTGACTCCACTGCATCGGCTGAAGCCCGGCGAGCAGGTTTCCGTCGAGGTGCTCGTTCGCCGTCCCGGGTACCTCAGCTGGGCACTAGGCGCGACGCGCACCGAGCATCTGACGCTGACGACACCCGTCGCGCGCGTGCGCAACAGGTGGATGACCGTGCAGCCGGGCTCGCCGGTGCGCGTCAGCTTCGATCAGCCCGTCAGCGCGATCGCGCACGGCAGCAGCGTGCCGTCGAGGGCGCAGACCTTGAGCCGCGCGCAGAGCGTCCTCTCGCTTGGGCGCCGGCCTGTCACGGGCACGACGGAGATCGCCGTTGCGCCCCGGCGCTGGGAGACGCTCGGGCACGCCACGCAAGTCAGCTGGTTCCCGCCTTCGCGCGCGCCCGTGATGGTCGCGCTGCCCGCAGCCGGCTCACGCATCGGCCCGGCGAGCAAGTTGTACATCACCTTCTCCAAGCCGATCGACCACGTGCTCGGCTCCTCGCGTCCGCGACTTTCGCCGAGCACGCCGGGGCACTGGTACGAGGCCAACAGCCACACGCTCGCGTTTGCGCCGAGCGGGATGGGCGTCGCGTTCGGCACCCACCTGCACGCGCAGCTGCCGCACAGCGTGGCCGTCACCTCCGGTCGCGGTGGCGCTCTGCACACGACGAGCCAGATCGAATGGATCGTGCCGCCCGGCTCGACGCTGCGCCTGCAGCAGCTGCTTGCGCAGGCCGGCTACCTGCCGCTCGACTGGCATCCGGCCGGCGCCGAAGTCGCACGTACTCCCGCCGCCGAGGCGCAGGCCGCCGTCGACGCGCCGAATGGCTCGTTCAGCTGGCGCTACGGCAACACGCCGCACCAGCTGCAGGCACTGTGGAGCGCCGGTCGGGAAAACACGATCACGCGTGGCGCGCTGATGAAGTTCGAGGACGAAAACGGGATGACCGTCGATGGCCTCGCCGGCGCAGCCGTGTGGCGCAAGCTGATCGACGACGCGATCGCTCAGAAGCGACTGACGAGCGGCTACAGCTACGTCTACGTGCACCGCGAAGTGCCCGAGACGATGACGCTGTGGCACAACGGCCGGACCGTCGTGAGCTCGCCTGCGAACACTGGCATCTCCGGCGCAGAAACCGAACTCGGGACGTTCCCCGTGTTCGAGCACCTGCCCGAAACGACGATGAGCGGCACGAACCCCGACGGCTCGCACTACGAAGATCCCGGGATCAAGTGGGTCAGCTACTTCAACGGCGGCGACGCGCTGCACAACTTCGACCGCTCCTCCTTCGGCACGCCGCAGAGCCTCGGTTGCGTCGAGCTTCCGCTCGCGACCTCGGCGGAGATCTATCCCTACACGCCGATCGGGACGCTCGTCACGATCGAAGGCTGAAGCTCCTCGTCGCGGTGATCGCGCGCTTGCCGCGCGGCGTGAAGCCGGCGAGGGCAGTCAGCGCGATGCGCTTGCGATGGCGCAGCAGCTTGCGCCCGGCGAGCGTCAGCCTGAGCGTCACCTTCTTCGTTCCAGCCGTCGCGAAGCTCGCGCTGCCGCTCGCGAACAGCACCGGCTTCGGGCTCTGCGCCGCAGCGGCGCTTCGTGCGAGACGCGCGCCCGGCGGGACGTAGTACCAGTCGATCGTCAGCGCTCCGGGCGTCAGCGCCGTGAACCCGTACGCGTAGCTGCGCCGCCTGCGCAGCGTCTTCAGGCTGATCTGCCTGCCTTTCGTCCCGAGCTGCATCGCGAGGCTCGAGCGGATCTGCGCTTCGGTCAGCGTCGAGGAGATGAACGCGCGTGCCGGCGTCCGCGCGGCGATCGTCAGCGCGATCGGCGCGCTCGTCGCGCCGACGCCGAACAGGTCTTCGACGTGCAGGACGACCTGGCTCACGCCCGAGGCCGCCGGCACGCCGCCGATCTGGCCGCTGAGCGGGTCGATCGTAAGACCGCTCGCCAGACCGCTCGCGCTCCATCTGTACCCGCCCGTGCCTCCGGCCGCGTGCGTGCTCGCGCTGTAGGGCACGCCGGGCTGTCCTGGCGGAAGCGTGCCGTCGAGCACTGCCAAGTCGGCGACGAGCGCGAGCGTGTGACGGGCCGTCGCCCCGCGCGCGACGGTGTCGATCGTCGTGCCCGCGGGCAGGTCCGGCGTCGTTGCGTTTGTGTTCGGCGCGTTCGTCCCGACGCCGCCGAGCGTGCCGAGCTGTCCGGCTTCGTTCGAGCCGAACGCGAACAGCCGCCCACTCGCCGTGACGAGCAGCGTGTCGGCCGCGCCGGCGGCGATCTGCACGAGCGGCCCGGCGATCGCGGGAAGGCCGACGAGCTCCGGCGTCGGATTGGGCGTTTGCGCGCCTCGTTCCGTGCCGAGCTGCCCCGAGCTGTTTTGCCCGAACGCGTAGAGCTGTCCCGTCGAGGTCAGCGCGAGGCTGTGAAAGGCGCCTGCAGCGATCTGACGGACTGGTCCGGTCGCGCCTGGCAGGACGACCTCCGTCAGCGGCGTCGCGTTCGCCGTGCCCGAGTTGCCCGCGCTTCCGAGCTGGCCGA
Source organism: Solirubrobacteraceae bacterium (assembly GCA_035552575.1). GTDB lineage: Bacteria > Actinomycetota > Thermoleophilia > Solirubrobacterales > Solirubrobacteraceae > Palsa-744. The sequence continues at coordinate 6,588 of DASZLB010000105.1, read as the reverse complement.
ACTCGTTCGAGCCGAACGCGTAGAGCTGCCCCGTCGAGGTCAGCGCGAGGCTGTGCGCAAAGCCGGCTGCGACCTGCACGACGGGGCCGACGGCGCCCGGCAGGCTGACGCGCAGCGGCGTCGGGTTGGCAAGTTCCGTGCCGCTGCCCGACGGGTTGCCGAGCTGGCCGAAGCGGTTCGAGCCGAACGCGTAGAGCTGCCCCGTCGAGGTGACGGCGAGGCTGTGGTCCTCGCCCGCCGCGATCTCGCTTACGGGACCGCTCGCGCCGGGCAGCACGAGCGGAGCCGGCGTCGGGTTGGCCGTGTCGCTGCCGTTGCCCGTCGTGCTGCCGAGCTGGCCGTAGAAGTTCCGTCCGAACGCGTAGAGCTGGCCAGTCGAGGTCAGCGCGAGGCTGTGCGCGCCGCCCGCGGCGACTTCGACGATACGTTCGCCCGATCCCGCGCCGGGCAGGTTGACTCGCGCCGGCGTCGGGTTGGCCGCTTCGCTGCCGCTGCCAAGCGCGCGCCCGAGCTCGCCGTAGAGGTTCTCACCAAACGAGTAGAGGCGTCCGTCGCTTGTCAGCGCGAGGCTCGCGCCGTTACCGGCGGCAAGCTGCACGACCGGGCCTTCGGCGCCTGGAATGCCTGCGGGCTCCGGCGTCGGGTTCGCCGCTTCGCTGCCGTTGTTCGCGCTGCTCGCGAGCTCTCCGAAGCGGTTCGCGCCGAACGCGAAAAGCTCGCCGGGCGAGCTCGACGCCGCGCCGGCGACCGGCGGGCTCGACGCGGCGAGCGCCAGCACCAGCGCCAGCGCGAGCGGCGACAGCGCCGTGAGCGCCGCCGTTCGGCGCCGGTCGAAGCGTTGGTGAGGGCCAGCCAAGCTGCGCAACGAAATCCTCCGCGAGATCCTAACGGCGCGGCGCGGCCGCGCCGCTCGCACGCAACGAGAGCGCCGTGCCGGCCGCGAGCACGACGAGGATCATCGCGAGGCTCGGCAGCGGGCCGACCTCCACGGCGTCGGCCGCGAGCAGCTTGACGCCTACGAGCATCAGCAGCACGGCGATCGTCTGGTCCATGTAGCGCAGGCGCTCGCGCGCGACCGTGACGAGCTGAAACAGCGCGCGCAGGCCGAGCAGCGCGAGCAGGTTTCCGACGAGCAGCAGCTTCGCGTCGTGGCTGATCGCGAGCGCCGCAGGGATCGAGTCGACCGCGAACGCGAGGTCGGCGAGCATGATCGCGATCAGGCAGAGCAGCATCGGCGTAACTTCGCGGCGACCGTCGCGCACGACGAGCCAGCGTCGTGGAACGTGCTCGCTGACGGGCAGGCGCCGCTGCAGGTACGCGACGACACGATTCGGGCCCGGCGTCTGCTCCTCGCGCGAGCGCGCCGTCTGCCACGCGAGCACGAGCAGCAGCGCGCCGAGCGCGTAGCCGACGAGGTGCGACGCCTCGAACACGGCGACGCCGAGCACGATCGCCGGCACGCGCAGCGCGAACGCCGAGAGCGCGCCGAAGGAGACGAGCCGCTCGCGCTCGCCGCCAAGGATCTCGAAAGCCGCGATCAACACGGCGAAGACGAACACGTTGTCGAGCGAGAGCGCTCGCTCGATCAGGTAGACGGCTGCGTAGGAGCTAGCGCTGTGCGCGCTCTCGAACAGCCCGAACCACAGCGTCGGCAGCAATCCGAGCAGCAGCCAGAGTCCGCTCCACGCGAGCGCGCGGCGGACCGCCGACGTGCCGTCGGTGGCATCTGCACGCGTCTCGAGCCAGTAAGCCGCGACGACGACGATCGCTTGGCCGCCGAGCGCGAGGTAGAGCATCGGCCGACTCTAGAGGCGGACAGCGCCGTGGGTGCTGCTAGCCACGACCGGCCACGTTGTCTAACGGCTACTCGCCACGACTGGTACTGTCGCCCGGCAGGGAGCTTCGAGGGCCGAGAGGGAGAGGGGAAGATGCACGCGCCGACTTTGTTTCGCGACCGGCCACGGCCGCTGCAGATCGTGCTCGGTGGGGCCGTGCCGCTCGCGTTCGGCGCCGTCGTCGGGATCGTGATTGGCGTCTCGGCCGGCGTCTACTGGGCGCTCGCCGTGCTCGCAGGGCTCGGCGCCGTGCTCGCCGGCTTCGAGCATCAGGACGGCTGGGGCGGCGCTGACCGCGGTCTCGTCGGCGGCGCGCTGTTCGGCCTCGGCATCCTGCTCGCGCATGCGATCGCGGGGACGCATGCGAAGGTCTCGCTCGGCGGCTTCCCGCCGCTGCTGATCGTGATCGACGCGATCTTCGGCATGTTGCTCGGCGCGCTCGGAGGGCGGATCGCGCGCGGGATGCGCGAGCGTCGCGAGCCGGTCGGCAAAGCGGCGTGAGCCGCCGCGTCGACATTCGTCGGTAGTCGCTTGCGGGCGACCGGCCCACCTGCCATGCTGCCGCTTCGTACCCACGGGACTGCATCGCTTCTTCGGCGTGACGGGACCGGAAAGAGAGAACATCTTGCAGCGCCCTCCTGAGCAGCGCAGCGAAAGACCGAGCGATCGGTCGCCCGACAGCAGTCAATTGGCAAGCGCCGCTCCCGCATCCGAGACAAAGCCCCGCGCCGAGCGCCCGTACTGGCGCGAGGATCTCGCGCCCTACGCGCAGCCGCACCTCGGTCGCAGCCTGCGCGAACTCGCGACTTCGGTCGTGCCCTATCTCGGCCTGTCCGTGGCGATGTACTACTCGCTGCGCATCTCCTATCTCCTCACGCTCGCGATCGCGGTTCCGGCGGCCGGCTTCCTCGTGCGCACGTTCATCCTCTTCCACGACTGCACGCACGGCTCGCTGCTGCGCTCCAAGCGTGCGAACGCATGGCTCGGGACGGTGCTCGGTCTGTTCGTCTATGCGCCGTTCCTGCGCTGGCGCCACGACCATGCGATCCATCACGCGACGTCGGGCGACCTCGACCGCCGCGGCGGCGGCGACGTCCACACGCTGACCGTCAGCGAGTACCAGGCGCTCGCGCCGCGCGCGCGGCTGGCCTACCGGATGTTCCGCAATCCGCTCGTGATGTTTGGCATCGGGCCGATCGCCGCGCTCCTGATCGGCCCGCGGATCGTCGCGCGCGACGCCCGCCCGCGGATGAAGCGCAGCGTGATCGGCACGAACGTCGCGCTCGCCGTGCTCGTCGCCGGGCTCTGCCTGCTCGTCGGCTGGGAGCAGTTCCTGCTCGTGCAGGCGCCGACCGTGATGCTCGCCGGCTCGGCCGGCATCTGGCTGTTCTACGTGCAGCACCAGTTCGAGGACGCGTACTGGCAGGAGTCCGAGGTCTGGAGCTACGCCGACGCCGCGCTGCGCGGCAGCTCCTACCTGAAGCTGCCGAAGGTCCTGCAGTTCTTCTCGGGCAACATCGGCCTGCACCACGTCCACCACCTGAACGCGCGCATCCCGAACTACAACCTCCAGCGCGCCCATGACGAGAACGAGATCTTCCACAGCGTGCCGACGCTCTCGTTCATGGACGGCATGCGCTCGACGCGGTTGAAGCTCTACGACGAGCGCACCGGCCGGATGGTCGGCTTCTCCGCCGCCCGCGCGCCGCGCACGAGCGCCAGCAGCGCGAGCGCCGGCATCGGCCGTTAGCTCCCGCGCCCGCGCGAGCAGCGGAACGGTGGCGCAAACACGCGCTCGCCGGCGCAATCAGCCGGCATCGGCGCCCGCCGACTAGACTTGGCCGCTCTGCGCCCGTAGCTCAGCTGGATAGAGCGTCGGTCTACGGAACCGAAGGTCAGAGGTTCGAATCCTCTCGGGCGCGTTCGATCTCGTCGGCTGTGGGGCCGCTGGGGGTACGGATCCTCAGATCGTGCGCCGCGACTGTCGGCCCAAGAGGGCGGCGCTTCGGGTAGAGAACCGAATTATCATGGGCCGCGGCGGAAACGACGCTTGCAACTGGGACTGCCAGCGTCGACCATGGAGACTCGCAGTTACGGATCGAAGGCGACATTGACCGGCAGTTTGATCGGCGGAAGACGATGAGGACGCTCTGCTCGACGCTGGCCGCTGGGCTGATCGCGCTTGCCGCCGGGCCGGTCGGCTCCGCGAGCGCGGCTGCTCCGAGCGTCGCGATCACCAGTCCCGCATCCGGCGTCACGACAAGCGAACACGTGCAGTCCGTCAGCGGCACGAGCTCGGACACGCTCGACCCCGTCACGCTGAGAATCTACGAAGGGGCCGGGGCAGGCGGGACCCCGCTCCCGGCGTTCGAACCAGTCAGCCCCGTCGGCGGCGCGTGGAGCGTTCAGCTCACGCCGCTCGCCGACGGCACGTACACGGCCGTCGCCGAACAGCAGGACTCGGGATCCTCCGAAGCCGGGATCAGCCCCGCGGATACGTTCACGGTCGACTCGACGCCACCGACGGTCACGCTCGACGCGGTCTCGGCGGCCACGCGCAAGACGACTCCGAGCTTCAGCGGAACCGCAAGCGAAGGCCAGGGTGACAGCGCGAGCGTCGAGGTCGTCGTCTATGCCGGATCGGCCGTTGGCGGCAAAGTCGAAGCCTCCGGCACGGTTCCGGTCAACGGCGGCACGTGGTCGTACACGGCCGCACCCCTCGCTGACGGTCAGTACACGGTCGCCGCGTCGCAGGTCGACGAGGCGCGGAACGTCGGCTCGAGCACTTCGGCGACGTTCGTCCTCGACACCGTCGCGCCGGCGCTCGGAATCTCCTCGGTCCCTGCCGTGACCGCAAATGCGACCCCAGGCTTTGGCGGCGTTGCTGGAGAAGCATCCGGCGACGGCCCGATTCACGTCTTCGTGCACAAAGGCACGTCTGTCGGCGGGGCGCTCGCGACGCCCGAAGGCACCGCGACGGTCAGCGCCGGCGCGTGGTCGTGGTCCTCGCCGCACCTGCCGGACGGCAGCTACACCGTGCAAGCCGAACAGGCCGATGCGGTCGGCAACGTGACGAAGACGAGCCCTGCGACGTTCCGTGTCGACACGACCGCGCCGACTCTCTCGATCGCGACGCCGAAAAGCAACGACGGGCTGAAATCGTCGCGACCGACGTTCAGCGGCAGCACCGGCAACGCGACCGGCGACTCCACGTCGGTGACGATCGAAATCTTCGCCGGCGGCGCGGCGACGGGAACGCCCGCGCAGGCGTTTTCGGTCGAACGCAGCGGCTCCTCGTGGTCTACTGCGAGTAACGGACCGCGTTTGCCGAACGGCCCTTACACGGTCGAGGTCAGCGAGATCGACTCCGCCGGAAACCTCGGCGTGGCCGCGCCGGTCACGTTCTCGATCGACAGCCCGTCGCCGATCGTCACGCTGAACGCCCTCCCGCGCTACATCGGCTACACGAGCCCCGCGTTCAGCGGCAGCGCGCAGACAGCCGAAGCCGAACCGTCGGTGACGCTGAAGGTCTGGAAGGGCACCTCGGCATCGGGGACGCTGATCGAGTCGGCTTCCGCGCCCGAGGGCGCCGGCCTGTGGTCGTTGGGTCCGATCGCCGCGCTGCCCGAGGGCACGTACACGGCGCAGGCCGAACAGGCCGACGTAGCGAGCAACCCGGCGGGCGTCAGCGCCGCCTCGACGTTCACCGTCGACACGACGGCGCCTCAGCCCACGCTGAGCGCCCCGACTGAAAGCACCGGCCTCGAGACTGTCTCCGGCACCGCCGGAAACGCCCCCGGCGATCGCAAGCAAGTGACCGCGGAACTGTTCCAGGGTCCCGTCGGCGAACCGGGGCAGGCGTACGAGACGATCACCGTCAACGCGAGCGCCGCAGGCGCCTGGTCAGCGACGTTCGCCGGCTTGCCTGGCGGCGAATACAGCGTGCTCGCGCGTCAGAGCGACGAAGCCGGCAACACAGGTTCGAGCGCGTCGCAGAGCTTCAGCGTGCTCGCGCCCGCGAGCACCCCGGCGGCTCCCTCGACCTCGCCGTCTCCGCCAATCGCCTCCTTCACCTGGGTGCCGGCGAGCCCGACCGTCGGGCAGAGCGTCTCGCTCGCGTCGAACTCGACCGGCGTCTCGAGCGCGCTCAGCGGCTTTGGCTGGGACCTCGGCAGCGGCCGGTTCACCGCCGGCGGACCGTCGTTGAGCACATCGTTTGCGACGCCCGGCGCACACGTCGTTCGCTTGCAGGTGAGCGACGCCAACGGCCTGAGCAGCGTCGCGACACACACGATCGACGTCGCCGCGCAGGCGCTCGAGTTGATGCAGCCCTTCCCGATCGTGCGGATCGCCGGGTCCGAGACCGTGTCGGGCGCGCGCGTCAAGCTGTTGACCGTTCAGGCGCCGCCCGCGACGAAGGTCGCCGTGTCGTGCAAGGGCCGTGGCTGCAAGACGAAGTCCGAAAGCCGCATCGCGACCGCGTCGAGCACCGGCAAGAGCCGCGCCGGCGCGATCATGCTCGCCTTCCCGCGCTTCCAGCGCGCATTGAAGGCCGGCGCGGTGCTGCAGATCCGCGTCTCGAAGGCCGGTGAGATCGGCAAGTTCACGAGCTTCACGATTCGCCGCAACAAGCTGCCCGTACGCGTCGACGCCTGCTTGCGACCGACGAGCTCGAACCCCAGCCCGTGTCCGAGCCAGTGAGCGCCGTCCGCCGCGCCGTCGTCGGCGTGCGCCAAGCGCGCCGTGTGCGCCG
>DASZLB010000104.1:0-26799 GCA_035552575.1 Solirubrobacteraceae bacterium | reverse complement strand
CGTGCGGGCGAAGTGTTTTGGTTGCACAAAAGCCTTCCAAGCTTTTAGAACGGGTTCGATTCCCGTCGCCCGCTTGTTGGCATCGGTAGTGCTCAGCCCTGATTTTGGGCTAAGGCACGAATAAATCTCCTCGAAGCGCTGTTAGGCGACGATGGCAGTTTGCGCAGACCACGTCGCATTGCTCGATCTCCTCGAGTACCGACTGCCATGTATGGCCGCGGATGCCCACCGAGATGCTGAAGCTCTTGTGCCCGGTGTGGTTGAACTCGAGGACCAGAGGGTCGGTCTCTCCGCAGTCGGTGCACGGCCGCTCGCGAAGAACTCGATGAGGTAGGCCGTGCGCTCGGCGATCAGCGCGCGCTTTCGAATTGACGCCATGGCGATGTAACGCTCACGGCGGGCCGCATAGTGCTCTTGTTTGTATGCAGCCCGACACGGGCGGCAGTAGTTGTCGCGCTGGCCCTTAGCCTTCCGATGCCCAGGCGAACTCGGCTAACGGCTTCGACCGCGAGCGGCGGCCGCAGCGGCGTGTTTGTTGTTGGCTTTCGCTTGGCACGAACATATGTTCGCAAAGCAGGCGGGGCAGCACTTGCGCGCAATGACCGTAGAATCGAAGCGTCACGGGGAGTGGCGCAGTCTGGTAGCGCACCCGGCTGGGGGCCGGGCGGTCGCAGGTTCAAATCCTGTCTCCCCGATAGGTTCAAGTCGCGAGCCTCCGGACGCCGCATGTCGCAGCGCTCACGGTCTTCCAAACCAAGCGGTCAGCGCGTGGCGCAGCCCCTTGGTCGGTCGGCTCCCCACCCAAGCGACATACCCGTCAGGTCGCACCAGGACAGCAGCGGGAGCAGCGATGACGCCAAGCACCGGAAGCTGCCACGCGCCACTGTATTCAGCATGAATCAACTGGACCTGCTTGGCCCAAGGAGCGATATCAAACCCACCGTTCTCCCCAAGGTTGAGTAGCAGCGCCGTGCCCCCGCGCAGCCACTCAAACACCCGAACCGGGCCATCCACCGTCAAAACCTCCAATTCCGGCATCCGCCGCCCAACCAACGGATGCCCGCCACCAAGGTCGTAGCAAATATCCAACCCCGAAACCAGCCCAGCAAGCCGCTTGCGAGGCTCATCCATCCCCGCCACCTCCGACACCACCTCACTGAGGGCCTTCGAACGCTCATCCTGCCGCTGCAGCGCGGTCTGAGCCATCGTGTATCGAAGCACCCGCGCAGCCACCGGATGCCGCTCCTGGTGATACGTATCGAGCAAGCTCTCCGGGGAGATCCCCTGGATCACCTGAGCCAGCTTCCACCCGAGATTCACCGCGTCCTGCACGCCCAAGCCGAGCCCCTGCCCACCGGCCGGGTAGTGCACATGTGCCGAGTCGCCGGCGAGTAGGACGCGTCCCGCACGGTACGCCGCCGCCTGCCGCGTCACGTCCGTGAACCGCGAGATCGACGTCGGATCGTGCGCCCCGAAGTCCGTGCCGTAGACGCCGATCAGCGCCTCGCTCAGTTCGCGCAGCGTCGGCTCGTCGCCGCCTCCAGGCTCCCGCTCGGTCACCATCACCCGAACCGGCCCCTCATCCTTGTAAACGACCTCGCCGTCGATGATCTCGTACTCGAGCCTGCCAAGCCCGTGGATGCCGTTCGCGTCGTGCCGAACACCCAGGTCTGGCTCCTCCGTCATCTCGACCTCGGCGATCAGGTTGCTTTTCGTCGCATCCCACCCAGGGAACTCGATGCCGGCCGCTTTACGGACGACGCTGCGCCCTCCATCGCACCCGACGAGATACTGCGCCCGCATCGACTCGCCCCCGGCCAACTCGACGTCGACGCCGTCGTCGTTCTGCGCGAAGCCCGTCACCTCACGCCGGTAGTAGATCTTCACCGGCAGTTCGGCGAGCCAGTCGGCCATGATCCGCTCGATCTTGCTCTGCCAGATCCCGAGCGAGTACGGATGGCGCGTCGGGAAGTCGCTCATGTCGAGCACCGTCGTCCCGAACATCGCCGCCTGAGCGATCTGGCCCTCCGCGAGGAATCGATCGGCGACTCCGCGCTGATCGAACACCTCGATCGTGCGCGAGTGAAAGCCGCCGGCGCGTGAGCCGACGAGCGCGTGATCGGGGCGCCGCTCGAGGACCGCGACGTCGACCTTCGCCAGCGCAAGCTCAGCCGCCAGCATCATCCCCGCCGGACCGCCTCCGGCGATCACCACCTCGTGCCCGCTCATACCCATCTTCGCGACTCCCTTTTCCGTAGGTTCTGGCCTGCGGCGGAGCAGTATGAGGCACACCCGGGGGCTTGAATCAAGCCCCCCTGTCGGGTATAAATTGGATGTGGAGAGAGTGAGTAGGCCTCTTCCTCGGTCGCTGGAAGGCGAAGCTCGGCATAGCTTCAGAGCCGCTTAGTCATGGCGGAGTCGCTCGAGGCCGTCGAGGATCAGATCAAGACCCCACGCAAACTCGACCGCGTTGTCGTACCCCGACTCGGGGAGCTTCGTCACGATCTCTGCGAGGTGCGGGTAGTCCTCAAGCGCGCCGATCGTCGCCGCCCTGCGCTGCGCAACTTCTCCTGCGCTGTCAGGCGTCTCGAACCCCGTGTCGCGTTCCTGCAGCGCGAAGCCATAAATGTACGCGTCCTGAACCGAGTACGCGTGGATCGCCACCTCGAACGGGAAGCCGGCCCCGCGTAGGCAGCCCATCACGGCGTTGTGGTTTCGCAGGTTCGCCGGTCCAGGCCGTCGCGACTCCATCATCCCGATGGCCCAGCCGTGGCGCCCGAGCGCCTCGCGCGTCGAGATCGCGCGGCGCCGCATCGCCGAACGCCAGTCGACCTCCGCAGAGGGGAGCTCGATCTCGCCGAAGACGCCGTCGACCATGCCGTCGAGCAGCTCGTCCTTGTTCGCGACGTGCTTGTAGAGCGCCATCGGCACGACGCCGAGCTCCTGTGCGAGTGCACGCATGCTGAACGCCTCGAGCCCGGCCTCGTCGGCGAGCGCGACGGCTGCCTCGAGCACTCGCTCGCGGCTGAGTGGTTTGCGAGTGACCGTCGTCGATTTCGTCATCGGCCTTGGCAAGTGTACACCGTACACCTATGGTTCCCAAAACGAGTGTGCGCCGTACACCTCACGGAAAGGCCTCAGATGAACCCCGACGCGCCATATCCCTTCCAGTACTCAGTCGACTACCCCGATCGGCCGCTCAACCGCATGACGAGCTCCTTTCGCCTGCTGATGGTCATCCCGATTGGGATCGTGCTCGCGCTCATCGAGGGCGGGGGATACGCCTCTGGGAGTAGCGGCAAGGTCGCCGGTGCCGTTGGCTTCGTCGTCTTGCCGACGCTGCTGCTGATCCTGTTCCGCCAGAAGTACCCGCGCTGGTGGTTTGACTGGAACCTCGAGCTGATGCGCTTCTCGGCGCGAGTCGGCGTCTACCTGTCGCTGATGGACGACAACTATCCCTCGACCGACGAGCATCAGACCGTCCATCTCGACTTCTCCTACCCCGACGCGCGCGACGACCTCAACCGCTGGCTGCCGCTCGTCAAGTGGCTGCTCGCGATCCCGCACTACGTCGTGCTGTTCTTCCTCTACATCGCCGCCTTCTTCGTCGTCATCGCCGCTTGGTTCGCGATCCTCTTCACCGGTCGCTTCCCGCGCGGGATGTTCGACTTCCTCGTCGGCGTCGGGCGCTGGACCAACCGCGTGATCGCCTACGCCCACGTGCTCGTGACCGATCAATACCCGCCGTTCCGCCTCGCGCCGTAGTTCATCGACGAATTCGGGCCGCTCCGAGGGGTCCGAGGCCGCCACCGAGATCGAATGGAAACATTCTACGAATCAGGTTGACCGAACGATCTCAACAAAGCTAATGTCGCCCGAACTCTGCACCGGCCGTCATCGGTGGGTAGGGCAGCTGGACTCTAGAGCCCCTTAGGAGGCACAAATGGTGTCGAAGCGGCGGTACAACCAGCGGCGGGCACGAAACGCTTGCATAACGATGCTTCTTGCCGCGCTGGTCGTATATGTCGGCGCGGAGGCCGGCCCATCGGGAGCGCGAACAGGAGCTGCGGCGACGTCGCAGGGTCGCGCCTCGGTCCATCGCGTTCGCGAGTTGCCTTCGCTACGAACTGCCACTTCGGACACGTTCCAGCTTTCCAACGGCACGCGCGAACTCGTGGCCTACGATCACGCCGTCAATTTCCGCTCGGCAGGAAGCTGGCAGCCGATCGACACAAACCTCGTCAAGGCGTCCGATGGCAGCTGGCGCCCGGCGGCATCGCCGGTGCCGTTCAGCTTGCCGAGTTCGCTCGCCGGAAAGAGTGTCTCGATCGGCACGGGCTCGACCATGCTGTCCTTCGCGCTCGAAGGCGCCGCGCCAAGGGAAGGCGCAGCCGCGAGCTCCAAAGCGCGCACCTATTCCCACGTGATGCCCGGAGTCAGCGTCTCCTACAGCGCGGCGCTGAACGGCGTGCACGAGCTGCTGACCTTGGCGAACCGCTCAACGCCAAACGCCTACACCTACAAGCTGTCTCATGGCGCAGGCCTACACGCAAGCCTGCTCGCCGGTGGCGGCGTTCTCTTCCGCGACTCGAGCGGCAAGACCGTCTACACGCTCGCGGCGCCGACCGTCGACGATTCCGCGCCGGGTCATCGGCCGGTGAGCGCGCCGGTCCATTACGAGCTGAGCGCGAACGGCTCGATGCTTTCGCTGGTCATCGATGAGGCCTGGCTCTCGGCCGCCAGGCGCGTGTTCCCCGTGATCGTCGATCCGGACGTCTACTACGGCGAAGCCGCGGACTGCACGATCGCGAGCGAGGCCTACGCGAGCACGTCGCTGTGCGGCGGGCGCCTGTATGTCGGAGCGAACTCCGAATCGCCGCACAGCGTCGGCCGCGCGCTGCTGCACTTCGACGTCTCGGACATCCCGGCCGACGCGGTCATCGTCAACTCCGGGTTGAAGCTGTGGTTCGAAGGGGTCGAAGAGAGCTCCGGCACGATCGAAGTCGAAGCTTTTCCACTGAGCCGCAGCTTCACCGAGGACGCCACTTGGAGCACCTACGACGGCACTCACTCGTGGACGACGCCCGGCGGCGACTTCTCGCCGACGCTCGCCGGTCGGCAGACGATGCGCGCCGAATGGGCTGGCGGCTGGGTGACGATCGGCTTCGATCCGCTTGTCGAACAGTGGATCCAGCACCCGAGCAGCAATGACGGCATCGTGCTGAAGGCCCACAGCGAGTCGACGGTCGGCTACGACGCCTTCGTGCAGACCGACGACGGCGAAGGCCTCGGCGAACCGAACATGGACATCGTCTACGCGCCGCGTACCGGGATCAGCGAAGGCAACGCCGTGATCGGCGACGAACTGGCAGGCGGCGCGGAAGTCGCCGTGAACGCCGCCAACGGCAACGCGATCGTGTCGAGTCCCGACGTGAACTACGAAGGCGAAGGCTACAAAACTACGCTCTCGCGCTACTACAACAGCCTCGACGAAAACATGGGCGGCAGTTCGTTCGGCGTCGGCTGGTCGCTCGGCATGGGTAACGACACGCTGCTCTATCCGAGTTGGTGGGACGGCTCCTACCTGTTCCGCGAACCAGGCGACGCGCTCAGCCGCTTCGACCCGGTGCCGGCAGCCCCTGGAACGGTGAGTCAGGACGAACTCACGTATGCGGCGCCTAGCGGCGTCGGCGCGACGCTCGTCGTCAACGAAGACGGCACGCGGACCGTGACCTTCTCCGAAACCGGCGATGAATGGAAGTTCGACAGCTCCGGCAACGGCTTCCCGCAAGAAATCGTCGAACCCGAAGGCGCCGGCAACACCGTCTCGCTCGAATACGACGAATCGCAGCTGTCGCATGTCGCCGACACTCACGGCCACGAACTGACGATCCCGCGCATCTACTCCTCCGGGCACGTGACGACGATCAAAGGCACCGGCAGCAAGACCTGGACGTATAGCTACAATGGCAGCGATCAGCTGACCAAATACGAAAGCGCCGAACACGAAGAGACGACGTACAAATACAACGCGGAAGGACAGCTTGACGAGATCGTCGACCCGAGTGGGACCTACGTGATCAGCTACGAAAGCTACGACCCCTACCGTGCCACCTCGCTGCGCCGCCTGGTCGACGGCAGCTTCTCCGAAGTCGGCAGCGAAGACGAAATTGAGTCCTACGAATACAAGACGCCGGAAGCTCCGGCCTGCGACACCGAAACCGACGCGCTGGAGACGGTTGTCACGACGCAGCCGGGCGCGGGCACCGAAACGTATTGCTTCGACGCCGCCGACCAGGTCACCAACTGGGTCGGGCCCGAAGAAGAAGAAACGGAAGATCCTTCGCTCAGCGAAACGGAACAGCCGCTCGCTGAAGGCGTCGAAATGAACGACACCGAAGACGACGGGGAAGAAGAATCCGAATCGCTGTCGGGCTTCCGGCCGGCGTTCTCTCCGGGTCGCCGCGAAATCATCGGCAGGGGCACCGCGCGCGGCAACGCCAACGCGCTCGTGGTCGGCACGGCGGTGCCAGGCAGGACGTTCGACGCCAAGGGAACTTCCGGATCGTGGATCTACGGCAGGCTCTACACCTACGTGAACAAGTGCGTCTGGGTGCAGAGCGAGCACACGAAAACGACCTCCTCGAAAGTCGTCAACACGTGCTCGGCCTCGAAAGGCATTCCGACCAAGTCCTACGCGAGCCTGATCAACTGCGACACGTGCAACGAAACGAGCGGCACGACGCTCGTCGCCAAAGAAAATGAAAAAGCCGAACTGGTCAACACCCGGGTTCCGGTGTATGCCAACGTGCAGCCATACGCTTCCAAAGAGCAGGCGCACGAACTATTCACCTACGTGAACACCGTCGAAGGCGGCAAAGCGAAGCATATAGACTGGCGCTACATCACGAGAAGCGGGAAATACGCACTTGTCGCTGTGAAACTGAAAGAAGCCAGCAAAGCGGCGCATCTTCCGGCAGGAAGCCACCAGTGGGCCTTCATCGAACGAAAATACCTTCCGAGCGACGAAGCGCTTTGCGGCGGAGCGTCGAAAGCGCCGAAAAAGCACTCGAGCTGGCCACACGTCTGCAAATAGGAACCAAGCTGAATCAGCCCTTGCGGACGCTGGCGCTCAGGCGCGTGCTCGCCGTCGTGCTCGGAGTGGCGGGCTGCTCGCTTGCGTTCGTGTGCTCGAGCAGCGCCGACTGGAGTGCCCCTCAGAAGCTCGCCTCCTCGAGGGTGTGGAGCTACGCCCGTCCCGTGCTCGCGAGCGACACCGCCGGCGATGCGATCGTCGGGTGGCATCGCGAAAACGAACTCAACGAAACGCTGTCGGGAATCGAAGCTTCGATTCGGCCGCGGAGGGCATTGTGGTCGCCTCCGGTCGTGCTCACGGCAACACGACAGGGTGGGGCATATGCGCCGCAGGTGAGCATCGGCCCCGACGGGAATGCCGCGGCCGTGTGGCACGGATTGGCGAGGCTCGAAGCAGCTACGCGCCCGGCGGCAGGGACCTGGAGCCGCCCCAGCGCGATCTCCCGGCGGACGGAAGAACTGGATGGGGCCGCAACGGCTGCGCTGGCCGTCGATGCTCGCGGTGGGGTGAAAGCCGTGTTCGACAGCAGGCAGGGCAGGCTCTTCACGATCGAGCTCGCCAGTCGGGGGCCGCATGGAGGCTGGCAGGCACCGCGCAAGCTCGCCGCCTCCCGCTACCCCCTGCAGGAGCCGCAGATCGAGACAGATGCGCGCGGGGAGACCTTGATCGCCTGGGTACGCGGCGGCCCACGCCCACGCGTGCAGTCGCTCGTGCTCGGCGCCAACGGCAAGGCGAATCGGCCGGCGCAAACGGTCGCCTCCGGCAAGGGAAGGCTTCGGGAATTGCACCTCGCCGTCAACGCCGGCGGCGAAGCGATTCTCCTCTGGCGTCTACAGGTGGGGCGGCGGAGCAGCAGTGAAGTCGCGCGGCGCTCCGCCGGTGCTCGCTTCACACGAGCCGTTGTCGTTGCTCGGGAAGATGACAGCGAACTCACGGGGACGATCGACGCCCGTGGTGAAGCGATCGTCCTGTTCACGCATACCTCGCCCGGCCAGGTCAAGGCGGTCGAGGCCGCGACGGCCCGCCCGCGTGCTCGCTGGAGCACGCCGGTGCCGCTCGCGCCGGGACGAGAAACCGCCGAACCGCAGATCGGCGCTGATCCGTCGGGGGGTGCGGCCGTGGCGGCATGGACCGCTGGGCGCTTCGGCTCGCACACAGGGGCGATCGAAGCATCGGCGCGTAATCCGCAAGGGGGTTGGCAGACGCCGATCGTCGTCTCCGGCCTAGGCGGCTTCAGTCCGTCGATCGTCGTGAACGCCAACGGGAAAGCAACTGCTGCGTGGATCGGCGAAGCGCCGGCCGCGAGTGGGGTCGAGGCGATTGAAACAGCAGACTTCGAATGATGCACCGGTGGCCGTGTGCCCCGCGGCGCGTTGATTCAAATCAGAGCGTAGCCTCGAACAGCTCGACAAGCCGTGCGCGGCTGTAGCTCCACTGCTTGCGGTTGCGCGCGTCGGCAGGATGCAGCGTGCCGAGCAGCGCGAGCCCGCGGGTCGTCGATATCGCGAACTCCATCAGGCGATGGAAGTCGGATTGCTCGGCGACGGCCAGGAACAGCCGTTTCGTGATCGCGAGCGTCTGACCCGAGCGTGCAGTTCGGCTTCCCGAGGTCCAGCTCGGCGCTGCCCGGCGCTGGTGGCGTCGTGCGCACCGTCCGCATGATCGGCATCGTCGATGCGCTGATGAAGCTGCTGATGCAGGGCCAGCGGCTGCGTCCGAAAAAGGCGCTCGAGACGGGCATCCTCGACGAGCTCGTCAGCTCGCAGGAGGGCGTCGCGATGCTGCTCGGGTGTGCCTGCGGCTTCGATCGAGCAGGCCTCGAACCAAGCCGGCTACCCGGCGCCGGTGCTGCAGCCGAGCGACGAGCTAAGCCTCAACCTCGCGCGGAAGATCCGCGACGCGACGAAAGCGGCCGTCGAGGCCGAAGGCGGCGTGTTCGAGGATCGTCCCGCGTCCGAAGTTGTCGACAAGATGCTCGACGCCGTCGCGGCCGAAAGCTCGCCGGCGCCGGCTACTACGACTACGCCGACGGCAAGCGGAGAGGTCTGTGGAAGGATCTCAAACAGATGTTCCCGGAGACCGGCGATCCGGCTTCGACCTCGCTGAAGGATCTTGGGGAGAGGATGTTGTTCGCCGAGTCGCTCGAGACGTCAAGTTCCTCGACGAGGCGTGATCGAGTCCGTCGCCGACGCCCCATCGGCTCGATCCTCGGATTGGCTTCCCGGTTGGACCGTGATTTGGCTCTAACACTGGGATGCGGGGTGATGTGCCTCCCACTGTGCTTAGGCGGCATACTCGACGCCATGCCGATCGCCGAGGTCTTCGCCGGGATCCCGGTCCTCGACCGCGACACCGCGATCGAGTTCTACGCGCCTGCTTGACGCTCCGCCGACGATGCTCTCGAACGATGACGAGGACGCATGGCACTCACGGGTAGCGGCTGGCTGTACGTGCTGCGCGACTCCGAGCGGGCCGGCAGCGCGATCGTGACGCTGCTCGTGGATGACCTCGACGAGCGGCTGGCTGCGCTCGCGATGCGTGGGATCGAGCACGGCCCGATCGAGACCGTTGCCGGCAGCACGCGGAAGACCTGGATCGCCGACCCCGACGGCAACCGGATCCACTCGGTCAGCCCGGCTGAGCAGCTCGCCGGAGACTGCCTAGGATGGCCCGACCACGAGCACGCAACCCTCATCACCCAACCAGGACCCCGGCGCCTTCCGCGACCTGACTGCTGCCGAGCTCGAGGAGGTCGCGGCCTTCGGCGTAGAGCGCCCGATCGCGCCCGGCGAGATGCTGTTCGAGGCCGGCGAAGCCTCCTATGACCTGTTCGTCGTGCTCGAGGGCCACGTCGAGGTCGTCAACGGCAATGGCCCCGAAGCCGTGGTGATCGTCGGCTACGGCCGCGGCGGCTTCGTCGGCGAGCTGAACCTGCTGACGGGCCAGCGCCGCTCGCTCGGCTGCCGCGTGACGCAGCGCGGGCGCGTGCTCGTCGTCTCCGAGGAGCAGTTCCGCCGCCTGATGAGCGGTCGCCCGGAACTGGCCGAAACGATCTTCAACGCGCTGCTCGCGCGGCGTGAGATCTTGCGCACGGGGGAGGGCGCGCAGGCGATCCGCATCGTCGGCTCGCGCTACTCGCCCGAGGCGATGGCGCTGCGCTCGTTCGCCGAGCACTCGCACCTCGCGCATGCGTGGATCGACGTCGAGGAGGCCGATGACGCGGAGGCGCTGCTCGAGAGCCTCGCGCTCGCGCGCGGCGATCTGCCGGCGGTGATCACGGCGACCGACACGCTGCGGCGCCCGACGCCGGGAGACTTCGCGGCGCATCTCGGGCTGACGTTTCAGCCGGCGCCCGGGTACATCTTCGACCTCGTCGTCGTCGGCAGCGGCCCGGCCGGGCTCGCCGCTTCTGTCTACGGCGCCTCCGAGGGCCTGCGCACGGTCTCGCTCGACGCGGTCACGGTCGGCGGCCAGGCGGGGACGAGCTCGCGGATCGAGAACTACGCGGGTTTTCCGAACGGCATCTCCGGCGAGGCGCTCACCGGCCGCACGGCCGTCCAGGCGATGCGCCTCGGCGCGCGGCTGAACGCGCCGTGCGAAGTCGTCGCGCTGCGCAGCGAGACAGGCTTTCACGTGATCGCGCTCGCCGATGGCAGCGAGATCCCGGCGCGCGCCGTGATCGTCGCCTCAGGCGCGCGATACCGGCGCCTGCCGGTCGCTGAGCTCGAGCGCTACGAGGGCGCAGGCGTCTACTATGCCGCGACCGACCTCGAGGTGCGCGTCTGCGGCGGCACGTCGGTCATCGTCGTCGGCGGCGGCAACTCGGCCGGGCAGGCAGCGCTCTACCTCGCGCAGAACAACTGCGCCGTGACGATCGCCGTCCGGCGCGATGGGCTCGAGCAGACGATGTCGCGCTACCTGATCGAGCGAATCGAGATCGAGGAGAAGATCGGCCTGATGACGAACGTCGAAGTCGACGCGCTCGGCGGCGAGGATCGCCTCGAGCAGGTCACGCTCGCCGATCGCGAGACGCGCGAGGCGCGAGTGCTTCCGTGCGCCGGGCTGTTCTGCTTCATCGGCGCGCGCCCGGAGACGGCCTGGCTGGGCGACGGCGTCGCGCTCGACGAGGACGGCTTCGTGCTGACGGACCGCCAGCTACCCGAGCCGGTGCTCAGGGGCGCAACGCCGCCGCTTCCCTACGAGACGTCGGTCCCCGGCGTGTTCGCCGCCGGCGACGTGCGCCACGGCTCGATGAAGCGCGTCGCCGCAGCCGTCGGGGAGGGCTCGAGCGCCGTGCGCTCCGTCCACGAGCGCCTCGCGCTGCAGAGCTAGGCCGCGTTCGAGCTCGATCCGCTCGCCTCGCCGTCGATCACCTCGGCCAGCGAGGCGTGCGCGATCAGGCCGGGGACGACCGGGACGAGGAAGTTGACGACGCGGTAGGCCGCAACCGAAAGCAGCGCCGCGACGGCGCCGACGTGCACCTCGATCAGCGCCAGCGTCAGCAGCGCCTCGGTGATGCCCGCGCCGCCGAGCGGCAGCGAGCGTCTGCTCGCGGCGTAGCCCGTCGCGTAGGCGACGACGAGCGCCGGTACGGAGATCGAGACTTCGAAGCAGCGCAGCGCGAAGGCGAAGCAGGCGATGTCGGCGGCCCAGTAGATCCCCATCCCGAGCAGCGCCCCAGGCCGCTCGAGCGGGCGCAGCACGAGTTCGCGCAGGACGCCGAGCGCGCCGAGCATTTCGCCGATCCAGCGCCGCACGCGCCCGTCGGACTGTTCGAAGCGCTTGACGTGACGCGGCTCGCTCGCCCACCAGCCGAGCGCGAAGCCGGGCGGCACGGCGAACACCCAAGGGAGCGTCAGCACGAGCGAGGCCTTGCCCGATTCGAGCAGCAGGACCAGCGCGCAGACCGCTGCGGCAGGCGCGAGCAGCGCATACTCGATCACACCGAGCGCGAGCACCTGGCGCCGCGCGTCACGACGGCTGCGGTGCACAGCGCGCAGCGCGCGGCGGTCGAAGGAGAAGCCGCCGAGCGGGACGAACGGCCCGAAGCCGGCGACGACGAGGCGGATCGTCAGCATCAGCGAGAGCCGCGATCGCTTCGAGCGAGGAATCGTCGCGCGGTAGGCGAGCACGTAGCCGACGTAGGCGAGCAGCTCGAAGCCGACCGCCGGCGCCAGCCAGCTCGGCTCCATTCGCGTGAACGTGTGCCACAGCGCGCGCGGGCTGTCGGAGGCGGCGATGGCGACAACCGTGCCGGCGGCGATCAACGCCGAGAGCAGCATCACGAAGCGGGGTCGCTGATTGAGCGATTTCATCGAAAGGAAGACCTGCCGCCGGTCGATGTTAAGGGGCGCCAGGTCGTCTCGCCGCCGCTTGCCGGTCGTACCGCCGAGAGCCTTCGGCGAACGGCGCGGCGGATAGACTCGCCCGATGCGCGGGATCGCCGGCTGAGAGAGTCCGATTGCGCGCTCCGCTCGCAAGCATCGTCTACGTGACGCATCGTCCGAACCCGCGCTTCGAGTGGTTCGCGGACAGTCTCGCCAACCAGATCGGCGACGGCTCGGCGGTCGAGGTGATCGTGATCGACGCACTGCATTCGCCCGCCCGTGAGCGGCAATTCGCCCTCACGGCCGGCGGTCGCTTTGCACTCCGGCACGTCGCGCCGAAGCCGTCCCCCTACAGCGGTCCGCACCGCGCGACGAGTCGTGACTACAGCACTATCTCAAACGCGCGCAACACCGGAATCGTTTACTCCCGTGCTCCGTATGTCGTCTTCAATGACGACTCGGGCGTGCTCGTCGAGGGTTGGTGGGAGGAGGTCGAGCGCGCCGCGAGGCTCGGCTACGTGATCGGCGGCTCCTATGAAAATCGCCTGGACATGCAGGTCGCCGAGGGTCGCCTCGAGGATCCTGCGCCGCGCCCCGACGCGCTCGGCCTGATCGACTCGCGCTGGGAGCTCGGCGACGATCGGGCACTCGTGCAGATCGCCGGCGGGCAGCTATTCGGCTGCGGGCTCGGCGCGCCGCGGGAGCTGCTCGTCGCCGTCAACGGCTTTGACGAGCTGTGCGACCCGGTCGGCGGCGAGGACGCGAACCTCGGCGTGCGCCTGGAGTGGAGCGGCGCGCGCCTGTTCTACAGCAGGCGGATGCGGATGGTCAAAGACGGCGCGCGCCACCGCGACGACGCGGTCGTGCGTCTCGACCGCGCTCACGCCGGAGCGGATCTGCTGGACGAGCGCCGATACATGGCCGTGCTGGAGAGCCATGGCGTGCGCGAGCGCACGTTCGCCGACGGTCGGCTCGACTGCGGATACCTGTGCCTCGACCTGCTGTTCGGCACGCGCCTGGTGCGCGCACTCGGCAACAGCTCCGACCTCGCCGATCTGACAGAGGCCGATCTCGAGGACACTGCGAGCGTCATTCCGGAGCTCTACTGGGCCACGGGCGAGCCGCTCGCCAAGCTCTAGTCGCGACCGCGCCGGCCTACGTCCCGCACTCGCGACTGCACCGGCGCGCTTCGGCGGCTAGCGGTGTTTCGCGTTGAGCGTGAAGCCGCGCGACATCGTCGTCGGGCGGCCGCTCGCCGGCGTGAACTTGACGTTCGCGCGCAACGGCGTCGGCAGGTGTGCTCGTTGCCTGCGGCCGAGCAGCTTCGCGCCGGCCTTCGTCGGCTTCGCCTTGAGCCGGACGATTCCGGCGCTGTTCGAGTGCACGTGCGCGCGTGCGAAGGCCGAGCGGCCGGGGCCTGGCTTGAGCGCCGCGGCGATCCGCGAGAGGCTGTTGCCGTTCGTCACGAGCAGTTCGAAGTCACCGGCGCTCGGGAAGTTGACGGTGATCGCCATGTCGCCGTTGAGCGCGACCTTGATCTGAGGGAAGCGGAACGGCGGCGGCGGCGCTCCGGTTGCGCCGCTCAAGCCCCTCGCCGAAGTCGTGCCGGTCGAGCCCGTCGCGGCCGGCGCGGTTTTTGTTTCGGTTTTCGTTTCGGGTTTGGTTTCTTCTTTTTCGGGAGGTCCGGTCGGGCCGGTCGCGCCGGTGGCGCCTTCGACGTTGCGGATCACCTGACCGATCGCGGCGTCGGCGAAGGGAAACTGCGAGGTCCACACGACGGCCGCACCAAACGCCGCCCCGCCGGCCACGGCCTGGCGCCTGGTGAAGCGCCGCGCGTCCGTGCCTGCGGCCTCGTCCGCGGGCTGCTCTGCGTGGTCTGCCGGCCTGTCGTCCATCGGTGTCGCCTCGCGTGTCTGGTGCCTTGCCGTCCGTGGCCCACTGACCGTTCCATCCAGAAGGAGGCCACACGGCCTGCCGAGCGCGGCAAGCTATCACGGGGTGCGGTCACCTGGCGAGCCGCAAGCGATCAGCCGACGAGGTGGCCTGCCGCGAGCGGCTCGAGCAGCGCGAGCACGTCATCGAGTGCGAGCACGGCGAGGCCCGCCGCGGCGTCTGAGACGCCGAAGCTGAGCACGAGATCGCCGCCGCGCCGCGCCATGCCGGCGCAGAACTCGACGCGATCGGCGGCGAACGTGAAGCGCGGCGTCGCGGCCGCGAGGCGCAGCTCGTCGTCGAGCAGCACGAAGCGGTGCACGTAGCGCAGCGCGCGCTCGTCGTGCTCGGTCTGGTGGATCACGAACAGGTGCCCGCCCTCGACCGCGACTCCCTGAGAGCCGCCGCGGAAGCCGCCGGCCGCCGGTAGCTCGCGCTCGGCGACGCTCGTCAGCGCGCCGCTCTGCAGATGGCAGCGCAGCACGATCGTCGGCGAGCAGCTATAGAGGAAGTGCAACGCGCCGTCGCGCACGAACGGCATCCAGTTCTTCTCGTGGCGCTCTGGGTCCGGGCCCGCAAGTGGCCGCGCGCGGACGATCTCGGCGCCGTCGAGGTCGAGCAGCGCGATCTCGCGCCGCTCGACGGGGTTCATGTCGCAGACGGTCGCCGTCGCGTACCAGCGCCCGTCGAGCTCGACCAGGCGGCAGTCCTCGTAGCCGGAAATCTGGCTCGCGTGCAGCTCTGGACGCTCGGCGCGATCGAGCAGCGGCTCGATCTGCGTCACGGCGAGCGAGTTATCGAGCGCGACGAGATAATTGATGTTGTGCAGCACGCCCTCGGCGTGCAGCACGCCGCGCTCGATCGCGTAGTTGGCCGTGCGCACGATCATCCGGAAGCCGTGCTCGCCGTCGCGCGCGATGCTCGGGTTGAAGGCCGGCCACGCGGGCTTGACGTCGAGCTTGATCTCGCCGATCCGCACACCCGGAACGAGCGAGGCGAGCCGCCTCGGCTCGGTGATGTGCTGCCGCGCGGGCGCCGTATCGATCCTGCTCGGCCCACCGGCAGGCGGACGGTCGATCTCGCTCAGCGCGACCTCGGGCGTCGCGCCGGCCGCAAACGTCTGCGGGCGGTCGCCGAGCTGGGCGAGGCTGTGCTCGACGTAGCGGCGCGTCTCGTCCGGCAACGTCGCGTAGTCGAGCACCGTGCGCAGGTCGGCGCGCGTCTGCTCGATGTCGCCGAGCCCGCCGGCGGCGAACGCGCGCTCCATCAGCAGCCCGTAGTCGTAGATCCAGCGATGGACGAACAGCACGTCGGGCGGATAGGGGATCTCAAGGCCGCGCTCGGCGAACATCAGCGCGAGCGCGAAGTCGCCGCGCTCGCGGTAGGCCTGGGCGAGCTCGTACAGCGGCTCGGCGCGGGTCGGGCGCCGCTGCCACGCTTCGAGCAGCAGCGGCACGCCGGCGGCGAGCTCGCGCCGCACGGTCAGCGAGCCCTCCTGCAGGTTCGCGTAGAAGACCTCCTCCTCCCAGCCGCCGAGCTCGATGCGGCGGCGGTAGTACTTCGCGGCGAGCTCGTGCCTGCCGAGGTCTCTGTAGGTCTGCGCGAGGTAGAAGACAGCGCGCGGATTCGCCGGGTCGGCGAGCATGTCGCGCTTCAGCAGCCCGGCGTCGCGGACGAGCTTCTCCGCGCGCGAGGCGCCGTCGCCGTGGTGCTCGATCTGCAGTGCGTCGAGCTCCTCCTGCACGAGCTCACCGTCGGTCGCGATGTACTCGTGCGTCGAGCCCTCGTACCACCAGCGGCGATCGCCGCGCACGAGCCGCACGACGCCGAAGTCGAGCGCGCCGGTCTCGCGCAGCAGGTAGGCGTCGGCGCTCAGCGGCGGCAGCTCGCTCTCCTTGCGCACGGTCATGTCGGCGTCGAGCAGCAGCAGGTAGTCGGCCGAGCCGCGCGCGAGCTCGAGCAGCTCGCTGCGGTTGTGGCCGAAGTCGACCCACGGACGGTGGTGCAGCTCGCCGGGCACGTGCCCGAGCAGCGAGCGCGCGAGCTCGACCGTGCCGTCGCTCGAGCCCGTGTCGCAGATCGTCCACGCGTCGATCAGGCCGTCGAGCGAGCGCAGGCAGCGCTCGAGCACGTGCGCCTCGTTGCGCACGATCATGCATAGCGCGATCGTCTGTGCCCGGCGACCGTCACTCGCGGCGCCTGCCTCACCGTGCCGGCGCCGGCCGATCACAGTCGCACCGGTGCGCGTCTGCTCGCGCGCACGCGCTGATGCGAGGCCACCTCGAAGCGGCTGCGCCAAGCGGCGTCGAAGACTGAGCGGGGGTGACCGCAGGCGCGGACCATTCGCTGCTCGATCCACAGCGCGCGGGTGGGCGGCCGCAATGCTCGCTCGGGGTCATCGAGCAGCTGCACGACGGCGAGTCCGCCAACGGCGCGCGAGGCGGCCTGCTCGCGCGCCCAGCGCGCGAAGCCGTCGTGCTCGAACGGCGCGAGCCGGTCGAGCAGCAGCAGCCGCGGCTGCGCGCACTCGAGCGCGACCGTCAGCGCGATCCGCGCCGCGAGCGCGGGAGGCGTGTCGCGCAGCTGCGAGCCGAGCCACTCGCCGGCGCCGGCGAGCTCGGCGAGCCGATCCAGCCGTCGGCTCGTCTCCGGCACGTGGCAGCCGAGGAACGCCGCGTAGAGCAGGAAGTTCTCGGCGACCGTCAGCTCTTGCTCCATCCCGTCGCCGAGTGCCGAGATCAGCACGACGGGGCCGTCGACGCGCAGCTCGCCGACGCGTGGCCGGCACAGTCCGGCGAGCGTGCTCAGCAGCAGCTCGCCGGCGTCGGGCGCGATCCGCACGGCGAGCAGCTCGCCGGCGCCGACGTGGAAGCTGACGTCCTCGAGCAGGCAACGGCCGGTCGCGGGACCGCGCTCGACTCCAGGCGGCAGGTCGGGCTCGTCGGCGGGCTGCTCGACGTGCAGCCCGCTCGCCCAGACGACGACGTCGCTCGGCGGCGTGCCGCGGCGCGGCTCGGGCGCGCCCGCGTGTCCGAGCGCCGGCGAGTCGGCGTTCGCCACGTCGCAGCGCGCCCGCACGGCGCCGTCGTGGTCGAGCTGCAGCGCCGCGAACGCTGCGCCGACGAGCGGATGCGAGCGCAACCACTCGGGTCCGCCCGCGATCGTCTCCGCGCAGTACGCGCGATAGCCGGCCGCCTCGCCGCCGGCTGCGTCGAGCAGACGCACGGCGGTCTGCTCGAGCGTGAACGGTGGATCGATCCGCCAGCGCTCGGCCAGGTCGGCGGGGCGCGAAGCGAGCGCGAGGTAGTCGGAGGCGCTCTCCGGCTGGACCCCGTCGGCGCTCGCTTCGACGAGCACGCCCGGGCGCAGGTGATCGATCAGGAACAGCTCGTAGCCGAGGCCGGTCAGCGTTTCGCGCAGCGCACAGATCGAGGCGCCGTAGCCGGGCAGCATCCCACCGTTGCACTCGAACACGATCGCGGGTCGCGCGCCGGAGGCGAGCAGCTCGGACATGCCCGCGAGCGCGTTGAGCTCGTTGCCCTCGACGTCCATCTTGATCGCCTCGACGCCGTCCCAGCCGCGTTCGCGCAGGAGCTCGTCGACGCGCACGGCAGGCACGCGCACGGTGTTCTCGCCGTCTGCGCCGTGCTGCTGGATGTGGCTGTGGATGCTGAGCTCGACGAACTCGACCGGATCGTCGGACGCCGTGATCGCTCCGTGCACGACTTCGAGCTCGGCGAAGCCGTTGCGCTGCGCTGCATGGCGCATCAGGTTGACGTGCTGCGGCGAGGCGTCGAGCGCGATCACGTGCGCGCCGATCCGGCTCGCGGGCAACGAGAAGGTGCCGATGTGGCAGCCGAGATCGAGCACGCGCATGCCCGGCTCGATCAAGCCGAGGAAGGCGCGCATGATCGGCTCGTCGATCCGGTGTTGGTCGAGCAGCCACTCGGCGACGACGTCGCGTGCGGCGAGATCGACGCAGAACTCGACCTCGGGACGGTCCGCGACGGAGGCGCGCGTTAATGCGAGTACCTGTCGCTGCATCGGCGCGAGACGCTAAACGGTTTGCGCGCGCCGCGCCGGCGCCGGTCCGCGGGCTCGTGTCGCGCATCGCGCGACGAGCTTAGGTCGGCTCCCTGCGGGGCCGGGCAGCGGTTTGGCGCGAGCGCTAGGCGCTCGGCACCCAGCCGGCCGGATAGGCGCCATGCGGCACCGAGCCCGGATAGCTGGGGAAGAGGCGCAACGCGATTCGCTCGGCGGCGCTGCCGTGCAGCAACGGCGCGAGGTCGCCGAGCGGCAGCAGCACGCGGATCGTCGCGCCGATCTGCAGGTCGGCGGCATTCGGCTGCTTGCCGTCGAGGACGCCGTCCTTGGCGAGCTGCTCGATCTGCGCGAGCTTCGCCGGCAGCCCGGCGAGGTCGTCGTACAGCCGGGTCGCGGTGATCTTGTGGTAGCGCCACGTCGCACGGACGAATTTGATCGCGAAGTCGGTCCCGGCCGGATCGAGCGGCTCGCCTCCGGCGAACGTTCCCATCGACTCGGGCCGGAAGTACATCGCGCCCCACGGCAGGCAGCGCCCGAGGTCCTGCAGCTGCTCATCGCCCCAGCGCTCGGCCTCGCGCACCTGCTCGGATGGAAACAGCGTCGGCTCCGGCTCGATCTGCTCGAGCCGGGCGAGGATCGCGCGCGAGCCGTGCACGGGCTCGTCGTCGATCAGCAGCCCCGGGACCGTCGTGTTGCCCTCCCCGTAGATCTCCTGCATCCGCTCCAGGCGCTCGGTGTGCGGGAAGTCGACGCGCTCGTACTCGAGCCCCTTCAGCTCGAGCGCGGCAGCGACCGTCATGCACGGATGCGACGGCGGAACGGCATGCAAAGTCAGCGTCGGTGAGATCCGCGCAGCCTACCTGTCCGAACGCTGCGCTCATAATCTGCGGATGCGCGGGCGTGCGAATACTCAAACGAGCGATCGGCTTCCTCCCGCGTGAGCTACGTCCCGCCCCAGGAGATCCTCGAGCGCTACGCCGACGTGCTCGTCAACTTCGCGCTCGGCGGCGGGCGCGGCGTGCAGCCGGGCGAGGTCGTTCGGATCGCCTCGGCCGAGAGCGCGAAGCCGCTCTACGCCGAGCTCTCGAAGGCCGTCTGGCGGGCGGGCGGGCACGTGATCGGCGCCTACCGGCCGGACGACGACGATCGAATAAACATCTCTCGCGACTTCTACGAGATCGCCAGCGACGCGCAGCTCGACCACTTCAACTCCGAGCAGATGCGTGGGCTCGTCGACGGCATGGACCATCAGGTCACGGTGCTCGCCGACAGCGATCCGCACGCGCTCGACACGGTCGAGCCGGCGAAGATCATGCGCAACGGCGCCGCGATGCGCCCGCTGCTCGACTGGCGCGGGGAGAAGGAGAACGCCGGACGCTTCAGCTGGACGCTCGGCCTGTACGGCACGCCGGCGATGGCGGCCGAGGCGCAGATGGACCTCGAGGAGTACTGGGAGCAGATCATCCACGCGTGCTTCCTCGACTCGGAGGACCCGATCGCGCGCTGGCGCGAGGTCGGCGAGCAGGTCTCGGAGAGCCGCGCGCGCCTGGATGCGCTCGAGATCGACCGCCTGCACGTCGAGGGCGAGGACGCCGATCTGTGGGTCTCCGTCGGAGAGCAGCGCCGCTGGCTCGGCGGGCGCGGGCGCAACATCCCGAGCTTCGAGATCTTCACGAGCCCCGACTGGCGCGGCACCGAGGGCTGGATCTACTGCAACCAGCCGCTCTACCGCTACGGCAACCTCGTCAAGGGGATCAAGCTGAAGTTCTCAGGCGGCCGCGTGACCGAGGCCAGCGCCGAGGAGAACGAGCCGGTGCTGAGGGAGATGATCGCGACCGACGGCGCCGACCGGATCGGCGAGTTCTCGCTGACCGACCGGCGCCTGTCGCGGATCACGCGCTTCATGGCGCACACCCTGTACGACGAGAACGTCGGCGGTCGCTTCGGCAACACGCACATCGCGCTCGGGCGCTCCTATCAGGACGCCTACGACGGCGACCCGAGCGCGGTCTCGAGCGAGCGCTGGGAGGATCTCGGCTTCAACGACTCGACGGTCCACACCGACATCGTCTCGACGACGGACCGCCTCGTCACCGCGACGCTGCGCGACGGCAGCGAGCGCGTGATCTACCGCGACGGCGAGTTCCAGCTCGACTAGCGCCGACAGGGCGCGCCGAGAACTAGGCGGCTCCAGCGGACGTCCCCGCTAACGTGCCGCCCGTGGCGTCCGCGCAGAGCCCAGGCGGGCGAACCGATCCACACACGGGCGAGCCGCGCGGAGATCGCCGACGCGACGCGCCGCACGCACCTCGCGAGCGAGCGCACGTTTCTCGCGTGGTGGCGGACAGGCCTCACCTCGCTGACCGTCGGGATCGGCGCCGGCAGGCTCGTCCCTGCGCTGACGAGCGGCTCGACGTGGCCCTACACCGTGATCGGCGCCGGCTTCGCGCTGCTCGGCGTCGTCTGCATCGGCTATGCCGCCGTGCGCCGTCGCGAAGTCGACCGGGCGCTCGCGCGAGGCGAGTTCGCGCGTCCGGACGACCGCGTCGTGTTGCTGATGACCGCGCTCGGCGCGCTGCTCGGGCTGCTCGTGATCGTGGTCGTGATCGCCGAGGGCTGAGCGCCGAGTGCTGGGCGCTGAGGGTGGCCGGCTAGCGCGGCGGGCGCGGCGGCAGCCTGACGATGCCGACGAAGAAGTCGTCGATCTGCTGCACGATCTCGCCGAACCGGTCGAAGTCGACGGGCTTGGTGATGTAGGCGTTCGCGTGCATCTCATACGAGCGCAGCACGTCGGCCTCGGCGCGCGAGGTCGTCAGCACGACGACGGGGATCGTCGCCAGCTCGGGGTCGCTCTTGATCTCCTGTAGCACCTCCGCGCCGCTCTTGCGCGGCAGGTTCAGGTCGAGCAGCACGAGGTCGGGTCGCTCGCGGCCGGCGTAGTCGCCTTCGCCGCGGATGAACTGCATCGCCTCGACGCCGTCGCTGACGACCGACAGGACGTTGCCGACCTTGCCGTCGGAGAACGCCTCGCGGATCAGCAGCACGTCGCCCGGATCGTCCTCGACCAGCAACACCGAAATCAGCTCGGCGTTCATGTCAAGCCCCCCTTTGCGTCCCCCTCCATGACAGGAAGGGTAAACCTAAAGCAAGCACCATCGGTGTAATTGCTGTCAAGCCAGATGCGCCCGCCGTGGTACTCGACGATCTTGCGGCACAGCGCCAGTCCAATTCCGCTGCCCTCGTAGGTCTCGCGCGAGTGCAGGCGCTGGAAGATCAGGAAGATCCGCTCGGCGTAGTCGGGCTCGATCCCGATGCCGTTGTCGGCACAGCTGAGCTCCCACTGCCCGTCGCTCAGCCCTGCAGCGATCCGCACGACCGGCGGCTCGGGGCCGCGGAACTTCAGCGCGTTCGCGATCAGGTTCTGCATCAGCGAGACGAGCTGCGTGCGGTCGCCGCGGACCGTCGGCAGCTCACCGGCGAGCACGCGGGCGCCGTTGCGCTCGATCGCGTCCGCGAGCGCGACCTCGGCGGCCGCGACGGCGCCGGCGAGCGCGACCGGCTCCTGCTCGCGCCCGCTGCGCCCGACGCGCGAGAACGCGAGCAGGTCGTTGATCAGCACCTGCATCCGCTTCGCGCCGTCGACGGCGAAGTCGATGTACTGCTCGGCGCGGTCGTCGAGCTGGCCCTCGTAGCGCGTCTTCAGCGCTTGGCAGAAGCTCGCGATCTTGCGCAGCGGCTCCTGCAGGTCGTGCGAGGCGACGTATGCGAACTGCTCGAGCTCGGCGTTCGAGCGCGTCAGCTCCCGCGCTTGCTCCTCGAGCTGCGCGTGCGCCACTTCGACGCTCGCCAGCTCGGCGACGATCCGCTCGCGCATCGCGTCGATCTCGGCGCCGACCTCGGCGACCTCGCGCGGGCCAGCGGCGATCTGCAGCGGCTTGTCGAACTCGCCGCCGGCCACCCGGCGAGCCTCCGAGCCGAGCCGCGAGAGCGGCCACGTGATCGTCCGCCGCAGCACGAAGCCCGCTGCGAGCACGCCGCCGAGGATCAGCACGGCGGCGAGGATCAGCAGCACCTCGAGCCTGTCGGCGGCGCTATTCAGTGCGTCGCGCGCCTGCGTGTCGCGCGCCTCGAGCACGTCGCGCAGGCTCGCGAGCGACGCTCTGAGCGCATCGAACTGCTGCTTGCCCTCGAGGCTGCCATCGCTCGCGCTGCGCGCCGTCGCGCGCGGGTCGGCGAGCGCCGGCGCGACGAACTGCGTGCGCCACGCTTCGGCCCTGTTCTGCACGGCCGTCACCTCGTCGGACAGCTGCGGACCGACGGCGGCCTGCTCCGCGCGCAGCTGCGCGTAGGCCTTGAGCTCTTCCATGCGGCCTTCGCGGTAGGGCCCGAGCGAGCTGCGGTTCGCGGTGATCACGAAACCGCGCACGCCGGTCTCCTCGTCGAGCAGCGCGTTTTCGAGGCTCAGCGCCGCGCGTCGGGCCGGCCCGACGCGATCGAGCAGCAGGTTGCGGTTGTGCGTCAGCTCGCCGTTGGCGATCAGCGCCAGCCCGATGCCGAGGACGGCGAGCACGAGCAGCACGCCGATCGTCATCGCCAGCAGCGTTCCGACGCCGGCGCCCGACAGCCGCCCGAGCGGCGTTCGCGGGCCGTGGGGCTGTGCGGCGCTCATCCTCGCTCGTCTTGCGGATTGGCGCCGAGCAGCAGCATCGCGACGTCGTCGCTCAGCGCGCCGCCGTTGAGACGCTCCGCGACGGCGATCAGCTCGTCGAGCAATGCGTCCGGGCGCTCGCGCCAATCCGCGCGCGAGCCGGTCGACTCGGCGATCAGCCCGTGCAGTCCCGCTTCCCCGAGCCGGTCGGGCCCGGCGCCGGTCCGTCCCTCGACGATCCCGTCGGTGTACAGCAGGATCGCCCAGTCGCGCGGCAGCGCCACGCGCTGTACGAGCCACTGCTGCTCGCCGATCCCGATCGCGCCGTCGCCGACGACGTCCGAGAGCGCGGCGACAGAGCCGCCGGCGATCAGCACCGGCTGCGGGTGCCCCGCGCGAATCATCGTCGCCGTGGGCGTGTCGAGGTCGATCTCGAGCGTGCACAGCGTCGCGAACAGCCCCGGCACGTGGCGCTCGTGCTCGAAGACGTGCTGCAGCGTGCGCAGCACGAGCTCGGGCTGCGTGCCGGCGATCGCGAGCGCGCGCCAGGCGGCGCGCAGGCTTACGCCGATCGCGGCTTCGTCGGGTCCGTGGCCGCAGACGTCGCCGATCAACACGTGGACGCGGCCGTCCTCGCTTTGCACGAGGTCGAAGAAGTCGCCGCCGAGCAGTGCGCGGCTGCGACCGGCGTGGTAGCGCGAGGCGACCCATACGGCCGAGCTCTCGATCAGCGGTCGCGGTGCGAGACCTTTTTCCAGGCGCGCGACCTCGCGCGCCTGCGCGTCGGCGAGCAGCAGCTCGCGCGCGGCGTCCTCGGCCTGGCGGCGGCCGATCGCGTAGTGAATCGAGCGCGCGAGCTGGTCGCCGTTGACGTGCCCCTTGACGAGGTAGTCCTGCGCGCCTGCTTCGACGGCCGCGACGCCGGCCGCCTCGTCGTCCAGACCCGTCAGCACGATCAGCGGCACGCCGCGGCCGTGCGTGCGCAGCTGCGCGACGGCGTCGA
The DNA here is from genome assembly GCA_035552575.1 of Solirubrobacteraceae bacterium. Lineage (GTDB taxonomy): Bacteria > Actinomycetota > Thermoleophilia > Solirubrobacterales > Solirubrobacteraceae > Palsa-744. The sequence goes on along the minus strand of DASZLB010000104.1, from coordinate 2,749 downwards.
GCCCGAGCGCGTCGGGCAGCCCGAGGTCGAGCAGCACGCAATCGACGTCGCCCGCGAGCGCCTCGAGCGCTTCGTGCAGGCTGCGGCTGCGCGCGATCGTGGCGCTCGGCAGGCGTTCTGCGAGCTCGTCCTCGACGAGGCGCGCGTCGCCCTCGTCGTCCTCGACGAGCAGCACGTCGATCTCCTCGCGCGCCAAGCTCGGCACGCCGCCGGCGATCACGGCGCCGTCGGCAATTGATCGGGCCGCTCGGCGGGCGCGCTCATCGGCGGCCATCTTATAAAGGCCCCGCAAAGGCGCGCGATGGACGGAGCTTGCAGTTGCATCCCCCGGCGCGCATACGCTTCGCGCGATGAGCGCCCTGGAAAAGCTACGCGACCGCATGGCGGAGCTGTGCGACCTCTCCGCGATGGAGATGCTCGCCGTCTGGGATCAGCTCGTGACGATGCCGGGCGAGGGCGCGCCCGCGAGGGCGCAGCAGCTCGGGACGCTCGCGCGGTTGACGCACGAACGCGCGACGGGCGAGGAGGTCGGCGCGTGGCTCGACGAGCTCGCGGCAGCGCCGCTGGACGAGCTCGACGGAGACATCGTGCGAATCGCGCGACGCGACTGGGGACGCGCGCGGCGCGTGCCGACGGAGCTCGCCGTCGAGCTCGCGCAGGCAGGCGCGCAGGGGCAGGAGAGCTGGCGCGTGGCGCGCGAAGCGGACGACTTCGCCGCGTTCGCACCGGCGCTTCAGCGCAACGTCGAGCTCGCGCGCGCCTATGGCGAATGCGTCGCGGAGGGGGAGCAGGGGCCTTACGACGCGCTGCTCGGCGACTACGACTACGGGCTCTCTGCCGAGCAGCTGCGAGCGCTGTTCTACTCGCTTGCGGCGGAGTTGCCGGAGCTCGTCGGCGCGGCGCAGGCTCATTCGCCCGAGCGCGCGCTCGATCTGCCGGTCGCGGCGCAGGAAGTCGCCGTCGCGAGCGTTTTGCGGCGGATCGGCGTCGACTCCGAGAGCTGGCGCGTCGACGTCTCCGCGCATCCGTTCACGGCGTGGGTCGGTCCGCGCGACAGCCGCGTCACGACGCGCTACGGCGACGGCGAGGTCGAGTCGCTGCTCAGCTCGCTGCACGAGTACGGCCATGCGCTGTACGAGCGCCAGATCGACCCGGCGCTCGACCGCACGAACCTCGGGCGCGGGACGTCGATGTCGATCCACGAGTCGCAGAGCAAGCTGTGGGAGAACCACGTCGCGCGCAGCGCGGCGTTCGCCGAGGTGCTCGCCGCGGCGCTCGGCGAGGGCGGCTTCGAGGTGAGCGCGGCGGACCTGCACGCGACGCTCGTCGGCGTCGAGCCGTCGCTGATCCGCGTCTCGGCCGATCCGCTGACGTACCCGTTGCACATCATCCTGCGCTTCGAGCTGGAGCTCGCGCTGATCGAGGGCACGCTCGCCGTCGCCGACCTGCCGGGCGCGTGGCGCGAGGGAATGCAGCGCCTGCTCGGCGTCGAGGTGAGCTCGGACGCGCTCGGCTGCCTGCAGGACGTGCACTGGGGCGCGGGCAGCTTCGGCTACTTCCCGAGCTACGCGCTTGGCTGCCTGATCGCGGCGCAGCTGTGGGAGGCGATCGAGGCGCGCATCGGGTCGCGCGAGGAAGACCTGCGCAACGGCGAAGTCGCGCCGATCCAGCTGTGGCTCGCGGAGAACGTGCACCGCCACGGGCGCCGTCTGGACACGCTCGAGCTCGTCGAGCACGCGACCGGGCAGGCGCTCGGCGTCGATGCGTTCCTGCGCTACGTCGCGCCTCTCGCGGGTTGAGCCGAGACGACCGACGGGCCTTCGGGCGGGGCGCTACCGGTCCTGCAGCACCGCGAGCACGTTGCCGGCGGGGTCCTTGAACCAGGCGATGTACGGACCGCCGGCGCGCATGATGCCGCGCTCGTCCTGCTCGATGCCGTCGTAGCGCTCGATCTCGACGCCACGAGCTGCGAGCTCGTCGACGGCGCGCTCGATCGCCTCGACCTTGAAGTTCAGGATCGTGTAGTCGGCGGGCGTGTGGTTCGGCTTCGGGTAGACGATCGTCGGGCGCCCGCCGGCGAGGTGCAGCGTCATCAGCCCGTGCTCGACCGATGTCTCCAGGCCGAGCGTCTCGCCGTAGAACTCGCGCGCACGCTCGATGTCGTCGACGGCGAAGCCGCTGAACGCCTCTGTGTTGGCAAACATCTCGCTCCTCTCGTGCGACCTGCCGCGGCCGCCGGCCAGGCCCATCGCCGAGCCAATTGGTAGAACTTCTCCTAGGACGAGACGGCGCTGCGCAACTCATCGGTACGGCACGCGCGTAATCGCGACGGCGTGGCGATCGTCTCGCTGCCGGCGAGCTGGCCGCTCGCGCCACGCGAGGCGCTCGCCGCTCGCGCCAGCGGGGTCGATGAGTTTCGCCGCGGGTCGTCGTCTGTATCTCAAATGCCGCGCCCGAATGCGGCGACGAGCGCAAAGCTACAGCCAAGGAGATGTGAGAGATGACCGGCACAGACACCGACCGCAGCCGCTGGCTCGCGCTGTACGTCCTGTGCACGGGCGTGCTGATGATCGTGCTCGACGTGACGGTCGTCAACGTCGCGCTGCCTTCGATCCAGACGGACCTCGGCTTCTCTAGCTCGGGCCTCGCGTGGGTCGTCAACGCGTACCTGATCGCGTTCGGCGGCCTGTTGCTGCTCGCGGGACGGATCGGCGACATGGTCGGACACAAGCGCGTGTTCCTCGGCGGC
>DASZLB010000103.1:0-33339 GCA_035552575.1 Solirubrobacteraceae bacterium | reverse complement strand
TGATCCATGTCGACTACAGCGAGCGCGAGCGCTCGATCGTGCTGCTGACGCAACCGCTGCGGCTGCTGACCTTTCACGCACCCGAATACGAGATGGACCGCGACCACGGGCTCGTGCGCTGGCGAATCGCCCGCGGCCTGCTCGTCGCCAAGCGCGGCCGCGACGACGGCGGCTACCTGCAGATCGAGGTGCGACGCGACCCGGGCGAACAGGACGGCCGCGTCAAGCTGCACGTGTCCGTCGAGGTCGCGAACTTCTATCCGTCGCTGGCCTCGTGGCTGCCGCGCAGCTTCTACGACACGACGCAGTCGCGCATCCACGTGCTCGTCACGAACAGCTTCCTGCGCTCGCTGCAGCGCCTCGACCTCGCCGAATCGCGCGTCGGGCGCTATCGCGAGGAGGACGGCCCCTAGGACTGCTCGGCGCGCAACTCCGCCGCGGGCGCCGGCTCTACGCTCGATGATCCGGCATGCGCTTCGCCGGGCGCTGCGGTGGCCGCGTCCGCGTCGGCCAGCTCGAGTGCCGGCTCCTCACCCGGCGTCCCGGGCGCGGAGACATGGACGGGCGCGCTGACGACGGTGCTGCCGGGCGGCACGTCGCGGCTGACGACCGCGCCGGCGCCGATCCGTGCGCCGCGGCCGATCCGCAGATCGCGCCGGTACGGTGAGATCACGACCGAGTTCGCGCCGATCTTCACGTCGTCCTCGATGATCACGCGGTACGGCGACTTCGATCCGGCGCGCGTCGCGATCGTCACGTTCTGCCAGATCTTCACGCGCCGTCCGATTACGACGTTCGGGTGAATCACGGTGCCGAGACCGTGGTGGCCGAGCTCGATGTCGGGACTGACAGACGCCCCCGGCGGCAGCGAGTTGTGGTAGAGCACCGAGTTGACGTTGCGCACGAGCTTGGCGAGCCGGCGATGGCCGTGCCGCTGCAGCGAGATCGACAGCAGCCACAGCTTCTCGGGACTCATCGCGCCCGCCCCGCGCACGCCGCCCGGCTCGCCCGATCGCCCATCTGGGCATTGTTGCAGCCGCCTGCCGCGCCAGCGCGCGTGGCAACGCGACCGGCGAGCACGCCCGCGCGAGCTTCTAAAAACGCTCGCCGCCGACCGCGCGCAGCTTCGAGCGGTCGTGCGTCGCGCGGATCCGCCTGATCGTGCCCGAGCGCGTGCGCATCACGAGCGACTCGGTCGTCGCGCCGCCGGCGCTCGGATAGCGCACGCCCTGCAGCACGTCGCCGTCGGTGATGCCGGTCGCGGAGAAGAAAACGTCCTCGCCCTTGATCAGATCGTCGTGCGTGAGCACCCGCTCGAGGTCGTAGCCGGCGTCGAGCGCCGCCTTTCGCTCCTGCTCGTCGCGCGGCCACAGACGGCCGATCAGCCGGCCGCCGAGGCACTTCACGGCGGCGGCCGAGATGACGCCCTCCGGCGTCCCGCCGATCCCCCACAGCAGATCGACGGGCGAGCGCTCGGTCACGGCCAGCAGCGAAGCCGAGACGTCGCCGTGGGCGATCAGCCGCACGCGCGCGCCGGCCTCGCGGATCTCGCGGATGCCCTGCTCGTGGCGCTGGCGGTCGAGCACGACGACCATCACGTCGCCGATCGGCGCGCTCTTGCGCTCGGCAATCAGCTTTACCGTCTCGCCGAGCGGGCGGTCGAGATCGAGCAGGTCGCCGATTTCCGGCGAGCCGGCCATCTTCTCCATGTACACGCACGGCCCCGGGTCGAACATCGTGCCGCGGCTCGACAGCGCGATCACCGCGAGCGCGCTCGGCATCCCGTGCGCAGCGAGCGTCGTGCCCTCGAGCGGGTCGACCGCGATGTCGACCTCCGGCGCGGAGCCGTCGCCGATGCGCTCGCCGTTGTAGAGCATCGGCGCCTCGTCCTTCTCGCCCTCGCCGATCACGACGGTGCCGTCCATCTGCACCGACTGCAGCATGAAGCGCATGCCGTCGACCGCGGCCTGGTCGGCGGCCTCCTTGTCGCCGAGCCCGACGAGCGGCGCCGCCGCAAGGGCAGCCGCCTCGGTCACGCGGACGAGCTCGAGCGCGAGGTTCCGGTCGGGTCGTTGGTGCGTTTGGTCTGGGCTCAAGGCTCCTCGTTCGGACTCGGGGATCGGACGGCGCCTGCGGCTTTCGCGGCCGACGGCTAGTCCTCCGCCGCAGCCGCTGAGCGCTCGGGGGAACCTATCTCAACGTCCGCCGACGGCGCGTCTGCGCCGCGCGCGTCCTCGAGCAGCACGCGCGCCTCCGGGCTGACGACGGTCGCCCCGTGGGGGACGCTTTTGGTGACGATCGCACCGGCGCCGATGCGCGCGCCGCGGCCGACCCGCAGCGTGCCGCCGCGCGGCGCGATCAACACCGCGTTGGTGCCGATCCTCACGCCATCCTCGACGACGATCCGCGAGCGCGCGCCGGAGACCGAGCCGCGAGCCGGGCGTCCGGCCGTGAGCGTCACGTTGTGCCAGATTTTCACGCGCCGGCCGATCTCGACGTTGCGGTTGACGACGATGCCGTGGCTGTAGTGGCCGAGCGCAATGTCCGGGCTGACGCTCGCGCCCGGCGCGAGCGAGTTGTGGTAGAGGATCGTGTTCAGCTGCTTGACGGCGAACGCCAGGCGCCAGCTTCCGCGGCGCTGCAGCACGATCGAGAGCAGCCACAGCCTTTCGGGGCTGAGCACCCACAGCTTCGTCACAGTGCGCCTCAGCGGCGCGAGGCCTTGCGCGCCCATTCGACCCCTCCGCTCCAGTCGCGATTCCTCGCCGGCGCTCCCCGGCGATCGGCGCGAGCCGCGCTTCGTGCTCGCCGCCGGATCTTATCCCAGGACATAGGCCCTTCAACGTTGTCAGGACCGCAGTACGATCCTCCGGTGAGCGACGCTGCCCTGACCGTCGAGGCCCAGATCCCCGCTGCGCTGAGGCCGCCGGTCGCCGAGATGCTCGCCCGCGCGAGCGAGGCGAGCGTCGCCGAGCGGGTGCGCCCGAACGACGAGCGCCCGGCGGATCCGACGTTGTGGGCTCCGGCGGGCACGCCGGAGGTCGCCGACCGGCTCGGGTGGCTGACGATCGCCGAGCGGATGCTCTCGCAACTCGACGAGGTGCAGACCTTCGCCGACGGCGTGCGCGACGACGGCATCCGCGACGTCGTGCTGCTCGGGATGGGCGGCTCATCGCTCGCGCCCGAGGTTCTGCGTCGCTCGTTCGGCTCGGCGCCTGGACGCCCGACGCTGCACGTGCTCGACTCGACCGACGCGGCGACGGTGCTCGCCGTGCAGCAGCGGATCGACCCGCACCGCACGCTGTTCCTCGTCTCCTCGAAGTCAGGCGGCACGATCGAGCCGCTGTCGCTGTTCGCGCACTTCTTCTCGCTCGTGCAAGACGGCAAGAACTTCGCCGCGATCACCGACCCCGGCTCGGGCCTCGAGAAGCTCGCCCACGAGCATGGCTTCAGGCACGTCTTCGCAGGCGATCCGAACATCGGCGGTCGCTACAGCGCGCTGTCGGCGTTCGGCATCGTCCCGGCGGCGCTGATCGGAGTCGACGTGCGCGGGCTGCTCGAAGGCGCAGCGCAGGCCTGGAGCACGGCGCTGATCGACAGCCCCTCCCAGACCGGCAGCGAGCTCGCGACGGGCGCCGAGCAGGCGGGCGTCTGGATCGGCGCCGCGCTGAGCGCGCTGGCCCGCGCCGGGCGCGACAAGCTGACGTTCGTGATCGCCGAGTCGCTGCCGGGCCTCGGCCTGTGGCTCGAGCAGCTCGTCGCGGAGTCGACGGGCAAGCAGGGCACGGGCATCCTGCCGGTCGCCGAGGAGCCGCTCGGCGACCCTTCGGCCTATGGCGAGGATCGCGTGTTCGCGTACTTCTCAGACCTCGACCACCCCTCGGCGCAGCTCGATCGGCACGTGCGCGCCCTCGGCGAGGCAGGTCACCCGCTGCTCGAGCTGCCGACGCGCGGGCCGAGCGAACTCGGGCGCGTGTTCATGCTCGCCGAGATCGCCGTCGCGGTCGCCGGCTGGGGCCTTCGGATCAATCCGTTCGACCAGCCGAACGTGCAGCAGGCGAAGGACGCGACCAAGCGCGTGCTCGCGGACTACGAATCCAAGCACGAGCTCCCCCACGCGCCGCCGGCCGACGATCGGGCGCTCGCGGCGCTGCTCGAGCCGGCCGCGCCGCCGGACTACGTCGCGCTGATGGGCTACGTCGAGCCGTCGGAGGAGTTCGACGCCGCGATCGCCGAGCTGCGCAGCTTGATCCGCGCACACGGCAAAGCGACGACGACGTTCGGCTACGGCCCGCGCTTCCTGCACTCGACGGGGCAGTTCCACAAGGGCGGCCCGAAGGTCGGGCGCTTCGTGCAATTGCTCTACGACGGTCCGCAGGATGTTGCGATACCAGGCGCCGCATACGGCTTTCAGACGCTGAAGAACGCCGAGGCGCTCGGCGACTTCGAGACGCTGCGCGAAGTCGGTCTGCCGGCCGAGCGCGTGCAGCTGCGCGGCGAGAGCGCAGCCGCCGCGCTGCGCGACCTAACCAAACGCATCGAGGAGGCTTTGTGAGTCAGATCGGCTTCGTTGGGCTCGGCAAGATGGGCGGCAACATGGTGCACCGCATCCGCCGCGACTCCGTCAACGAGGTCGTCGCGTTCGACTTCGACGAGAAGGCGGTCAAGCAGGCCGTCAAGAACGGAGCCGCCGGGGCGAGCTCGCTGAAAGACCTCGTCAAGCAGCTCAGGCCGCCGCGGATGGTCTGGATCATGGTTCCGGCCGGCGCGCCGACGCAGGAGACCGTCGACAAGCTCGCGAAGCTGCTCGACCGGGGCGACACGATCGTCGACGGAGGCAACTCGAAGTGGACCGACGACAAGCGCCGCGCGAAGGAACTGAAAAGCGAGGGCATCGAATATGTCGACGTCGGCGTCTCCGGCGGCGTCTGGGGCCTCGAAGTCGGCTACTGCATGATGGTCGGCGGGCCGCCGAAAGCCGTCAAGCGGCTCACGCCGATCCTCGACGTGCTCGCGCCGGAGACGAACGAGCAGAGCGTCGACGCGATCGGGCCGCGCGGCTGGATGCACTTCGGTCCCTCGGGCGCGGGGCATTACGTGAAGATGGTCCACAACGGCGTCGAGTACGGCTTGATGCAGGCATACGCCGAGGGCTTCGACGTGTTCGACAAGTGCGAGTACGAGCTCGACAACGCGAAGATCGCGCATCTCTGGGGCCAGGGCTCGGTCGTGCGCTCGTGGCTCTGCGAACTGGCCGCTCGCGCGTTTGAAGCCGACGGCAACGAGCTGCAGGCGATCGAGGGCTACACCGAGGACTCCGGCGAGGGCCGCTGGACGATCGCCGACGCGACGGCGCTCGACGTGCCGACGCCGGTGATCACGGCCTCGCTCTACGCGCGCTTTCGCTCGCGCGGCAACGGCGATTTCGCCGACCGCGTGCTCGCTGCGCTGCGCAACCAGTTCGGCGGTCACGCCGTCAAGAGCGCGACGGTCGCGTCGGCCGGTTCACCCGCGACGCCGCCGAGATCCTCCGGCAAAGCGCCGCGGGCGAAATCGGGCAAGGCGCGCGGCGGGCGCTGAGCGTGGCCGAGGAGAGGAACGACGCGGCCCCCCAGGCGGAGCAGCCGCCGGCCGACCCGCTGCCTCGTCCCGGGCGCCCGACGGCCGAGCCGCAACCGCAGAACCCGCTGACGGCGGGCCTCGAGCGCCTGCCGGTTCCGCCGACGACGCTCGTCATCTTCGGCGCGACAGGCGACCTCGCCAAGCGCAAACTGCTGCCGGCGCTGTACAACCTCGCCCACGAGGGCGCGCTGCCGGAGCGCTTCCACCTCGTCGGCGTCTCGCGCAAAGAAAAGGCGCGCGAGCGCTACCGCAAGGAGTGCGAAGAAGCGATCCGCAAATACTCGCGGCGCACGCCTGACGAGGAGGTGCTGAAAAAGCTGCTCGCGCACGTCCGCTACGTGCCGGGCGTGTTCGACGACGAGTCCGTCTATGCCGAGCTCGGCACGGTGCTCGACGGCTTCGACGAGCGCGCCGGCGAGCCGCTGAACCGCGCGTTCTATCTCTCGACGGCGCCCGAGTTCTTCCCGGTGATCGTCGAGCAGCTCGGCAAAGCGAAGCTCGAGACGCACGAGGACGCGGTCGTGCGCGTGATCATCGAGAAGCCGTTCGGCACGACGCTCGAGGAGGCGCGCGAGCTCAACCGCCGCGTGCTCGGCATCTTCGAAGAGCCGCAGGTCTTCCGGATCGATCACTACCTCGGCAAGGAGACCGTGCAGAACATGCTCGCGTTTCGCTTCGCCAACGGGATGTTCGAGCCGCTGTGGAACCGCAACTACATCGACAACGTGCAGATCACGGCGGCCGAGGATCTCGGCATCGGCACGCGCGCGGGCTACTACGACCACGCCGGCGCGCTGCGCGACCTGATCCAGAACCACATGCTGCAGCTGCTCTGCCACGTCGCGATGGAGCCGCCCGTCAGCTTCACCGCCGAAGAGGTCCGCAACGAGAAGGTCAAGGTGCTGCAGTCGATCCCCGAGCCGACGCCGGCGCAGATCCCGGAGATGTCGCTGCGCGCGCAATACGCCAAGGGCCACGCCGGCGGCGAGGACGTCGTCGGCTATCTCGAAGAGGACGGCGTCGCGCCGAACTCGACGACCGAGACGTACGCGGCGCTGCGCCTGGAAGTCGACAACTGGCGCTGGGCCGGCGTGCCGTTCTACATCCGTACGGGCAAGCGCCTGGCGCGCAAGGTGACGGAGATCGCGGTGACGTTGAAGCCCGTTCCGCACCTCGCCTTCTCGCAAGACGGCTCGCTCGGCGTGCAGCCGAACCAGCTCGTGCTGACGGTGCAGCCGAACGAGGGCGTCTCGCTCAGCCTCGGCGCGAAGATCCCGGGGACGCGCATGATCATCCGCCCGGTGAACATGGAGTTCCTGTACGGCACGGCCTTCCTCTCGCAGTCTCCAGAGGCCTACGAGCGACTGATCACCGACGCGATGCGCGGCGACGCGACGCTGTTCACGCGTAACGACGAGGTCGAGGCGCAGTGGCGGATCTGCGACCCGATCGTCGGCGCCTGGGCGAAGCAGCCGGGGCCGCTCGCGCAGTACGAAGCGGGCTCGCAGGGGCCGAAGGAGGCCGAGAACCTGCTGCTCGAGGGCCATCGCTGGCGCGCGATCTGATGACGAGCAGCGACGCGGTCTGGAGCGAGGAGGGCACGACGCCGGATGCGATCGAAGCGGCGCTGCGCAAGCTGCTCGCCGAGCGCCACGCCGAAAGCGGCAGCTACGTGCCGGCGCGCGTGCTGAACATGATCGCGTTCGTCGACGACGAGTGGAGCGGCGAGATCGCCAACCGCCTGCGCGGCGTCGGCCGCTACGCGGCCTCGCGCCTGGTCGTGCTCTCCTACGAGCCCGGCCGCACGCGCCTCGACGCGCGCGCCTCGATCGCCGCCGAGCAGGATCCGCAGCCGGGACAGATCGCGCTGCTGCACGAGACTGTCATCGTCAGGCTCGGCCAGCGCCACCTCGACGACCTGCTGACGATCGCCGACCCGCTCGTCGTGACGGACCTGCCGACGCTCCTGTGGTCGCCGCACGGGCACCCCGAGGCCGTCGACGCGCTGCTCAGCCTCGCGCAGGCGACGCTGATCGACTCGATCGAGGAGTCCGTCTGGCGCGATGCGCTCGACCGCGCGAGCGAGCTCACCGAGCACCTCTATGTCGTCGATCTCGCGTGGCTGCGCTCGACGCCGTGGCGCGAGCGTGTCGCGGCCGCGTTCGACGGGCCGGCGATGCGCCCGGAGCTCGACCGGTTGAACTCCGTGACCGTGCGCCACCACCCGGCCTCGACGGTCGCCGGCATGCTGTTCCTCGGCTGGCTTGCCTCGCGCCTGGGCTGGGCGCTCGATCGCGCGGAGATCGTCAGCGAGAAGCTCGGCGCGGGCGTGCTCAGCGCCACGGCAAGGGCCGGAGAGCGAAAGATCGCGTTGAAGCTGAAGGCCACGCCCGAGCTGAGCGTGCCGGGCTTGGCCGGGCTCGACCTCGGCAGCGAGTCGGGGCTGCGCCTGCGACTCGACCGCGGACCGGGCGGCCTGCACGCGCACCGCCGCGACCCAGACGGGCGCGAACGGCAGTGGACGCTGCTCGGCGCCTCGCGCGGCGAGGGCGGCATCCTCGGCGAGGGGATCAGGCAGGCGCTGCTGCGCGACCCGACGTACGGGGCGGCGCTGCACGCCGCACGCGAGATGCTGCCGGAAGGCGTGCGGGCGTGACGAGCCTTACTACGTGCGCCGACGCGCAGGGCGCCTCCGAGCGCGCCGCAAGCGAGATCGTCCGCCGGCTCGAGAGCGCGCGGAGCGAGCGCGGAGCGGCACACCTCGCGCTGAGCGGCGGCAGCACGCCGGCGCGGACGTATGAGCTGCTCGCGCGCCAGCTCGAGAGCTGGGAGCGGATCGATGTCTGGTTCGCCGACGAGCGCTGCGTCGCGCCGGAGGACGAGGAAAGCAACTATCTGCTGGCCAAGCAGACGCTGCTCGGCACGGCGAGCGGGCTGGATCCGCAGCGGGTTCACCGGATGGAAGGCGAGCTCGGGCCCGAGCAGGGCGCCGAGCGCTATGAGCGTGCGCTGCGCGAGCACGCGCCGATCGAGGACGGCCTGCCGGCGCTCGACGTGATCGTGCTCGGGATCGGATCCGACGGCCACATCGCGTCGTTGTTTCCAGGCGCGAAGACGCTCGACGCACCGGCGCACGAGCTGTGCCTGGGCGTGCACGACTCGCCGAAGCCGCCGCCGGAGCGGATCACGCTGACGCTGTCGGTACTGCACGCCGCACGGCGCTGCGTCCTGCTGGCAACCGGCTCGGGCAAGGCCGACGCGGTCGATGCGATGCTCGCCGAGCCGAGCAAGCACGTGCCGGCGAGCCTGCTGCGACGCGGACGCCTCAGCGTGATCGTCGACGACGCCGCCTCACCGGAACCGCCGAAAGATCGCTGAGCTTCAGCGACAGGCGCGCAGCGGCCTGTCGAGCTCGTACAGTAGGTCGCGCGAAGCGATGGCTACCGAGGCACTAGACAGCAGTCGTAGCTCGGCCGGGCTCGTAGGGGTCCTGAGCGGTCTCGAGCACGCGCGCAGGCAGACGCTCGCGCTCGTCGCGCATCTCGACGACGAGCAGCTCGAGCGCGTGCACTCGGCGATCATGAGCCCGCTCGTCTGGGACCTCGGTCACATCGCCGCATACGAGGATCTGTGGCTGGCGCACCGGCTCGGCGAGCGCTCGCTGCTGCGACCGGAGCTGGCCGCGCTGTACGACGCCTTCGAGACGCCGCGCGCGGTCCGCGGCGACATCGAGACGCTCGGTCCCGCGGACGCGCGCGGCTACATGGACGTCGTTCGCGCTCGCTCGATCGAAACGCTCGCCGAGCGGGGCGTCGGCGACGGCGTGATCTGCGAGATGGTGATTCGCCACGAGCTGCAGCACGGCGAGACGATGCGCCAGACGCTCGCGATCGCGAACTTGCTGAACGACGCCGACGCGGCGGCGAGCGACGAGCCGCTGCAACCGAGCAGCGAGCCGCCGTGGATCGAGGTCGCGGCGGGCCCGTTCGAGCTCGGCGCGCCGCCCGATGGATTCTCCTACGACAACGAGCGCCCGCGCCATCGCGCCGAGACGGCGGCGTTCGAGATCGCGCGCCGGCCGCTGAGCAACGGCGAGCTGCTGCGCTTCGCCGAGCAGCGCGGCTACGAGCGGCGCGAGCTGTGGTCGGCGCAAGGCTGGGCGTGGTTGCTAGAGCAGCCGGAGGTCCAGCATCGCTCGATCGCCGAAGGGCACCCCGACGCAACGGCCTGCCACGTGAGCGGGTTCGAGGCGGAGGCGTACGCGAAGGCGCACGACGCGCGGCTGCCGAGCGAGGCCGAGTGGGAGAAGGCCGCGACGCTTCACGCCGGCGAGCTCGACGGGCTCGGGCAAGCGTGGGAGTGGACGCGCAGCCACTTCGATCGCTACCCGGGCTTCGTCGCGTATCCGTATCGCGAGTACTCGGAGGTCTTTTTCGGCGAGGACTACCGCGTGCTCAGAGGTGGCTCGTGGGCGACCGATGCGCGTGTCGCCGGCGTGCACTTCCGCAACTGGGACCTGCCCCAGCGCCGCCAGATATTTGCGGGCGTGCGCCTGTCGCGCTCGAGCGGCTGACCCCACCGGACGATTGCGATAGCGTTCGGCTCCTCGGGAACTGCTGATGGCCGCGCGAACCCCACCGGAGCCCGTCCTCGAGACGGCCATCCGCATCGAGTCCCACCTCGGCGACGTCGATGAACGCTCGCTCGCCGACGACGTGCTCGACGGTCTGACGCGCCCATTCAAGGAACTGCCGCCGAAGCACTTCTACGACGCGCGCGGCGCGGAGCTGTTCGATCGAATCTGCGAGCTGCCGGAGTACTATCCGACGCGCGCCGAGCGCGCGATCCTCGAGCAGAACTCAGACGAGCTCGCGGCGCTCACGCAGGCGGCCGAGCTCGTCGAGCTCGGCTCGGGCACGGCGAGCAAGACGCGCGTGCTGCTGAGTGCGCTGCACGAGGCCGGCACGCTGCGCCGCTACGTGCCGGTCGACGTGACCGAGAGCATGGTGCGCGAGTGCGCGGCCGAGCTGACCGTCGAGTACCCGGGCCTGCAGGTGCACGGGGTGATCGGCGACTTCGAACGCCACCTCGGCGAGATCCCGGCTGCGGCCGGACCGCGCATCGTCGCCTTTCTCGGCGGCACGATCGGCAACTTCCAGCCCGGCAGCCGGCGGCGGATCCTGCGCGAGATCTCGCGACTGCTCGGACCGGAGGACCACCTGCTGATCGGCACCGATCTCGTCAAGGATCCAAGCGTGCTGCAAGCGGCCTACGACGACACGCAAGGCGTCACGGCGGAGTTCAACCGCAACGTCTTGCGCGTGCTCAACCGTGAGCTCGATGCCGACTTCGAGCCTGAGGACTTCGATCACGTAGCGCTGTTCGACGCTGAGCACGAGTGGATCGAGATGCGCCTGCGCGCCAAGCGCGAGCACACGACGCTCGTACGCGGACTCGACCTGCCGGTGCACTTCGACGCCGGCGAGGAGATCCGCACGGAGATCAGCGCGAAGTTCACAGCCGAGCGGATCGAGGGCGACCTGGCGACGGCCGGACTCGAGCTCGTGCGCCTGTTCACCGATCCGGACGAGCTGTTCGCGCTGACGCTCTCGCGGCTCGCCGGAGCGCCCTGACGCCGCGGCTCGCCGGGGCGCCCTGACGCCTGGCGCTCTCAGCGTCGGCGTTCAGCCACGCGCGTCATAGCCCCAGAGCGCGAGGAAGTCGCGGTCGAGGTACTCGCCGAGCGCGACGACCTCGTCTCTGTAGCGGGCGCGCAGCTCGCGCATGAACTGCTCGTCGGGCGCCTGCGGCGGCGCGTAGGCGGCGCGCCGGTACAGGGCCGAGAGCAGGCCGCGGCGGAGCTTCTTCGGCACAAGCGCGTTCAGCGCCCGCGTGGGCGCGCTCGCCTGCGCCGGATTGAAGTCGGCACGCCGGACGGCCCGGATCAGCTCGTGCATGCGCACCGAGCGAACCGTGCTCAGCGGCTCGGTCTCGACCTGCCGAAGCGCCACGCTGTCGTCGACACCGAGGAATCGCTGCACCTCGCGAACGGTCGCCTCGTTGTCACGACGGAAGTCCTCGTAGACGAGCACGAGCACCTGCTCGGCGGGAAAGGAGGCGTGCAGCCTGCGTAGCTGCTCGGCGTAGCGGACGTGCTCGGAGTAGAGCAACTGCGGCGCGAGAAAACCGCCGCCCGCGTTCGCGCGTCTGAGCGGCTCGAGCTCGATCGCCTTGCGGAAGTCCTTCTCCTTCTCCTCGTGGCTCGCGACCATCTGCATGTGAAACGAGCGCAGGAAGGCGGCCGGCTCGCGCAGGATCACAATCATCCGCGCGTCCGGGTTCAGCTCGGCGATCCGCGCGGCGGCGCTCGGCGAGCGCAGGTACTGGGGCGAGGCCTCCCCCGCGCGCTGGTCGGGCCGCGCGTCGGCGAACAGCTCCAGGTAGCGCTCGAGCCTCTGCGGCCTGTCGGGCGTTTCCTGCACGAGCGGCGGGCGCAGCTCGGGCGCGAAGTAGCGCGGCTCCTTGAACTCCGGCATGAAGATCTGCGGATGCTCGCCGAGCATCAGGTAGAGCGCCGTCGTGCCGCACTTCTGGTGGCCGGCGATGAAGAAGTCCGGCATCCGCCCGCGCGAGTGGGCAAGGATCTCACGGCCCTGCTCGCCGCTCGTCCAATCGCTCGCAGCTGCGCCGATGGTGGTGGAGTCGCCCTCCCGCGGCTCGACCTGCGTCATATCGCGCAGTCTAACGAGGCCCGATCGAGGCGGCTCGGGTAGAGTCGCGCCGATGCAGATTGCAGAAAGCTCAGCGCTCGTCGTCGGCGGCGCTTCTGGACTCGGCGAGGCGACTGCGCGCGCGCTGCACGAGCGCGGCGCGCTCGTGACGATCGCGGACGTCAACGCCGAGAAGGGTCAGGCGCTGAGCGAGGAGCTCGGTCTGCAGTTCGTGCCGTGCGACGTGCGCGAGGAGAGCCAGGTCGAGGCCGCCGTCGCGCAGGCCACCGCGGTCGAGGGCGGGCTGCGCATCTCGGTGTGCTGCGCCGGGACCGGCTGGGCGCAGAAGGTCGCCGGCTCGAAGGGCCCGCACCCGCTGCTGCCGTTCGAGACGATCGTCCAGATCAACCTGATCGGCACGTTCAACGCACTTCGCTTCGCTGCCGCGGCGATGATCGGCGTCGAGCCGCGCGACGACGGCGAACGCGGCGTCTGCATCAACACAGCGTCGATCGCCGCATTCGACGGCCAGGTCGGCCAGATCGCCTACTCGGCCTCGAAGGGCGGCGTCGTCGGGATGACGCTGCCGGCCGCGCGCGACCTCTCCCAGTACGGCATCCGCGTCAACACGATCGCGCCGGGCCTGTTCGACACGCCGCTGCTCGCTGCGCTGCCCGAGGAGGCACGCCAGGCGCTCGGCGCCGGCATCCCGTTCCCGCAGCGCCTCGGCACGCCGCCGGAGTACGCGCAGCTCGCCTGCCAGATCGTCGAGAACCGGATGCTCAACGGGGAGACGATCCGGCTCGACGGCGCGCTGCGGATGCCGCCGCGCTGATCGAGCGCCGGCCTACCGTTCCCTTCCATTCGCGCGCCGGGCTGCGTTGGGCGCGCGGTTTACGGGTAAGCAAGCGGCATGGGCTCGAGCGACGCGACTGCAAGCGGCTACTCGATCGTCGACCCCGACGACGTCGAGAACCACTACGAGGACTCCGACGTACCCGGCGAGTTCCGCAGCCTGACCGAGGCGCTCGGCTGCGAGCAGCTCGCGGCGACGCTGATCCGCGTCCCGCCGCACTCCGACTTCGAGCAGGGCTCGGGGCACTTCCACGACGAGATCGAGGAGCTCTATCTCGTGACGCGCGGAACGTTGACGATGCGCTTCGGCGAGGAGGTCGAGCGGGTCAGCGCGCCGGCGGCCGTACGCGTCGCACACGACACGCCGCGCTCGCACCGCAACGAGGGCGAGGAGCCGGTCGAGATCTGGGCGATCTCGCGCAAGAGCGACCACGGCGACGCGACGAAGCTCGACGACTTCTGGGACGCCTCGCCGAAGGCGAAGCAGACGCGCTGACCCGCCGGCCCTGCTGACGGGGCGCCGGACGCCGGGTCCCCTCCCCCGTCGAGAGGCGGCGAGACCCGGCGGAGCGGAGGCCCTCTAGCTCAAACGTTCGACGAGCATCGCCTGGCCCATGCCGCCGGCGGCGCACATCGACTCGATGCCGAACGTCTTGTCGAGCGTCTCGAGGTCGTTGAGCAGCGTCGTCATGATCCGCGCGCCGGTCATCCCGAAGGGGTGGCCGAGCGCGATCGCACCGCCGAACGGGTTGAGCTTGTCGTCGTCGATCCCGAGCTCTTCCTTGCAGGGCACGATCTGCGCGGCGAACGCCTCGTTGATCTCGACGACGTCGATGTCGCTCATCGTCATGCCGGCGGCCTCGAGCAGTTTCTGGATCGCCGGGATCGGGCCGAGGCCCATGATCTCCGGGCGCAAGCCGGCGACGGCCGAGGCGACGATCCGCGCGCGCGGCTTCATCCCGAGCGCTTTCGCCTTCTCGTCGGACATGATCAAGAGCGCCGCGGCGCCGTCGTTCAGCGGACAGGCGTTGCCGGCCGTTACGGTGCCGCCCTCTTTGAAGACCGGCTGCAGCGCGCTGAGCTTCTCCATCGTCGTGCCCGCACGCGGGCCGTCGTCCTTCGAGACGACCGTCTCGGGCACGTCGATCTCGTTGCCTTCCTTGTCGACGTCCTTGTGCGCCGGCACGGTGACGGGGACGATCTCCTTGTTGAAGTGACCGCTCTCGACGGCCTCGACGGCGCGACCCTGGGAGATGACGGCCCATTCGTCCTGGGACTCGCGGCTGACGTTGCAGCGCTCGGCGACGTTCTCGGCGGTCATGCCCATCGGGATGTAGACGTCATACGCGGCACCGTCGGAGCCGTCGACGGCGTGGTTGAACTCGAACGCGGCGCCGGGCACGGCGCGCGAGACGGCCTCGACGCCGGCGGCGATGTACGTGTCGCCCTCGCCGGTCTTGATCGCGTGAAAGGCCATCCGCGCGGTCTGCAGCGAGGATGCGCAGAAGCGGTTGACGGTCGTCGCGGGGACGTGGTGGTCGATGCCCGAGAGCAGCCCGGCGACGCGCCCGACGTTGTTGCCCTGCTCGCCCTCGCAGAAGCCGCAGCCCATCATGATGTCGACGATCGTGCTCGGGTCGAGCTCGGGGTTGCGCGCAATCAGCTCGCGCAGCGGAATCGCGGCGAGGTCGTCCGCGCGGACGCTCTTCAGCGATCCCTTCCCCGCTCGTCCGATCGGGGTGCGAATGGCGTCGACGATCACTGCTTCAGGCATCTCGGGCGCTCTCCTTGGTCGTTGGCCCATCCCAGGCGTGGGCGCGCATGGCTAGCTTATGCGGTCGTAGCCCCACAGCGCGACGAGATCGCGTCCGAGGTACTCGCTCGCAGCCTGCACCTCGCCCTTGAAACGACGCCGCAGCTCAAGGGCCAACGCGTCGTCGGCGGGCGCCTGCGGCTCGTATGCGGCGCGGCGAAGGTCGGCTGCGATCGCCTCGCTGCGCAGCCTGCGCGGCGCGAGCCTGTCGTAGGCGCGCAGCAGCGGGCTACCGGCCTTCGGGTTCAGGTGCGCAAGGCGGATCGCGCGCCGGAGCTGGTGCAAGCGCATCGAGCGAACGGCGTTCAGCGGTTTTGTCTCGACCGTCTCGATCGGACCGGCCGCGTCGAGCGCCAGGAAGCTCAGCACCTGACGCACGGTCGCCTCGTTGTCGGCGCGAAAGTCCTCGTAGATCAGCACGAGCACCTGCTCGGGCGGGAATACGTCGTGGATCCATCGCAACTGCTGGGCGTAGCGGACGTGGTCGGAGTAGAGCAGCGACTGCGGCGAGATCGAGCGCCGCGGCAGTTGCTTGCCTTCGCGCCGCTTCGGCTCGAGCGCGACCGCGCGCCCGAAGTCGCGCTCGGACTCGATGTGCGTCGCGACGAGCTGCAGGTGCAGCGAGCGCAGGAAGCTCGCCGGCTCGCGCAGGATCGCGACGATCCGCGCATCGGGCCGTAGCGCGGCGATCTCGGCAGCGGCCGTCGCTGAGCGGATGTACTGCGGCGAGGCCTCGCCGACGAGCTGGCCGGGCGCCGCGTCGGCGAACAGCGAGACGTACTGCTCGAGCGTTTCGGGGCGCCCGTGGCGCGGCGGCCCGCCGTCGGTCAGCGAGCCGGGGCGCAGCTCGCGTGCGAAGAACCACGGCTCCTTGACCTCGCGCGGCATGAAGATCTGCGGATGCTCGCTGAGCATCAGGTAGAGCGCTGTCGTGCCGCACTTCTGGTGCCCGACGATGAAGAAGTCCGGGACCTTCGTGGGCGCGCTCGCGCCGGAGGCCGGTACGGCTGCGCCCACGCCCGCGGGCGAGCTTGGCTTCGTCGGCGCCGTCATCGCGCCTGAGTCTAATCGGCTCTAAAGGTCAAGTCGGCTGACGCCGAGCTCGTCGAAGCCGACGTGGTGGGCGAGCTCGTGGCGCACCGTGCGCGTCACCTGATCGCGCAACAGCTCGGGGTCGTGGCCGAAGTCGCGCCGCAGCGTGTCGCGGAACACGACGATCCGGTCGTGCGTGTCGTCGCGCGTCGCACCGTCGCCCTGGTAGAGGCCGTAAGCGCCCTGGCGGCGGCCGCCGTCGGAGATCACGACGGCGACGTGGCGCAACGCGTTGCGCAGCAGATCGGGCAGATCGTCGAGCGCGTCGCGCACGAGCTCCTCGAAGTCCTCGTCGTCGAGCGGGTCGAGCTCCATGAACTCGCTTTCCTCCGGATCGACCGCGAGCCCGTCGCGGGCGAGCGCCTCGGAATGACGGACGATCTCTTCGAACTCGCTCTCGGACTCGGGGTCGCGCCAGCCGGCCAGCCGCACGGCGACGAACGCGGCTGCGCCCATCAGCACGGCGGCGACGATCACGCCGAGCGCGATGTCCTCGAGCGCGCGCAGTGCTCCGACGGAGCTGAAGCCCTGCCCGACGACGATCGTGACGAGGCCGAGCGAGAGTGCGATCAGCGCGGCGATGCCGACACGCCTGAGGTGGCCCGGAGCACTCGCTGGCGGCCGTGTCGATCGCATCGCCTCGCCTATTTGAGCGTGCGGCCGATCACGAGCCGCTGGATCTCGTTCGTGCCCTCGTAGATCTGTGTGATCTTGGCGTCTCGCATCATCCGCTCCACCGGGTACTCCTTGACATAACCGTAGCCACCCAGCACCTGCACGGCGTCGATCGTCACGGCCATCGCCGTGTCGGAGCAGAAGACCTTCGCCATCGAGGAGTACTTTGCGGCCTGCGAATCGCGCTGATCGGCCATCGCGCAGGCCTTGTACAGCAGCTCGCGCGCGGCGGCCGTCTGTGTTTCCATGTCGGCGAGCTTGAACTGGATTCCCTGGAACTCGTTGATCGCCTTGCCGAACTGGCGGCGCTCGCGGGCGTAGGCGACGGCGTAGTCGGTCGCGCCCTGCGCGATCCCGACGGCTTGCGCGGCCGCTCCGAGGCGCGTGCGCTCGAGCGTGCCAAGCGCGACCGACAGACCGCGACCGACCTGGCCGATCACGTTCTCCTGCGGTACACGGACTTCGTCGAAGATCGGCTGACCGGTCGGCGAGGCGCGGATGCCGAGCTTGTGCTCGAGCTTGCCGACGCTGAATCCCGGCCGGTCGGCCTCGATGACGAACGCCGTCAAGCGCCGCGTCTCGCGATCTGAGACGGCGAACGTGATGTAGAAGTCGGCGATCCCGAGGTTCGAGATCCAGTTCTTCGTGCCGTTGATGACCCACTCCTCGCCGTCCTGCACGGCCGTCGTGATCATCCCCGCGGGGTCGGAGCCTGCTTCCGGCTCTGAGAGCGCGAACGCGGGCGACCACTCGCCGGTCGCGCACCTCGGCAGGAAGCGCTGCTTGAGCTCATCGGAGCCGAACAGCTGGATCGGCAGCGTGCCGAGCTCCTGCACCATCAGGATCAGAGCGCACGCGGCATCGACCTTCGCGATCTCCTCGACGGCCATGTTCAGCATCAGCGTGCCGGTGCCGGTCCCGCCGTACTCCGTCGGGAACGGCAGGCCGAGGATGTCCTGCTCGGCGAGCAGCTTGCGCACGTCCCACGGGTATTCGGCGCGCTCGTCGATCTCGGCCGAGCGCGGCGCGATCCGCTCGCGCGCGATCTGGCCGATCGTCGTGCAGAAGTCGAGGTGCTCCTGCGGGATCGTGTACACGTCGCTGACAGCCTCCATGCCCGCTGATCCTAGTGATCGTGCGCCATCGGCGGCGAAGCTCGCTGCTAGCTTGGACTCGTGGCCGCAGCGAAGAACGCCGACATCGCGCTCGCGCCCGAGCGCGTCGCCGCATGGCTCGCCGAGGATCCGGCGCTGCAGGTCATCGACGTGCGCGAGCGCTACGAGCGCGAAGCGGGACACATCGCGGGCACGCGCCACATCGAGCTGAACGCGCTCTCGGCCGAAGCCGCGAGCCTCGACCGCGAGCGCCCTGTCGTGTTCTACTGCCGCGTCGGCGCGCGCTCGACGATGGCCGCACAGGCGTTGCGCGCGGCCGGGTTCGAGGCGTACTCGATGACCGGCGGCCTGCTGCGCTGGGCGCACGAGGAGCACCCGCTCGTGCCCGACGGCGGGCATGTCGCCGAGCACTAGCCGAGCCGGGCTCGCGATGGTCCTCGGCCGACCGCCGACCGCCGAGCGGCGCCGGACCGGCGAGCGGCGCCGGAAGTACGCTTGTGCGAAGCGACGCAAACGAGCGACAGGAGACTCAGATGGCGGCTTCGACTGACTATCCGGGCGTGACGGAGGGCGAGGGCTATGCGGTCGGCAGCCTCGACGACCTCGGCGACGGGCCGGGCTTTCGCAAGATCCGCAAGGGGCTCGGCGTGACGGCGTTCGGCGTCAACGCGATCGTCCTTCCGCCCGGGATCGAAACGGGCTTCCACTACCACGACAAGCAGCAGGAGCTGTATTTCGTGCACCGCGGCGCGGTCGAGATCGAGTTCGGCGACGACTCCGTGCACGCGCTCGCGGCGGGCGGCATGGCGCGCGTCGACGCGGCGACCGTGCGCAAGCTGCGCAATCGCGGCGACGTCGAGGCGGTCTACGTCTGCGCGGGCGCGGCCGACGGCTACGTCGGCCGCGACGGGCGCGTGCGCGAGGGCGATGAGGAGCGCGTCAAAGCGATACACGACCTCTCCGGCGGACAGCCGAAGTAGCACGGCAGGGCGGCGAGGCGACGGTGAGCGAGGACGAGCCTGCAGCAAGAAGACTGCGCGTGAACGACCGCGTGTCGATCCCGCTCAGCGAGGTGACGCTGCGCGCGAGCCGCTCCTCGGGGCCGGGCGGCCAGCACGCGAACGTGACTGCGTCGCGCGTGGAAGCGAGCTTCGACGTGCTCGCCTCGCAGGCGCTCAGCGAGCCGCAGCGCCGGCGTGTGCTCGCGCGAGTCGGCCCGCGGCTCGTCGCGATCGCGCAGGACGAGCGCTCGCAGGCGCGCAATCGCGAACTCGCGCTGACGCGGCTCGCGGAGCGCCTCGCACGAGCGCTGACGGTGCCGAAGAGCCGCCGCGCGACACGCCCGACGGCGGCCTCGCGCGAGCGTCGCCTCGCGCAGAAGCGCCGCGACACGCAGCGCAAGCGCGAGCGCCGGCGCCCGGAGGACGAGCACTAGCCCGCCCCTCGCCCGCGTGCGGCGCGCTAGTTCAGTAGCTCCTTGACGTAGCGCTGGTGCAGCCGCCCGAGCGAGGTTTTCTCGGGATGGAAGTGGATCGCGTTCCAAAGCTGCCCCGACGCGGGCGCCCAGGCGATGATCAGGTACGCGCCGAGCACGAGCGCCGTCGTGCGCAGCCGCCGCGAGCTCGACAGCGCGGCCATCGGCAGCACCCAGAGCACGTACCACGGCAGCACCCAGCTGAGCGTGACGAGCAGCGCGACGCTCGCCCAGCCGGACGCGGTGATCGCCGAGCGCCGCCGCCACGCCTGTGCGCAGCACAGCGCGACGGCGAGGATCAGCGCGGCGCTGAGCAGCGTGTGCAGCCAGTCGGTCTCGCCGCCCTGCCCGAGCGCGAGCCCGATCAGGTTCGGCACGCTGACGCTCGTCACGAGCTTGCTCTGCGTGCTCAGGTCGGGGAAGTGCAGGCCGAATGCGGCGAGGCTCGCGGCGGCGATCGCGACGCTCGTCACGGCCATCCCGAGCAGCACCTGAACGAGGCGCCGCGGCATCCGCAGGAGCGCGGCGAGCAGGACGGGGATCAACACGGCGCCGGACGCCTTCACGGCGACGGCGGCTACGAACGCAGCGCCGGCGCAGATTTCGGGCCAGGACAGCGGCAGCAGCCATTCGCGCAGGCGCGTGCGCAGCGGGACCTCGGCGACTACTGCGCGAGCGGCCGCGAGCGAGGCCGGCAGCACGGGTGGCGGAGCGGGCGCGAACGGCCCGTCGACGCGGTCGACGCCATCCTCGCCTAGCGCCTCGTGATCTCGCCGGCGCGCGCGCAGCAGCAGGTAGAAGCCGAGCACGACGAGGAAGACCATCAAGAAGTCGTTGTGATCTCCGCCGAGCCCCCAGACGAGCACGATCGGGTTGAGCCCGACGAGCACGATCGCTTTGACGGGGTCGCGTCCGAGCAGCCGCGCGCATTTCCACACGAGCCAGATCGTCGCGAGGCTCGCGAGCGCGAGGCAGCCCTTCAGCACCCAGAACGAAGCGGCGACGCCGAGCGGCACGACGACGAACGTGAAGATCGTGAACAGCGGGCCGTACGGGCTGAGCAGCTGGTGCCAGTTGCTGAGGTCGTAGCTCGGGTCGCTGTGCGGCTCGAGGATCGGGATCGTCGTGTACGGGTTGAGGCTGTGGACGGCCTCCATGCGCCCGTAGTTGACGTAGTTGAAGATGTCCGTCAGCGCGAGCGGCGGCGCGAGGAGGAAGATCGCGTGCACGGCGATCACTGCCGCGATCGCCCAGCGCGAGCGCAGACGCGGAACATAGGCGAGGCCGAGCACGTAGCTGACGTACATCGCGACGATCGCGCCGGAGAAGAGGTACTTGAGCTTGACGCTGTTGCGCGTCAGCCCCGGCACGAGGCCGCCGAGCGGACCCGTCATCCAGTGCGGGAAGAAGCCCGCGTGCGACGTCGCCGAGAGGATGCTCGGGCGGTTCGCGGAGACGATCACGACGAGCAGGCTGGCCAGCACGATCACGGCGAGGCAGACGGCGCCGAGCCACTCGCGCTCGCCGGCGCGCGTCAACGACCGAGCGCGTCCGCGCAGAAACCGGCGCTCGACCGTAGGGCTCTCGGCCGGCGCGTCGCGCAGGGGAAGTGTGCTCGCGTCGCTGGACATGCGGAGGGCCCGCCGAAGCGAGCCCTCAGAAGGTTAGACCGATGTGCTGCGGCCAGAGCCGCAGCCAATTCAGCGGCGGCGCTTAGAGCGTCGAGACGTTGACGGCCTTCGGACCCTTGTCGCCCTGCTCTGGGTCGTATGAGACCTTCGAGCCCTCCTGCAACGAACGGTAACCCTCGCCGTTGATGCCGGTGTGATGGACGAACAGGTCCTTGTCGCCGTCGTCGGGGGTGATGAAACCGAACCCCTTGTCGTCGCTGAACCACTTCACTGTGCCAGTAGGCATGTGGGTACTCCTCCACGGTATGTGCGTGCTGCACGCGGAGGATGCTTCTTGAAGCTTCGACCTGCGAGCGCTTGCACTACTTTCGCCGGTCTTTCGTGCCGGCCAGACAGGACGACCGTAGCAGGTCCCTCCGCGCCCGTGTTGTACGAATTATTAAGATCGGATGGTCGGTTTATCTCCTGCACAAGGCGCCCTTTTCCCAGGCTACGAGCCGCTGCGGCTAGGGTGCAGCCGATGAGCGCGCGCGAGGATGCGAGCGAGCTGCCGCCAAAGCCGGCCGGCGAGGCGGCGGCGTTCACGCGCCTGCTCCCTGCCGGGGAGGCAGCCGACGCGTCGCAGATCGTCGACGGCTTCGAGCTCGGCAAGCGCGCGCAGACGGCCGCGGCGCGCCCGTACCTGATCCTCAACATGGTGAGCACGCTCGACGGGCGCGCTTCGCTCGGAGGCCGATCGGGCCCGATCGGCAATCGCGCCGATCGCGAGCTGTTTCACGCGCTGCGCGCGAACGTCGACGCGGTGATGGCGGGTGCAGGCACGGTGCGCGTCGAGCGCTATGGACGGATCATCCCGGACGCCGCGACGCGCGAGCGCCGCGTCGAGCGCGGCCTCGGGGCGGAGCCGCTCGCGTGCATTGTCTCGGCCCGCCTGTCGCTGCCCGGCGACACGCCGCTGCTCAACGAGCCGGAGGCGCACGTGGTGATCGTCACCCCGTCGGCGGCCAGCCTGACGGGGGCGGGTGCGCAGATCGAGTACGTGCGCGCGGGCAGCGACGGCCGGCTCGACCTGCGCCTGGCGATGGGCGAGCTAAGCAAGCGCTTCGGCGTTCGCACGCTGCTCTGCGAGGGCGGCCCGCATCTGAACGCCGAGCTGCTTCAGGCAGGTCTCGTCGACGAGCTGTTCCTCGCGCTCGCGCCGAAGCTGACCGGCGGGGAAGACATCACAGGCGAGGCGCTGCGGATCGTCGCGGGCGTCGCCTTCGAGCAACCACTCGAGCTCGAGCTGCTCGGTGCGTTCGAGAACGAGTCGCACCTGTTCCTGCGCTACGGCGTGCTGCGCTCCGCCTAGGCGCTCAGCCGCGCGAGCGCGTCTGCTCGCCCTCGCGCGCCTTGCCGTCGGGCGTCTCGCCGTCGCGCACTTCGCGCTCGCGCGCCTCGCCGTCGGGCGCCGGCGGGCTGCCGGGACGCGTTGACGCGGGCATGGGCGAGCCGTCGGCCTCGCGCGTCTCTGCGCCTGCGCGCGTCTCACGCGAGACGATCCCGAGCAGTTCGCTGGCGAGCTGGCGCCCTTCGCTCGCGGCGCGGGGCGTCGCGGCGATGCGCACGACGACCTCCTCGCCGTCGAGCTCCTCGAGCATGATCCGCGCCGGATCGCGCAGCGGCGTCTGAAGCTGCTGCTCGAGCAGCACCTGCAGGTCGGCCGGCGTCATCCCGGGGCGCAGCCGCGCGCGCAGGTTGACGGCCTCGGGCTCGCGCAGCGGGATCACGGCGCTGTTCAGCACGACGCTGTTCGGCACCATGATCGCGTCTTCGCCTTTTGCGAACGTCGTGTAGAGCAGCCCGAGCGAGCTGACCGTGCCCTCGAGCTGTCCCGCGAGCGGGCCGCCCTGCAGGCGGACCCTGTCGCCGACGCGAAACGGCCGCGCGCTGAGCAGCACCGTGCCGGCGATCACGTTGCCGAGCGTCTGCTGCGCGGCGAGGCCGAAGATGACGGCCGTGAACGCGCCGCCGAGCGCGAGCGTGCGCGTCTGGATGCCGGCGACGCGCAGCGCGACGAGCAGCGCGAGGATGATCGTCAGCAGGCGGATCAGGAACCCGACCGTTCCGGCCGTCGCCGGATCGAGGCGACGGAACAGCGGCGGCCCGAGACCGCGGCCGATGTCGCGCGCGATCGCCCAGCCGAGGATCACGAGCGCGACCACGGTGACGACCGTGATCGGCGTTTCGAGCGCCGGTTCGAGGTATTTGTGCGCCGGATGCGCGACGCCGTGCGAGTCGCGGTAGAAGTGCACCTCGCGGCCGAACAGCGCCGCGCGATGGTCGTAGAGCAGCACGATGCCGACGAACAGCGGCACGAGCACGAGCGCCTCCAGCCGCGCGCGCTTGACCACGCGCGGGCTGATCTGGCGCAGCAGGCCGACTTCGCGCCAGGCTTGGCTGCGCGTCTCGAACATCTTCTGTGGGGTTCGCGGCACGGGCATCGGTCAATGATGGGCTACCACGTAAAGGAAGGCTGAATCGTCTCGCCCAGCCAGCCAGATGACAAGCAGATTCTTAGCGGGCCTCGACCAAGTGGACAAGGACGCATCACATCGGGGCACAGGCAAGTCGCATGGCGCGCTCTGCGCGCGAGCGACTGAGGAAGCCGCTCCGGGCAGGGTCGACGGCCGCTAAGCGACGGTGTAGATCAGCATGAACAAGCCGAACAGCACGCAGTAGACGCCGAACGGCACGAGCGTGCGCGTCTTGAAGTATTTGACGAGGAACGCGACCGTGAAGACGGCCGTGATCGCCGCGACGGCCATCGCGACGAGCGCCTGCCCGCGGATCCCGTCGCCGAGGTGGCCGAGCAGGTCGGGCAGCTTGAAGATGCCTGCCGCGAGGATGATCGGCGTCGCCAGGAGGAACGCGAAGCGCGCCGCATCGGAGTGGTCGAGGCCGCGCGCGACGCCGGTGCCCATCGTCACGCCGTCGCGGCTGATGCCGGCGACGAGCGCAGTCGACTGCGCGAAGCCGACGACGAGCGCCTCGCGGTACTCGAGCGTCTCG
This sequence comes from Solirubrobacteraceae bacterium, assembly GCA_035552575.1. GTDB lineage: Bacteria > Actinomycetota > Thermoleophilia > Solirubrobacterales > Solirubrobacteraceae > Palsa-744. The sequence continues at coordinate 9,301 of DASZLB010000103.1, read as the reverse complement.
AGCACGCGCGCGCCGTCCGGCTTCGCGCCCTCGCGGATCGCCAGTTCGCGCACCTCACCGCGCTTGCGGACGCGCTCGAAGACGAACAGCAGGAGACCGTTGACCATCAGGAAGACCGCCGCGACCTCGGGCTTCGCGGTGAGCGTTCGCAGCTGTTTCTCCAAGACGAGTCCGATCACGCCGGCCGGCAGGCTCGCGATGATGATCAGCCACGCGAGGCGCTCGTTCGCCGTCTCGGCGCGACGCTTGCCGAGCGAGCTGAAGAACGCGCCGATGATTTCGACCCAGTCGCGGCGGTAGTAGATCAGCAGGCCGATCGCGCTGCCGACGTGCAGCATCACGACGAACGCCAGCCAGAAGGACTCTTTCTGCGACTGCGCGTGGACGAGATCGTTCCAACCGAACAGCGTCGGGAACAGGACCGTGTGCCCCAGGCTCGAGATCGGAAACAACTCGGTGACGCCCTGCAGGATGCCGAGGACAATCGCCTGGAAGTAGCTGATCGCCGCAGCGAGCGGCGCGAGCAGGACGGCTGGCATCGACGGCAGAGCTTAGAGGCTGGGCTGGCGCGAGGGGCTGTGAGAATCTTCACACCGACTTCACACGATCGTTTCGCCATCGTCACAAAAGACGGCGCTTTGCAGGGGAATCTGACTGCCATGAACGGTCGCGGAGCGACTTTGCGGAGCATTGAGCAGGTCTGCCGAGCCGACCTGCACTGCCACTCGACGGCCTCGCAGGAGTCAAAGCTCGGCGTGCAGCGAGCGGCCGGGTTGCCCGAGTGCGCGACGCCGCCGCAAGAGGTCTACGAGCTGGCGAAGCGGCGCGGCATGGACCTGGTGACGATCACCGACCATGACACGATCGCCGGCGTGCTGGAGATCGCCGACCGCCCGGACGTGTTCATCTCCGAGGAGCTGACCGCGGGCTTCCGCGGCGAGTCCCAGGCCGTGCACGTGCTCTGCTACGGAATAACGGCGGACGACCACGAGTGGCTGCAGGCGCACCGCGACGATGTCGAGCTCTGCGCCGGATACATGTACGAGCGCGAGATCGCATGCGCGCTCGCACACCCCTACTACCACGTCGGCGCACCGCTGAGCGCGCGCCACCGCCGCCGCCTGGCGCAGCTGTTCGACGTCTGGGAGGTGCGCAACGGCGCTCGCGCGCGCGAGCTCAACCGCCCTGCGGCGACGTACGTGGCGACGCTCGACGGCGCCGGGATCGGCGGCTCGGACGACCACGCAGGAGTCGACATCGGGCGCACGTGGACGCAGACTCCGCGGCGAGCACGCCTGAGGAGTTCCTCGCGCACCTGCACGCCGGTCGCGTCAGCGCCGGCGGCGCGCAGGGCAGCGCGGCGAAGTGGGCACACGCCGCGATCGCGCTCGCCGCGCGAGCGCTCGGGCGCGGCGGCCTCGACGCGCCGCCGCCTGCGCAGCCCGACCCGGCGACCGTGTTGCGCATGGCCCGGCGCCTGCTCAGCGAGGGCGATGCCCGTCGCGGCGAGCTCGACGGCGGCGGCGCAGTCTCCCCGCACGACGCGCGCTGCCTGCTGCACGCATGGCTCGGCGCCGTCGAGCTCGACCACCTCGACGAGGCCGGCCTGATCGCCTACATGCAGGCCGAGGACTTCAGCCACGCCGACCTCTATCGTCGCGCCTGCCGCGCGCACGAGCGCAAGCTGCGCGTCGCGATCGAGCACGCGCTCGCGGCAGCGCGCGGAGAGCGCGAGGTGGCGAGCGCCGCGATGGACTTGTTCGAGAGCTGCACCGCGGCGATCCCGTACGCCCCGGCGACGGCATTCCTCGCGAACGAGCGAGCGAAGCTCGACACGCGGCGCGAGGACGGCGAGACGCCGCGCGTCGCGATCCTCGCCGACGGGATCGGCTCGACGCACGGTGTCACGCGCGCCGTCGAGGAGATCCGCGCGCGCGGCGTGCGCGGTTTCGAGATCGAGCTGCTCGGCACCGACCCCGACGTCGACCGGCGCCTGTCGGCCGTCGCCGAGTTCGAGGTGCCCTACTACCCGGGCCTGCAGATCGGCGTGCCGAGCCTCTCGGCTGCCGTGCAGACGCTCGCCGAGGGCAGCTTCGACCTGATCCACGTCTGCTCGCCCGGGCCAGTCGGCATCGTCGGCGCGCTCGTCAGCCGAGGCCTCGGCGTGCCGCTGCTCGGCAGCTACCACACCGAGCTGACCGCCTACGCCGGGTTGCGCTCCGGCGAGCGCCGCGTCGCCGACGCGATGGCGCTCGGCGTCAGCGCGTTCTACGGCGCGTGCGACCTCGTGCTCTCCCCCAGCCCCGCATCCGATCGGACGCTCGCCGAGATCGGCGTCGCGGCGGAGAAGGTCGCGCACTGGGACCGCGGTGTCGACACGTCGCGGTTCGATCCGGTGCTGCGCGAGCGCGAGCGCTCGCCGGAGCGGATCGACGTGCTCTACGCCGGGCGCGTGACCCGCGAGAAGGGCGCCGATCTGCTCGCCGAGTCGTTCCTGCGCGCGCGCGAGCGGGACCCGCGCCTGCGCCTCGTGCTAGTCGGCGGCGGCCCGGAGGAGCAGCGCCTGCGCGAGCGCGTCGGCGAGCACGCCGAGTTCCGCGGCTGGCTCGACGGCGTCGAGCTCGCGCGCGCCTACGCCGAAGCGGACATCTTCCTCTTCCCGAGTCGCACCGACACGTTCGGCCAGGTCGTGCTGGAGGCGCAGGCAAGCGGCGTGCCCGTAGTCGCCGTCGCCGAGGGCGGCCCGCTGTCGCTGATCGATCACCGCTCGAGCGGCCTCTTGTGCGCAGCCGACGCGCGCGTGCTCGCCGATGCGCTCGTCGAGCTGGCCGCCTCGCCGAGGCTGCGCGAGCAGCTCGCAGCGGGAGGCCTCGCTGCCGTCCAGGAGCGCACGTGGGAGCGCGCGATGCAGCGCCTCGGCGATGGCTATCGAGCGCTGCTGACGGCGAACGACTCCTCGCGGGTGGCGCGTGCCGCATAACTCGAAGCCCCGGCGCACGATCGCCGTCGCGCTGCACGACATCGAGCCGGCGACGTTCGAGCGCTGCGCGCTGATCCGCGATTGGCTCAGCGATCACGGCGTCGACCGCGTCACACTGCTCGTCATCCCGGCGCGCGACCTGCATCCGCTCGGCGAGCGCTCGCCGCAGATGACGAGCTGGCTGGCCGAGCGCCGCGACGCCGGCGACTCGATCGCCCAGCACGGCTTCCAGCACGAGCGCACCCGTCGCGTGAGGCTGTCGCCGCAATGGCTGCTCTCGCCGCCACGTCGCACGGGCGAGTTCGTCGGCCTCGACATCGACGAGACGCAACGTGCCGTCAACGCGGGCTGGCGCGTGCTGAAGCTCGCCGGCATCGAGCCGGACGGCTTCGTCGCACCGGCATACGCCTACACGCCGGCGTTGCGCAGCGTGCTGCCGCGCCGCTTTCGCTGGTGGGCCGGGCTGCTCGGCGTGCATCGCCGCGTCCACGCAGCCGAGCAGCAGCGCGGGCGGCTGCTCGCGCCCGCCTGGGGCATGGGCACCGACAGCCGGCTCGAGCGCGCATTCTCGCCTGCGCTCGTGCGCGCCGGCGGACTGCTGTGCGGCAGCACGCTGCGGCTCGACTTGCACCCGGCCGACCTGCAGCATCCGCGCCACATGATCGCGCTCGACCGCGTGCTCGCGCGTGCCGCGAGCCGGCGTGAAGCGATCACCTACGACCAGCTCGCGACCGCCGTCGCCTGAGCCGCGCCGCGCCGCGGCGGCGCCGTCTCACCTGCGCCGATGCTGGCGCGAGCAGCAGCGCGCCGACGACCGGCGATGATCGTCACCGCGTTGCCGCGGCGATCCTGACCGTCCCGCGCCGTCCCAGGCGGCGGAAAGCCGAGCGGCACGAGCGGTGCGCTCGGCTGCACCGCGGCCGGCTGCGACGGCGGCCCGCCGAGCAGCACGCTGCGGGGCGGCGCTGTCCGCTCGCCGCAGCGCAAGCAGTAGCGCTGGTCCTCGGCCAGCAGCGAGCCGCAGCTCGCGCACGAGGCGTTCGCGGCTGCTGTCGGCGGTGTGCTGGCGATCGATTCCGTGGACACGTGGCTAGCTCGCGTTGCGCTCCGGCACCCAGCCCGAGCCGGGCGCACCGATGGGAGCCTTGCTGCTGCGCCCATGCTCGACGCAGACGGGCGCGGCGGCGTAACGATTTGGTGAAAGTCCCGTTATCGCGCCAGAATCGCGAGCAGCGCCGCATCGAACCACGCGTGTGCGTGTTCAATGAACACCGTGCGAGGTAGAGTCACACCTGCGCCGATGCCGGTATCAGAGGGAGCGATTCGCGAATGAGATCACGGAAGACACGGCATTGCTTCGCCCCCGCCGCCGCGCTGGCGGCCACGACGGCGCTCGCGTTCGCCCCCACGAGCGGCGCCGCTCGGCCGGTCAGAGTCGGGCTGCCGAGCGTCGCGACGGGCGGCGTCAGCCACGTGCAGGCCACTTCGGCAACGCTGCTCGGCGCGATCAACCCGCGCGGTGCAGCGACGAGCTACTACTTCCAGTACGGCCCGACGACCGCCTACGGCAAGCAGACGACGCCGGCGAGCCTGCCGGCGGGCACCGCGAGGGTCAAGGTCGGCCAGGCCGCGACTGGCCTGCTGCCCGGCTACCACTACCGGCTCGTCGCGAGCAACAGCGCCGGCCTGAAGCCCGGCAAGGACCGGACGTTCGCGCTGACGAAGGCCAAAAAAGCGAAGTTCACGCTGACCAAGCCGACGGCCGCGACCGTCTACGGTGGCGCGCTTAACTTGGCCGGTGTGCTCAGCGGCGCCGGCAACGCCGGGCGCAAAATCGTCCTGCAGGAAAGCCCGTTCCCCTACCTCGAACCGTTCGCGACGACCGGGCTGCCGATCGTGACGAGCTCGACGGGCGCGTTCAGCTTCCACGTCGCGCGGCTGCTGACGAGCACGCAGTACCGCGTCAGCACGCTCGACCCGCGCCCGCTATACAGCTCGCTCGTGACCGTCGACGCAGCGCTGCGCGTGACGCTGAAAGTCCGCACGTCGAGCCACAAAGGGCTCGTGCGCCTGTACGGCACCGTCACGCCGGCAAGCGTCGGCGCCCGCGTGACCTTCCAGCTGCGCAAGGCCGTGCGGCCGGGCAACAACGAAAAGAACTCCGAACGGACGAGCAAGTTCGCGACGCAGTTCAGCACGAAGACGAAGCGCGCGACGAAGACGCTCTCGCGCTTCAGCGCGATCGTGACGGTGCAGAAGGGTGGCACCTACCGCGCCGAGGTCACACCTGCCAAGAAGGGCGCCTTCGCGGCCGGCGACAGCGCGACGGTGCTGCTGCACTCCGCGCCGGCGTCCTCGAAACGCTGACAGAGCCGGCCGCCTGCATTGAACGTCGCCGCCCCGGGCCGGTGACGAGCGCCTTGCCGAGCGCGAGGCTGCCGAGCCTGAGCCGCGCTAGCCGCTGAGTAGCCCGCGCGCGGCGAGCAGCTCGAACACGCGCTCGGCGCCGCGCTCGACCGTTTCGTCGAGCGTGCCGAGCACGAGGTCGGGGTCCGACGGCGCCTCGTATGGCGCGCCGACGCCCGTCAGACCCGTCAGCTCGCCGGCGCGCGCTCGCGCGTACAGGCCCTTCGGGTCGCGCTGCTCGCATAGCTCCAGCGGCGCGTTGACGAAGATCTCGAGGAAGTCGAGCTCGTCGGCCACGTGCAGCGAGGCGGCCGCCTCGCGGTCGGCTCGGTACGGGCTGACGAGGCTGACGAGCGCGATCGTGCCCGACTCGGCGAGCAGCCGCGCGACGTGCGCCGTGCGCCTGACGTTCTCGCGCCGCGCCGTCTCGTCGAAGCCGAGGTCGCCGTTGAGGCCGTGGCGAAGGTTGTCGCCGTCGAGCAGGAACGCCGGCTGGCCGGCGGCGATCAACCGCTCCTCGACGGCCGCCGCCATCGTCGACTTGCCGGCGCCCGGCAGCCCCGTGAACCACAGCGTCGCGCCCGGATGCCCGAGCGAGCTCCAGCGGCGCTCGCGCGTCACGCGCGTGCCCTGCCAGCGTACGTTCGGGCTGCGCTCGCTCTTGCTCTCGGGCACGTCCTCGACCTCCGTGTCGAGGATCACGCCGGCGGCGACCGTTTCGTTCGTCGCCTCGTCGATCACGATCAGGCTGCCCGTCGTGCGGTTGCGCCGGTAGGAGTCGAACACGAGCGGCGCGCTGAGCTGCAGGCGCACGCGTCCGAGGTCGTTCAGCTCCAGCGTCTGCGCGCTCTCGTCGCGGTGGAGCGTCTCGACGTCGATCCGGTAGCGAACGTCGAGGCCGCCGACCATCGCCGTGCGCGTCGTGTGCTTGACGAGGTAGCGGCGCGCGCGGTCGAGCGGGCGCTCGGACATCCAGCACAACAGCGCCTCGAAGCGGTTCGCGACGGTCGGCTGGTTCTGCGTGCGCACGATCGTCGAGCCGCGCCCGACGTCGATGTCGTCGGCGAGGCGCAGCGCGACCGACATCGGCGGGAACGCCTCCTCGACCGGACCGTCGAACGTGTCGATCGCGGCGATCGTGCTGCGCTGACCGCCGGGCAGCACGACGACGTCGTCGCCGGGCCGCATCACGCCACCGGCGACCTGGCCGGCGTAGGCGCGGTAGTCCGTCACGCTCGCCGACTGCGGGCGGATCACCCACTGCACCGGGAAGCGCACGTCGATCAGGTTGCGGTCGGAGGCGATGTGCACGTGCTCGAGGTGGTAGAGCAGCGGCGGCCCTTCATACCAGGGCATCTTCTGCGAGCGCTCGACGACGTTGTCGCCGTTCAGCGCCGAGATCGGGATGAACGTCACGTCGGACATCTCCAGGCGCGCCGCGAAGGAGTCGAACTCCTCGACGATCTGATCGAACACGGCCTCGTCGTAGTCGACGAGGTCCATCTTGTTGACGCAGACGACGACATGCGGGATCGCCAGCAGCGAGCTGATGAACGCGTGGCGCTTGGACTGCGCGATCACGCCCTTGCGCGCGTCGATCAGCACGATCGCGAGGTCCGCCGTCGAGGCGCCCGTGACCATGTTGCGCGTGTACTGCTCGTGGCCGGGCGTGTCGGCGATGATGAAGCGCCGCTGCGGCGTCGCGAAGTAGCGGTACGCGACGTCGATCGTGATGCCCTGCTCGCGCTCGGCGCGCAGGCCGTCGGTCAGCAGCGAGAGGTCGAGGAAGTCGTGGCCCATCCGCTGGCTCGTCCGCTCGACGTGCTCGAGCTGATCGGTCAGCACCTGCTTGGAGTCGTACAGCAGGCGGCCGATCAGCGTGCTCTTGCCGTCGTCGACAGAGCCTGCCGTCGCGAAGCGCAGCAGGTCCGCCGGGCGCTCCGAAAGGCGCTTGAACAGCTCGCGCGCGCCTTCGTCCCCCGTCGCCGTCACAGTCGCAGTATGCGGCGTCGGGAGCCCCTGCGCGTGCCTGTGGCCGTTGCCGTTCTCCTCTGCGCCGCTCATGCACCCACCAAACCGAAAATATTAAGAATGAAAATCTCCATCAGAAGTACCCCTGCCGCTTGCGATCCTCCATCGCCGCCTCCGTCACGCGGTCGTCGGCGCGCGTCTGGCCGCGCTCGGTGACCTGCGTCGCGGCGATCTCCGCGACGACGTCCTCGAGCGTCGCGGCGCCCGACTCGACGGCGCCCGTACAGCTCATGTCGCCGACCGTCCGGTAGCGGACCGTCGCGGCGAACGGCTGCTCGCCTTCGGCCATCTCGATGAACGGGCTGACCGCGTAGAGCATCCCGTCGCGCTCGAACACCTCGCGATCGTGGGCGAAGTAGATCGAGGGCACCTCGAGCCGCTCCTCGGCGATGTACTGCCAGACGTCGAGCTCCGTCCAGTTGGAGATCGGGAAGACGCGCGCGTGCTCGCCTTTGCGGATGCGCGCGTTGTACAGCGCCCAGACCTCCGGGCGCTGGCGCTGCGGCTCCCACTGGCCGAACTCGTCGCGGAACGAGAGGATCCGCTCCTTCGCCCGCGCGCGCTCCTCGTCGCGGCGCGCGCCGCCGAATGCCGCATCGAAGCCGTGCTCACGGATCGCGTCTAGCAGCGTGACCGTCTGCAGGCCGTTGCGCGACGCGTTCGGGCCCGTCTCCTCGACGACGCGGCCCTTGTCGATCGACTCCTGCACGCTCGCGACGATCAAGCGCTCGCCGATCTCGGCGACGTGCCGGTCGCGGTACTCGATCGCCTCCGGGAAGTTGTGGCCCGTGTCGACGTGCATCAGCGGGAACGGGAACGGACCAGGGCGGAACGCCTTCTCGGCGAGCCGCAGCAGCACGATCGAGTCCTTGCCGCCGCTGAACAGCAGCACCGGGCGCTCGAACTCGGCAGCGACCTCGCGCATCACCTGGACCGCCTCGGACTCGAGCGTACGCAGATGGGACAGGTGGTAGGCGGTCGTTGGCATCCGTGCGGTCTCGATTCGGAAGTGGCCTGTGTCTCTGGAAGGCGTCAAGGCTTCAGAATCCCGTGCCTTGCGCGTTGCGCAGAGCCCGACCCCCTCGAACAACATTAGGGCGCATCTAGCGCTTTTGCAAGATTTTGCGGGGTTCTTCACAGGCGCTTATGCGGAGCGCTCGCGGGTCTCCAGGCGCCCGCGCGCCGCGTCGCAGACCGCGTGTTCGCAATCGTCAAGCGTCGAGCTGCTCGAGCAGCAGCGCTTCGACGCGAGCGACGACGAGCGGCCACGCGTGCTCGAGCGCCCGCTTGCGTCCGGCCTCGCCGAGGCGCGCTGCCAGCTCTCGGTCGAGCAGCAGCGTCACGAGCGCCTGCGCGAGCGCGGCCGTGTCGCGCGGATCGACGAGCAGTCCCGTCTCGCCGTCGAGGACCGCGTCGAGCGCGCCGCCGACGTTGCCCGCGACGACCGGCTTGCCGTACGCGCCCGCCTCGAGGTACGCGATCCCGAAGCCCTCGCCCGCGAAGCCGCCGGCCGGCAGGCGGCTCGGCATCGCCAGCACGTTCGCGCGCCGCAGCCACAGATTGCGCTCCTCGTCGCCGACCGCGCCGAGGAAGCGCACCGATCCGGCGATGCCCGAGGAGCGCGCGAGCGCTTCGAGGCCCGCGCGCAGCGAGCCCTCGCCGATCACGACCCACTGCGCATCGGGCACCTTCGCGAGCACGAGCGGCAGCGCGCCGAGGATCGCGTCGTGGCCCTTGTAGCGCTCCTCGATCCGCGCGACCGTGACGATCGTCGGACGCTCGAGCAGCAGCGGCTCCGTCTGCGCCGGCACGTCCGTCCCTTTGCCGAACACCACCAGGCGCGACGGGCGCGCGCCCGCCGCCGCGACGAGCCCCGCCGTGTAG
>DASZLB010000102.1:0-1640 GCA_035552575.1 Solirubrobacteraceae bacterium | reverse complement strand
GTCAACGACCACCTCGAGATCTGGGATCGCGCCACGTGGCGGCGCGAGCTCGCCGAGTCGGAAGGGAGGACGCGGGATGTTGCCGAACGTCTTGCAGCCCAGCGCGACTGATCACGTTCCCGTCCTCGCGAACGAGGTGCGAGAGAGCCTCGTCGTGCAGCCGGGAGAGACCGTCGTCGACGCGACCTTCGGCGCCGGCGGCCATGCAGCGGTGCTCGCTGCCGACCTGCGCGGCCGCGGCAAGCTGATCGCGATCGACCGCGATCCGACGGTTCGCACGTACTTCGAGCGACTCGAGCGCAGCAGCGGCGTGCAGGCGCGGCTCCTCCGCGGCGACTTCAGCGTCGTCCTCCCGCAACTCGCGGAGAACGGCGTTTCGGCGGATGCGATCCTCCTCGACCTCGGGGTCTCGTCGATGCAGCTCGACCGGCCCGAGCGGGGCTTCTCGTACGCGACCGACGCGCCGCTCGACATGCGCATGGACTCTTCGCAGGACCTCGACGCCCGCGCGATCGTCAACGAGTGGCCCGAGAAGGAGCTCGTCACCATCTTTCGCAAGTACGGCGAGGAGCGCTACGCACGGCAGATCGCGAAGGCGATCGTCCGCCGCCGGCGCGACGAGCCGTTCGAGCGCACGGGCGAGCTCGTGGACACGATCAGAGCGGCGATCCCCGCGCCGGCGCGATTCGGCGAGGGCCACCCGGCGAAGCGCGTCTTCCAGGCATTGCGCATCGCCGTCAACGACGAGCTCGGCTCGCTCGAGACGGCGTTGCCGGCAGCGCTCGCGATGCTGCGCCCGGGCGGGCGGCTCGCGGTCATCTCCTTCCATTCGCTCGAGGACCGGATCGTCAAGCACTTCCTGCGCGAGCGGGAGCGCGGCTGCATGTGCCCGCCCGACTTCCCGGTCTGCGTTTGCGGCCACGAGCCCGAGCTGCGCGCGATCCAGCGCCGCCCCGTCCGGCCGAGCGAGGCCGAGGTGGCGCAGAACCCGCGCGCGGCGTCGGCGCGACTGCGTGCGGCGGTCAAAGCCGAGTAATGGCCACCGTCGACTGGTTCGCGGCGGAAGCCGTTGCGGCGCCCGTACCGGTTCGCCGGCGTGCGCGGCCCGTTGCGGCGCCAAAGCCGCGCACCAGGACACGGCGGCGGTCGCGTCGCGTCACGCCCGGCATTCTGTGGATCGTCACGTTCGCGCTGCTGTTGGCCGGTGTCGTGGCGGTGAACGTCGCGGTGCTCCGCGCGAACGTCGCTGTGAACAAGTTCGATCAGCAGCAGGTCGAGTTGCGGAACCAAAATCAGGCACTCGCATCGCAGGTCTCGAGCGCGATCGCATCCATCCGCATCGAGCAGGCGGCGCGGCGCTTCGGGCTCGTACCGGCGGCAGCGGCCGACACGAGCTACCTCGACCTCAACCAGAAGTAAGACGAGATGCGGGTCGTCAATTCGCGCATCCGTCTTCTGTTGCTCGTGACGCTCGTCGTCTTCGGCGGCCTGCTCGCGCGCGCGGCGTGGATCGCCACGGTGCGCGCCGCTCCGCTCGCTGCGATGGCGACCGCGCAGGCGAAGGCGACCGTGTCGCTGCCCGCAGGACGTGGAGCGATCTTCGACGACCTCGGCACGCCGCTCGCGCTCGGCGAGCAGGC
>DASZLB010000101.1:0-4380 GCA_035552575.1 Solirubrobacteraceae bacterium | reverse complement strand
GCCGTGAGCGCCCCGAAGAACTCGCGCTGAAGCTCGGCCGCGAGCACGCGCACGCGCGCGAGCGCCTTCTGGCCGTCGTCGGTCAGGAAGATCTGCCGCGTGCGCCGGTCCTCCGGCTGCGGGCGGCGTTCGGCCAGCCCGCGCGCTTCGAGCTCGTCGATCACGGCGACCATCGAGCTCGGGTCGATCGCCGTCTTCTCGTGCAGCTGCTGCTGGCTCATCCCCGGCTGCGCCGCGACCATCGTCATCACGCCGAAGTCGCGCGGGTGCAGCCGCTCCGGCTCGAGCGCCTTCTGAAAGCGCCGGCGCGAGGCCTCGCCGAGGCGCGCGAGCAGGTAGCCCGGGAAAGCGCCCAGCTCGTTCGGTATCGGCCCTCGCTCCCACATGCCCTCGTCATTCTACGCGATAGAAATCATTTGTGATACAAATCATCTTCACACCGAAGTAGATCGATCTCAGGCGCGGCGATGAGTTTTCGCCCGGCCCGCCGTCTCAGGGAGACGCAAACCGAAGGAAGGAACGCGCATGGCATCGCTGACACGCTGGGTCCTCGCACACAAGCGCATCGTCGTCGTCTTCTGGCTCGTGCTGACGCTCGTCGGGATGGTCTCCGCCGGTTCCGCGACGAAAGCGCTCAAGCAGAAATTCTCGGTGCCCGGCAAGGAAGGCTGGATCGCCAACCAGCAGATCGCGCGCGACTTCCACGGCACCGGCGGCAACGGCTCGCCGCTGTTGAGCGTCGTCACGCTCCCCGCCGGCAAGACCGTCGCCTCGCTCGGCGTGCGCGGTGAGCTCGCCGCTGTCGAAGCGCGCTTGCTGCGCGCGCTCCCCGGCACGCGCCTGGCCGGCTACGCGAGCACGCGGAGCGAGACGTTCGTCTCAAAGGACCGGCGGACCACTTTCGCGATCGCCTACCCGCCGCCGGACCGCTCGCAGACCTTCGAAGACAACCCGAAGGCCGCCGAAACAGCGGCGTCCGCTCTGAAGGGGACGACCGTCGCCGGCGCGCCCGTGCACCTAACCGGGTTCGACGCGCTGTCCGTGCAGAGCGGCGGTGGCAACGGGCCGGGCGTGCTCGTCGAGGCGCTGCTCGGCGGCTTCGGCGCGCTGCTCGTGCTTGCCTTCGTGTTCGCCTCGTTCCTCGCGATCGTGCCGATCCTGATGGCGATCGTCTCGATCCTGACGACGTTCCTGCTCGTCTGGGGCCTGACGACGATCACCGAAGTCTCGCCGATCGTGCAGTTCCTGATCGCGCTGATCGGCCTCGGCGTGTCGATCGACTACTCGCTGCTCGTCGTCGTGCGCTGGCGCGAGGAGCGCGCGCACGGGCGCGAAGGCGACGAGGCGATCCAGCGCGCGATGGAGACAGCCGGGCGCGCTGTGGTGTTCAGCGGCACGACCGTCGCGATCGGCTTGCTCGCGCTCGTCGCGCTGCCGCTGCCGTTCCTGCGCTCGGTCGGCTACGGCGGCATGCTGATCCCGCTGATCAGCGTGATCGTCGCGACGACGCTGCTGCCGGTCGTGCTCGCGAAGCTCGGGCCGCGGCTGGACTGGCCGCACGTGCGCAGCGACGACAACGCCAGCGGCGCGTGGACGCGCTGGGCGAAGTTCGTCGTGCGCCGCCGCTGGATCGCCGCCGCCGGCGCCGCGCTCGTGCTCGCGGCGCTCGCGATCGCCGCGACGAGCCTGCAGCCGGGCCTGCCGAACGTCAACACCGTCGCCAAGCAGGGCGATGCCAAGCAGGGCCTGCTCGCGCTCGAGCGCTCCGGGATCGGCTCCGGCGCGCTGCTGCCGACCGAGGCGCTCGTCGAAGGCGCGACCTCGCCGGAGCGCGTGGCTCAGGCGATGGCCGGCGTCTCAGGCGTGCACGGCACGATCGCGCCGTCCTTGCCGCAGTGGCGCCGTCCGGGCGCGGCCGTCGTCGACGCCTTCCCGACGCCCGACGGCTCCTCCTCCAGCGGCCGCTCGACGTTCCTCGCCGTGCGCGAAGCCGCGCACGCGGCCGGCGGCGACGTGCTCGTCGGCGGGCGCCCGGCGCAGGACCGCGACTTCATCCACGCTGTCTACGGCAACTTCCCGCTGATGATCGCGCTGATCGCGATCATCACGTTCGTCCTGCTCGCGCGCGCCTTCCGCTCGCTGCTGTTGCCGCTGAAGGCCGTGCTGCTGAACGTGATCAGCGTCGGCGCCGCGTGGGGCGTGCTCGACCTCGTCTGGCAGCACGGGCACGGCTCGGACTTGATCTGGGGGATTCCCGCGACAGGCTCCGTCGTCGCCTGGATACCGCTGATGGTCTTCGCCTTCCTGTTCGGCCTGTCGATGGACTACGAGGTCTTCATCCTCGCGCGGATGCGCGAGGAGTACGACGCGACAGGGTCGACTGACATGGCCGTCGTGCGCGGGATCGGGCGCACGGGCAGGCTGGTGACGAGCGCCGCGCTGATCCTGTTCCTCGCGTTCGTCTCGCTCGCTTCCGGTCCCGAGACCGAAATCAAAGTCCTCGCGACCGGCCTCGCCGCGGGCATCCTGCTCGACGCGACAGTGATCCGCGCGCTGCTCGTTCCCGCCGTCGTCTCGCTGTTCGGGCGCTGGAACTGGTGGCTGCCCTCGTGGCCCGCGCGCCTGCTGCGCGTCGAGCCGTCGCTGCCCCCACGTGCGGCTCGCGGCGAGAGTGCAGCATGAGCGCGCGAGACGCCGCGATCGAGGTCGAAGGGCTCGTACGCGAGTTCAAGAAGGGGCCGCGCGCGGTCGACGGCATCGACCTCGCCGTCCAGCCCGGCGAGATCTATGGCTTCCTCGGCCCGAACGGCGCAGGCAAGTCGACGACGGTGCTGATGCTGACGACGCTGCTGCCGCCGACGAGCGGACGCGCGAGCGTCGGCGGCTACGACATCGTCAAGGACGGCGCGCACGTGCGCGCGTCGATCGGCGCCGCGCTGCAGGAGGCCGCGCTCGACGCGATCCTCACCGGCCGCGAGCATTTGCAACTGCAGGCGACGCTGCAGGGAATGGCGAAGGCCGACCGCACGCGGCGCGGGCAGGAACTGCTCGAGCGCGTCGGCCTGACCGAAGCGGCCGATCGCCGCGTCGGCGGCTACTCGGGCGGGATGAAGCGCCGGCTCGACCTCGCGCTCGCGCTCGTGCACAGCCCGCGGATCCTGTTCCTCGACGAGCCGACGACGGGCCTCGACCTGCAGAGCCGCACGGCGCTGTGGGAGGAGGTCGCGCGGCTCGCGCACGACGAGGGCATGACGGTCTTCCTGACGACGCAGTACCTCGAGGAGGCCGACGCGCTGGCCGACCGCGTCGGGATCATCGACCACGGCCACATCGTCGCCGAGGGCACGCCGACGCAGCTGAAGGACGAAGTCGGCAGCCCGACCGTCGAAGTCGTGCCGGCCGACGTCAGCGACTGCGACGCGCTCGAGCGCGCCGTCGCGGGCTTCGGCACGACCGCGCGCGGCGGGCGCGGCGCCGTCACCGTGCAGCTGCCCGGCGGCGAGTCGCAGCTCGCCGAGATCGTCCGCGCGCTCGACCAGGCGCAGCTGAAGGTCGCCTCGCTGCAGCTGCACCAGCCCTCGCTCGACGACGTCTTCCTCGCGAAGACCGGACGCAAGCTCGAGGGCGCCGCCGAGGAAGCCGATGAGCAGTAGCGCCGGCGCGCAGCCGGCGCTTGCGGGGGCCGGCGCGGCCGCCGGCTCGGGAGTCACCGGCGCGGGGCCCGGCGACGCCGGTTCCGCCCTGCGGCTGGCCGAACCGAGCCTGCTCGAGCAGGTCGGCGCGATCGCGCGGCGCTCGGTCGTGCGCACGGTGCGCCAGCGCGCGCTGCTCGTCTTCCCGCTCGTCTTCCCGCTGATCCTGTTCGCGATCAACGGCAGCTCGCTGGCGGCCGCGACGAAGATCCACGGCTTTCCGCCGGTCAGCTACCGCGACTTCGCGCTCGCCGTGCCGTTCATCCAGGGCGCGCTGTTCGTCGCCGTCAGCGCCGGTACCGATCTCGCGCGCGACATCCAGTCGGGCTTCTTCGACCGCCTCGCGCTGACGCCGCTGCGCGGCTCCGCGCTGCTCGCCGGACAGCTCGGCGGCGCCGTCGTCGTCGCCTGCGTGCAGTCGCTCGTCTACCTGCTCGTCGGCATCGCGACGGGCGTCGGCATCGCCAGCGGCGTCGGCGGCGCGCTCGTGCTGCTCGCGCTGTCGATCCTGATCGCTTTCGGCTTCGCCGGGCTCGGCGCGCTGATCGCGTTGCGCCTCGGCACGGGCGAAGCCGTGCAGGGCTTCTTCCCGCTGCTGTTCGTGACGGTCTTCCTCAGCTCCTCGAGCCTGCCGCGCAACCTGATCAAGACGGACTGGTTCAAAGAGGTCGCGACGTACAACCCCGTC
>DASZLB010000100.1:0-8696 GCA_035552575.1 Solirubrobacteraceae bacterium | reverse complement strand
TCCGCGAGCGCGGACGCTCGCACCGGCCCGCGGAGCTCGACGCGCGGCGCGCGTCCGTTCGCCCGGAGGATCCGTTCACGTTCATCTACACGTCCGGCACGACCGGCCCGCCGAAGGGCTGCGTGCTGACGCACGGCAACTACCGCGCGATCATCGACATGATCGCCGAGGCCGGCGAGATCCGCGGCGACGAGATCATCTACCTCTACCTCCCGCTCGCGCACTCCTTCGCGCTGTTGATCCAGCTCGCCGTGTTCGACCTCGGCGGCACGCTCGCGTACTTCGGCGGCGACACGAAGCAGATCGTCCCCGAGCTGCAGGAGGTCAAACCGACGTACCTCCCCTCCGTCCCTCGCGTGTTCGAGAAGATCTACACGCTCGCGCACGGCGCGATCGAGGCGCAGGGTCCCGAGGAGCAGGCGCGCGCCGAGGCCGCGATCGCGCTCGGCGTGAAGGTGCGCAACCTGATGAACCGCGGCGAGCCCGTGCCGCCCGAGCTGCAGGCGCCGTTCGAAGAGGCCGACGAGAAGCTGTTCAAGAACGTCCGCGCGATCTTCGGCGGCAAGGTCCGTCACGCGACGAGCGGCGCAGCGCCGATCGCCAAAGACATCCTCGAGTTCTTCTGGGCCGCCGGCGTTCCCGTGCTCGAGGGCTACGGGATGACCGAGACGGCGACGGCCGCGACCGTCTCGACCGTCGAGAACCACCGCTTCGGCACCGTCGGGCGCGCGCTGCCCGGCGTCGACGTGAAGATCGCCGACGACGGCGAGATCCTCGTAAAAGGGCCGAACATCTTCAGCGGCTACCACAACAACGCCGACGCGAGCTTCGGCGCCGTCAACGACGGCTGGCTGCACACCGGCGACCTCGGCTCGCTCGACGAGGACGGCTACCTCTCGATCACGGGCCGTAAGAAGGACATCATCATCACGGCCGGCGGCAAGAACCTGACGCCGGCGAACATCGAGAACGACCTCAAGCAGTGCCGCTGGATCTCACAAGCCGTCATGCACGGCGACAAACGCCCCTACCCCGTCGTGCTGATCACGCTCGACGAGGAGGAGATACCGAGCTTCGCCGGCGAGCACGGCCTGCCGAGCGACATCCCGACGCTCGCCGCGCATGAGCAGGTGCGCGAGCTGATCCAGGCCGAGATCGACCGCGCAAACGCGAAATACGCACAGGTCGAGCAGGTCAAGAAGTTCGCGATCCTCGATCACGACCTCTCGCAGGCGACCGGCGAGCTGACGCCGACGCTGAAGGTCAAGCGCAACGTCGTCAACGAGAAATACGCCGAGCTGTTCGACGCGCTGTACGCCGGCTGAGTCGCGCCGTGCAGGGGTCTGACAACGACGCCGCGCGGCGGCTCGCCCGGCCACCCGTGAGCGCCGCGGTTAGCTGCGAACATAGGACCTGATGCGAAGCGATCCGAGCGACAACGGCGGCCTGTTCGTCGGGCGGCGTCCCGGCACGGCGCCTGTGCGCTTTCGCAAGCTGCCCGAGCGCGGCAGCGAGAAGCGCCAGCGCCTCGACGGATCGATCGCGAACGCGATGGTCGTCGCGATGGTCGTGCTCAGCCTGCTCTGCTGGGGGCCGATCCCGCTCGGCTGCCTGTGGGTCGGCTCGCAGATGGACTACCTCTCGGGCTCGATCGGCATCGGCATCCTCGTCTCCTTCATCGCGCTCTTCGTGCTGCTGTTCGGCAGCCTCGCGCTGCTCAAACGCCTCGACCAGGCATGGATCCTCGTGCGCCGCGCCGCCGGGCACGACCAGCGCAGCGGCATCATGGGTCGCATCTTCGGCACGACCGCCGTCGTCTGCGGGCTCGTCTTCGCGTTCTGGTTCGTCGTGATCCACGGCCCCGGCTCGATCACGCAGTCCGGCAACGGCCAGGGATGAGCCCGCTATGGGTCTGCTCGACTACTACCGCCAGTTCGAGGGGATGTCCGAGGAAGAGGTCAACGAGGGCCTGCGCGAGGAAGCCGCCGAGCGCCGCCGCAAAGCGCTCACGCGCGTAGAGACGCTCGACCTCTCGCAGACGACGCGCCCCGAGCTGCCGCACCCGCGGATCGTCAACGCGATCACGTTCGTCGCGCGCCGCGGCCTTCACCGCTACCCGCACACGCGCGGCTCCGACCTGCGCGACGAGCTCGCCGCGAGCCTCGGCGTCGACTCGGGCCAGCTGATCCTCGGAAACGGCGCCGCCGACCTCTTGAGCTCCGCGACGCGCGCGCTGATCGAGCCCGGCCAGCGCCTGCTGACGGCGTGGCCGTCGTATCCGCTCTACCCGATCATGGCGCGCCGAGCGCACGGGCAGGCCGTGCCCGTCACCGGCGGCGTCGACGAGCTGCTCGCCGAGGCACAGGACCCGGCGACGCGCGTCATCGCACTCGCGAACCCGAACGATCCGACCGGCGAGCTGCTCTCGAGCGCCGAGCTCGAACGGCTGCTCGAGGGCCTGCCCGAGAGCATCGCGGTGCTGCTCGACGAGTCGCTGATCGAGTTCTCCGACGCGCAGCCGCTCGACAGCTCGATCGAGCTGCTCGCCGAGCACCCGCAGCTGCTCGTCTTCCGCAGCTTCTCGAAGGCCTGGGGTCTCGCCGGCCTGCGCGTCGGCTACGCCGTCGGCGGGCCGCGCTCGCAGGAGCTGCTCGCCGAGCTCGACCCGGACCTCGGCGTCTCCGAGGTTTCTCAGGCCGGCGCGCTCGAGGCGCTGCGCACGTGCCGCGACCTGCTCGACCGGCACGTGCAGAGCATCCGCGCCGAGCGCCCGCGGCTGATCGCCGAGCTGCGCGAGCGCGGCTTCGCCGTCACCGACAGCCAAGCGAACTTCGTCTGGGCCGCACACCCCGACATCGGCGGCGCAGATCTCGCCGCGCGCCTCGCGCAGTCGGGCGTGCTCGTCGCCGAAGGAGACGCGCTCGGCGAGCCGCAGTACGTCCGCATCGCCGTGCGTGACTCGAAGGCTTCGACGCGACTCCTCGCCGCGATCGAAAAATCTCTATAAAAAATCAGGACGTCGCGCCGCTCGACGGCTGAGACGGGAGCTCGCTCAGCTTGCCGGCGCTGACTGACGCAAGAGCGTGCTCGTCGTCCCCTCGAGGATCTTGCGCCACGCGCTGACCTCCTCGGGCTCGGCGTCGAAGTGCTCGACGACCCTGCGCAAGCGCTTGCCCGAGATGTCGATGCCGTGCTTGCTAGCGATCTGCTCGTAGTGCGAGTACTCCTCGGCGAGGTGTTTCGTCACCGACTCGAACCCGTGGCGCGCGATCTCGACGCGTGAGGTGAAGTTCATCATCGACGTCTGGAACATCAGCTCGTCCGTCGGCTCCGGCTCGATCAGCACGATGTCGACGCCCGGATAGCGTTTCTCCCACGACTTCGCGAGTTCGTGCAGCCGCTGGTGCGCGACGAGCTTGAACGCCTGGTAGCCGATCTGCGGGAAGCCCATGTCCGAGACGCGCCGCGGGCGCGAGCCGCGCAGCGTGCGTACGCTGCCCGCGAAGTCGTTGACGAACGGCACGATCGGGTTGAGCACGACGACGAACTTCGCGCCGGCCTCGACGGCTATGTCGAGGTTCGTCGTCGAGACCATGCCGCCGTCGATCAGCTCGCGATCGCCGACTTTGACCGGCGCGTAGACCATCGGCAGCGCGCCCGACGCGCGCACGGCCGTCGAGATCGCGACGTCGTCGTCGACGCCGTCGACGCCGAACACGACGCGCTCGCACGTGTCGAGATCCGTCGCCGTCAGGTAGAGCTCGCACGCGAGATCGCGGAAGTCGTCCGTGCGCCCCGGCTCGGAGAGGATCTCGTGCAGGTAGCGCTCGATGCCCGAGCCCGTGTAAGCGCCCGAAGGCAGCCCCTCGGCGAAGCCGAGCAGCACGTCGAGCAGCGAGACCGAGCCGCGCTGCGCGACGACCTGGCGCGCGATCGAGAGCGCGCGCAACGGCAGCACGGCGCCCTTGCGCGCGAACTCGAGCAAGTTCGGGCGCAAGAGATCTGAGAGGTTGACGTCTTTGAACGGCGGCGTACCCTGGCGCGTGACGACGCGCATCATCTCCTCCGGCGTGACACCGTTCGCGCAGAGCGCCGCGATGAACGCGCCTGCCGAGGTGCCGACGTAGACGTCGAACTGATTGACGCTGCTGTTCACCGCGAGCAGGTCGAGCGCGCGCAGCGCGCCGATCTCATAGACGCCACCCGTGAAGCCACCGCCGCCGAGCACGAGTGCCGTCTTGTGCCGGCGCGGCCGGTGCCGGCGATCGACCGACGCGACGCTGCCGACGCCGCGCGCAGCCGCACTGCGCGCTTTACGCTTCTTCGCCGCAACCTTCGCCGCATCCGTCGGTTCCAGCTTGACAACGTTGCCCATCCTGCCTTGATTCTAGGCGACAGATGAAACGGAAACACGTTATTTCGCTCTGCGGGATGTTTATAGAGATAGTCCTCACCGCTCCTCGCAGGGCTCTGCGAAGCGCTAACGGACGTTGCGTGTGAGCGTGCGCGCGTCCGCGGCCGTGCTCGGCCTGCTCGTGACCGTCTCCATCGCCGCCGCCGGACCGGCGAGCGCCGGCGCGAGCACGACGCTCGCAGGCGTCCAGGCCGACCTCGCGCACCAGCTGCAGATCGCCGGCAGCGGCTCGAGCGCGTATGTCTATGACATCAGCGCCAAGCAGCCGCTCTTCTCGATGCGCGACACCGCGATGCGCCCGCCGGCGTCCGTCGAGAAGCTCTACACCGCGACGAGCGCGCTACAGCGTCTCGGTGCGAGCACGCAGCTTTCGACGACCGTCTTCGGCACCGGCCAGCTCGGCCCCGGCGGCGTCTGGGAAGGCGACATCTACCTGCACGGCGGCGGCGACCCGACGTTCGGCGACTCGTCGTTCATCCACAGCCACTACGGCGGCGTCGGCGCGAGCATCTCGACGCTCGTCTCGCAGCTGATCCACAGCGACGGCATCCACGCGATCCGCGGCTCCGTCTATGGCGACGAGTCAGTCTTCGACTCCCAGCGCGGCGAGCCGTCGAGCAACTTCCGCCAGGACCCGTTCCTCGAAGGCACGCTCAGCGGCCTCGCCTACGACCGCGGCGCGAGCGGCAGCGAAAAGGTCGCGCACGCACCGGCCGCATACGCCGCTCGCAAGCTGTGGGCGATGCTGAAGAACGACGGCGTCAGCATCCGCGGCGCAAGCGGCGCCGCGACGATCCCGCCCGGAGCCGCGAAGCTCGCGAGCGTCTCCTCGCCGAGCGTCGCGCAGCTGATCGGATTGATGCTGCCGCCGTCTGACAACTTCTTCGCCGAGACGCTGCTGAAGGACCTCGGTGCGGCCGCCGGCGGCTCCGGCACGACGGCCGCCGGCGCGGCCGTCGTCGGCCAGACGATCTCGGCGCTGCTCGGCATCCACCCGCGTGTCGTCGATGGCTCGGGCCTCTCCGAAAGCGACCGCACGTCGACGTACGAAGTCGCCGACATGCTCGTCGAGCTGCAGCCGACGCCGATCGGGCAGATCCTGCGCGGCAGCATGGCGATCGCCGGGCATACCGGAACGCTCGAAAAACGCATGCGCGGCACGCGCGCGTCGGGGAGATGCCAGGGCAAGACGGGCACGCTGACGGGCTACTCGAACCTCGTCGGCTACTGCCAGGCCGTCAACGGCCACCTGCTCGCGTTCGCGTTCTTCGACGACCGCATCTCAACGACGCTCGCTCACGTGATCCAGGACCACATGACGATCACGCTCGCGAGCGCGACGTACACGCCGGCCGAACTCGCGAGCGCGAAGTCGGCACGGCGCCTGCGCTAACCGCCGAGCAGCGCTCGCAGCGCGTCTTCGTCGAGCACCGGCACCTCGAGCCGTTCGGCCTTCGCGAGCTTCGAGCCGGCGCTCTCGCCGGCGACGAGGTAGTCGGTCTTCTTCGAGACAGACGTCGTCACGCGGCCGCCGGCGGCCATGATCCGCTCGGTCGCCTGCTCGCGCGACCACTCCGGCAGCGTGCCCGTGAGCACGAGCGTCTTTTCGTTCAGCGGTCCCTCCGACGGCGCCGGGCCGTCCTCGGCGAACTGCAGCCCGATCTCGCGGAGATCGTCGATCAGCGCGCGCATCCGCTCGTCGGCGAGCTGCGCCGAGATCAGCGCGGCCATCTTCTCGCCGACGCCCGCCGTCTCGGCGATCTGCTCGGGCGTCGCCGTGAGCAGCGCATCGATATTGCGGAAGCGCTGCGCGAGGTTTCGCCCCGTGACCTCGCCGACCTCCTCGATCCCGAGCGCGAAGAGCACGCGCGCGAACGGGCGCTCCTTCGATGCCTCGAGCGCCGCGAGCAGCCGCTTCGCCGAGATCTCGCCGAACCCCTCGAGCTCGATCAGCTGCTCCTCGGCGAGGCGGTAGAAGTCGCCGGCCGTCGTCACGAGCCCCTTCTCCTGAAGCAGCGCGACCTGCTTCTCGCCGAGCCCATCGATGTCCATCGCGCCGCGCGAGACGAAGTGCTTGAGCAACTGCCACGCACGGCCGGGACAGACGGGATTCGGGCACTTCGTGAAGACGACGCCCTCTGCCTTGATCGTCGGCGTGCCGCAGAACGGGCACTTCGCCGGCGGCTTCGGACGGCGCGGGCGGCCCTTCTGCTCGACGACGTGCGGCGCCGGCGAGACGACCTGCGGGATCACGTCGCCGGCGCGCAGGACGATCACGTCCTCGCCGGCGCGAATGTCCTTGCGCGCAAGGTCCTCCTCGTTGTGCAGCGTCGCCATGCCGATCCGCACGCCGCCGACTTCGATTGGCGCGAGCACCGCGTACGGGCGCATGTCGCCGAACTTGCCGACGTTCCACATGACCTTCTCCAGGCGCGTGACGGCCGTCGTCGGCGGGAACTTCCACGCGATCGCCCAGCGCGGGTCGCGCCCGACCGAGCCGAGACGGCGCTGCAGCGCGAGATCGTCGACCTTCACGACGACGCCGTCGATCTCGAAGTCGAGCTCGCCGCGACGCTCCTGCCAGGCGAGGCACTGCTCGACGACCTGCTCCTCGCTGTCGAGCAGCTTTACGTCCGGGTTCACCGGGAAGCCGTGCTCTCTGAGCCAGTCGAGCGCCTGCGAATGACGCTCGAAGGCGAGCCCCTCTGTGACGCCCACCTGATAGGCCCAGAACGACAGCGGGCGCTTCGCCGCGTCCGCCGGATCGAGCTGGCGGATCGTCCCCGCCGCGGAGTTGCGCGGGTTCATGAACGTCGACTCGCCCGCTTCTGCGCGGCGCTCGTTGAGCGCCGTGAAGTCGGCCAGCGACATGTAGACCTCGCCGCGCACCTCGACCAGCGGCGGCGCATCCTGGAGCTTCAACGGGATCGCGCCGATCGTGCGCAGGTTGTGCGTGACGTCCTCGCCGATCTCGCCGTTGCCGCGCGTCGCGCCGCGCTCGAGCACGCCGTCGCGATAGACGAGGCTCATCGCGAGGCCGTCGATCTTCGGCTCGACGACGTACTGGAAGCGCGGCTCTGTGATCCCCTCGCGCGCGAGGTGATTGCGCATCCGCTCGACCCACGCGCGCAGCTCCTGCTCCGAGCGCACGTTGCCGAGTGAGAGCATCGGCTCGAGGTGCTCGACCTTCTCGAGCTTGCCGACCGGTTCGCCGCCGACGCGCTGCGTCGGCGAGTCGGCGCTCAGCAGCTCCGGGTGCTCGCGCTCGATCGCGCGCAGCTCGTCGAGCAGCGCGTCGTACTGGTCGTCGCCGATCTCCGGATCGTCGAGCACGTAGTAGCGGCGCGAGTGATACTCGAGCAGCTCGCGCAGCTCCTGCGCCCGAGCGGGCGCCGACGTCTCACTCACGGCGTCTCGCGCGCGACAGGCGCGAGCAGGTCGTCCAGATCGAAGCCCTTCAGCGCCTCCAATCCCGCGCGATCGGTGAGGTCGAAGTGGATCGGCGTAACGGCGATCCGCCCCGCATCGACCGCCGCGAGGTCGGTCCCCGGCTCGTCCTCGAATCCCGGGTCCGAGCCGTAGATCCAGTAGCGGCTGCGGCCCTCCTCCTCGCGCTCGAGCTTCAGCTCGTCGCGGTAGATGCGCTTGCCGAGGCTCGTCACCTCGACGCCGTTCGGCGGACCGCCGGGGACGTTGACGTTGAGCAGCGTCGTCGCCGGCAACGGCACGTCCTCGATCCGCTCGACGAGCCGCGCGACGAAGTTCGCCGCGACGTCGAAGCCGAAGCCGCCGCCGAAGCGGTAGTCGAGCGTGCGGTTGCCCGACTGCTGCGAGACGGCGATCGACGGCAGCCCGAGGACTACGCCCTCGAGCGCCGCCGCGACGGTGCCCGAGTAGGTGATGTCATCGCCGAGGTTCGCACCGTGGTTGATGCCCGCGACGACGAGCTCCGCGTCGAAGTCGTCGATCAAGCCGAGCCGTGCGAGGCGCACGCAGTCGACCGGCGTTCCGTCGGTCGCATAGCCGACCGTGCCGTCCTCGAACGGCGTCTCCTGCACCCACAGCGGCCGGCGCGTCGTGATCGAGCGCGCCATCGCCGAGCGGTTGCCGTCCGGTGCGATCACGGCCAGGCGCACGCCCTCGAGGCCGACGAGCGCACGGCGCATCGCCTGCAGGCCCTCGGCCTCGATCCCGTCGTCGTTTGTCAGCAATACGTTGAGCATCGGTCCGGTCCAGCATAGGGGCCGCTGCGGTCCCGGCGCTCGGTTATGCTCGTTAAATG
>DASZLB010000099.1:0-9990 GCA_035552575.1 Solirubrobacteraceae bacterium | reverse complement strand
TTTTGATTTATTGGTGATGCGCGTGTGGCGCTGTACAGTTTTGAAGGTCCGGGAGAGCTGGTCTCTCATCTTTTTCCGGTGGCTTTGGCGAGGGGGAAACACCTCTTCCCATTCCGAACAGAGCAGTTAAGCCCCTCAGCGCCGATGGTACTTGGCCCGCAAGGGCCTGGGAGAGTAGGACGCCGCCGGTTTATCTCACGACACGGGTCGCCTTCGGGCGGCCCGTCGTCGTTGGGGCCGTCTGGCGCTAGCGCTAGGCGCGCGAGCCTGGGGTCAGAAGTCGAAAACACCTATGTGGCCGCCGTCTGTGCGAGGGCATAATGTCTGTTGGCTTAGTGGGGGGCCGTCTGGCATCGGACCCGAGGGAAGGCAGGGGCTGGCGTGAGTAGAACATGGGCGATCGCCCCGGTGGCAGCTGCATTCATGGTGGCGCTCGGCGCATGCGCGAACGTCGTCGGAGCCGCTGCGGCGCATGCGGCTACGCCGCTGGCACGCGCGTCGCGCACGGCTTCGCTGAGCGAGAGCGGTCATCTGCACCTGACGAGCAAGCAAGGCTTCACGCTCAACGAGCAGGGCTTGGCGACGGGCACGATCAAGGGCACGATCTACATCCACCTGCATCTGACGTCGACGAGCAAGGTGACGGCCGAAGTGAGCATCTACCCGGCAGGCGGCTCGCTGTCGGGCAACGGTTCGGCCGCGTATCGCGTCGAAGGCAGCGTCGCTGCATTCACGGGCACGCTGTCGATCGCGCGCGGCAGCGGAAAGTACGCCCACGCTCGCGCCTCGGCGCTGCGCTTCACAGGGACGATCCAGCGTCGCGGCGACGCCGTCTCGGTGCACGTGAGCGGACCGCTGTCCTACTAGGGCCTCGCGACGTGGGCGCTGCCGCCAAGAGATCGGTCGCTCTCGCTGCTGCGCTGCTCGCGGTCGCCTGCGTGTCCTCTGCAGCCTCGGCGCAGCAGACGGTCGTCCTGCACACGTCGTTCTCGCCGAACCGTCTCGGCGCGAGCACGACGATCGGCTTCGGCTTCGACATCTCCGGCCCGAACGGCACCGCGCCGTCGCCGTTGCGCAACGTCAGCCTGCGCCTGCCGGCGGGCATCAACTACCTCTCGACGACGCTCGGCCTGGCGATTTGTCAACCGGCGGCATTGCTCGAACGCGGCCTCAGCGGCTGCTCGCCGAACTCGCGACTCGGCTTCGGCAGCGCCTTCGTCGAGGTGCCGTTCGGGGAAACGTCTGGCCACGAGATCCCTGACATCCAGGCGTTGATGGGTCCGCCGCACGACGGCAACATCGTCGTCTTGTTCTATGCGGACGGGCGCGAACCGGTCTACGCGCAGCTCGTCTTCCAGGGCGAACTGGTCGCCGGCACGCAGACACTTGGTGGCAGCTTGAACACAGCGATACCGCTGGTCCCGAGCGTGGCAGCGGGACCGCCGGTATCGATCGTCGACGTGCGCACGACGATCGGCCCGGCGCATCTGACCTATTACGAACACGTCCACGGACGCACGGTCAGCTTCCATCCCGTCGGCGTATCGGTGCCGCGGCGCTGTCCGCGCGGCGGCTTCGTCTTCTCGGCGACGTTCTCGTTCGCAGACGGCACGACGACGATCGCGAACAGCACCGTTCCGTGCCCGCCGCCACGGAAAGCGCCGGCCAAGCGGCAATGAACGATCGCCGCAGCAGCCGGTCCGGTCGGCGCCGGCCCGGCACCGGGCCGATCGACGAGCTCGCGATGGCGGCTGTCTTCGTCGCAGCCGCGGCGCGCTACTGGCTGTTTGTCTTTCCGCGCGTCGGCTCTGAGCTGCGCCACTGGCGGCGCAGCGCGGCACGGATTGGTGACCCGACACTTCGCGAGCTCGCGCTCGCGGCGCTCGAGAAGCGCAGCAACATGGAGGGCGCGGCCGCATTTGCGGCGTTCGTTCGCTTTGGGCCTCGCCGCGACGCCGTGCAGGCGCTCGTCGCGTTTCAGGCGATTTACAACCACGTCGACATGCTCGCCGAGCAACCCGGCCGCGATCAGGAAGTGCGTGCACGAGCTTTGCACGAGGCGCTGCTGCTGGCGCTCGAACCGGGAGCCGCCGAACCGGCGTGCCGAGCGCATGCGCTGCAGTCCGGACGCGACGACTGCGGCCATCTCGCGGAGATGATCGAAGCATGCCGCTGGGGACTGTCGCGACTGCCTGGCTTCGCTGCGGCAGCGCCTGCGGTGCGTGCGGCCGCACGGCGAATCGTCGCCTTCCAGAGCCTCAGCCTCGGCGAGCGCGGCAAGCTCGAGGCGTGGGCTCTGCACGAGACGCTACCCGGCAGCGGCCTCGAATGGTGGGAGACGGCCGCCGCGGGCGGCTCGTCGCTGGCCGTCCATGCGCTGATCGCTGCGTCCGCGTCGCCGGCGCTCGGAAGGCAGGAAGTCGAGGCGATCGACGGCGCGTACTCATCGAGCATCGGCGCGCTTCACTCGCTGCTCGACAGCGCCGTCGACGAGGCCGAGGACGCGCGGGCACGCCAGCTCAGCCTGATCGGCTGCTACGGCTCGCCGGCGGAGGCCGCTGCGCGCTTGGGCGAGCTCGCCGAGCGCGCGACCGCCACCGCGCGCGAGTTGCCCGACGGCCGCATGCACGCCCTCGTGGCTACGGCGATGGCCTGCAGCTATCTCGGCGATTGCGAGCGCGCCGGCGCGCAAGCGATCGCTGTGGGCTGCGCGGTTCGCGCTTCACTCGGTGCCCTCTCGCGCCCGATCCTGCGCGTCTTCGCGCTGCGGCAACTCGCCGGCAGGCTCGCGCCGACGCGCGCGGGCCGCGAAGCTCGCGCGGCTGAAGCCCGCGCGGCCGAGGCGGCGCTGCGCAGGCCGCCCGCGACTGCGAGCGTCGTCGACCGGGGCAAGCGGGGCGCCGGTGCTCGAACTGCGTGAGCTGAGAAAGCACTACGAGCTGCTCGGAGGCGAATCGGTCAAGGCAGTCGACGGCGTCTCGCTGTCGGTGTCGGCCGGCGAGATGCTCGCGCTGTACGGCCCGAGCGGATCGGGCAAGACGACGCTGCTGTTGATGGTCGCGGCGCTGCTTGCGCCGACGAGCGGCGCAGTGCTCGTCGGCGGCCGTGACATCGCGACGCTGTCGGAGCGCGAGGCGTCGCAGTACAGGCTCTCCGAGCTCGGCTTCATCCGCCAGAGCTTCGATCTGCTGCCTGGCGTCAGCACGCTCGACAACGCCGTGCTGAAGCTGCTGAAGAGCGTGCCGTGGCGTGACGCGCACGAACGCATCGCGCCGCTGCTCGAGCGGCTCGGTCTCGGCAAGCGGCTGCGCCAGCACGCCGAGACGCTCTCGATGGGTGAGCGCCAGCGCGTGATGATCGCGCGCGCCCTCTCGACGGAGCCGCGCCTGCTGCTCGCCGACGAGCCGACGGGCAGCCTCGACACGCAGCGCAGCCACGAAGTCCTCGGTCTGCTGCGCGAGCTCTGCCGCGAGCGCGAGGTCGCGACGGTGCTCGTCAGCCACGACCCGCTCGCGGCCGGCTACGCCGATCGCGTGCTCGCGCTGCGCGATGGCCGGCTGATCGAGCATCGGCCGGACGCAGGGCTCGTGCCCGACGCAACCCGGTGAGCACCCGAAGCTGCTCGCCGATCGCGGCGCCGGTGCCGGTGCCGGTGCCGGTGCTGCGATGAAGCTCGCGAACGTCCTGCATCTTTACCGCGTGCGCCTGCGCGCGCGGCTGCTTCAGGAATGCTTCGCGCTCGTCGGCATCGCGGCCGGCGTCGCGCTGCTGTTCGCGTCGCAGATCGCAAGCGAGAGCCTGTCGGGCTCCGTCGCGCAGCTCTCGCACGGGATCGTCGGCAGCGCGTCGCTGCAGCTGACGGCGCGCGACCCGCGCGGCTTCGATGAACGACTGCTCAGCCGCGTGCGCGCGCTGCGCGGCGTGAAGCTCGCCGCGCCGCTGCTCGAAGCGAACGCGAACGCGCGCGGGCCGCATGGAAGCAAGTCGGTCGAGCTGATCGGCGCAGACGCGAGCCTCGAGCGGCTCGGCGGCGAGCTCGTTCGCCACACGAAGCTCGCGCCGTTCGGCGGGATCGGCGCGATCGTGCTGCCGGCGCCGCTCGCGCGCTCGATCGGAGTAACGAAGTTCGGCTCCGAGGCGACGCTCGAAGTCGGCGGCAACGTCAGCCGCGCGCCGCTCTACGGTGAGCTTTCGGCGAAGCAGGTCGGGCCGCTGATCGGCGCGCCGGTCGTCGTCGCACCGCTCGAATACGCGCAGGAAGTCACGGGCCTCGGCGCGCGGCTCACGCGGATCCTCGTCACGCCGCGGCCCGGCGCGCAGGTACGCGTTCACGCCGCGCTCGTGAAGCTCGCCGCGGGGCGTCTCGACGTCTCCTCGACGAGCTATGACGAACGGCTGTTCGCGAAGGCAGCGGCGGCGAGCAACCAATCGACGGTGCTGTTCGCCGTGATCAGCGCGCTCGTCGGCTTCCTCTTCGCGTTCAACGCGATGCTGCTGACGGTCGCGCAGCGCAGGCGCCTGATCGCGGAGCTGCGCCGTGACGGCTACACGCCGCGTGCGGTGATCGGCGTGCTGCTGCTCGACGCGCTCGTGCTCGGCATCGCGGGCAGCGCGCTCGGGCTCGTGCTCGGCGACGAGCTCTCGATCCACCTGTTCCACGCGAACCCGGGCTTCCTCTCCTCGGCGTTCGCCGTCGGCTCCTCGCGCGTCGTCGGCGCGCAGAGCGTGCTGATCGCTGTCGCAGGCGGGATGCTCGCGGCGATCGTCGCCGTGCTCAGCCCGCTGCGCGACATCCTCTCACGCGACCCGCTTGCGGCGATCGCCCCCAAGGAAAGCGCCACGGGCGGCGCGGCTGCGACGCGCCGGCTCACGCTCGCGGGGCTGCTCTGCGTCGCGGCAACGCTCGTCATCCTGCTCGCGGCTCCGCAAGCGGCGATCGTCGGGATGGTGACGCTGACGTGCGCGCTGCTGTTGCTGCTGGCGCTCGCGCTGCGCGGACTGCTCGCGCTTGTCATGCTGCTCGCGCCGAAGCTGACGAGCGCGGTCCCGCACGTCGCCGTCAGCGAGCTGCGCGCCGGGCGCTCTCGCGCGATCGCGATCGCGGCGACGGGCGCTGTCGCGGTGTTTGGCAGCGTCTCGATCCAGGGCGCACACGGCGACCTGCAGCACGGTCTCGAAAACGCGGCGCGCGATGCGAACGCGGCGACGGACGTCTGGGTCTCGCCGGCGGGCACGTTCAACCTGCTGATGGTCGAGCCCTTCGAAGCGACGACGCTCGAAAAGCTGCGGGCGCTGCCGAGCATCCGTGCGGTGCGCATCTACCGCGGCGGCCTGCTCGATTGGCGCGAACGGCGTACGTGGGTGATCGCGCCGCCGCCCGCGGCGAAGCCGCTGATCCCGCCGAGTCAGCTCGTCGAAGGCAACCTGCACGTTGCCGAAGCGCGCCTTCGCGCGGGCGGCTGGGCGGTCCTCTCGCAAGCGCTCGCGAGCGAACACGGCATCGAGATCGGCGAGACGTTCACGCTGCCGTCGCCGCGCCCAGCACGCTTTCGCCTCGCGGCGATCTCGACGAACATCGGCTGGGCGCCGGGCGCGATCGTCCTCAACGCTGTCGACTACGCGCGCGCGTGGGAAAGCGCGCAACCGAGCGCGTACAACGCACTGCTGAAGCCCGGCGTCTCACCGGCGCAGGGCCGGCAAGCGATCCAGCGTGCGCTCGGCGCCGGCTCGGGCCTGACGGTGCAGACGGCGGCGCAGCACGCCGCCAAGCAGCGCAAGCTGACGCGCGAAGGCCTCGCGCGCCTGTCGCAGATCGCGACGCTGATCCTCGCCGCGGCTGTGCTCGCGATGGCGGCCGCGATCGGCGCGATGATCTGGCAGCGCCGCCCGCGCCTGGCCAAGCTCAAGCTCGAGGGCTTCTCGCCGGGCGACTTGTGGGCGACGATCCTGTTCGAGAGCCTGCTGCTGCTGCTCGTCGGCTGCGCGAGCGGCGCGCTGCTCGGCCTGCTCGGCCAGCAACTGCTCGATCGCGCGCTGAGCGCGGTCGTCAACTATCCCGTCGTCAGCTCGGTCGCACTGCCGGCGGCGCTCACGAGCCTCGCGCTCGTCACGGCGGCGGCGCTCGCGGTGTTGAGCGTCCCGGGCTACTTCGCCGCTCGCGTCCCGGCGGCGCTTGCCCTCCGGGACTGACGCCGCACGGCGTGCGTCTCGATCGGTGAGAGGCAGTGAGCGTCGGCGGCAACAGCTTGGCCGGGTCGGCGCTCGGGCAGGCGCCGCGAACGACTCCCGGGCCCGCGCAGCGGTGCCCGATGCGGGTGCTTCTGCGTCAGTGACTCGTCCAGGTCGACCTCCCAGTCGACGTCATAGTCGTCCTCGAGCAGTAGGAACGAGCGAGTGAGACGCAGGGCGCCGAGCGTGCGCTGCGCGAGCGTGGAGTTCTTGCGTGATGGGAACATCTGTTCGTACGGTAGGAGCGCGATCGGACGGAGTCCCATGCGAACATGTGTACGCGTCGCAAGACGATCGAGAATCCGCATCACAGAGCCGAACGAGGGGCGCAGAAGCTGCAACGAGAGTTGCAGATCGACGCTCGTGAGCGCTCGAGCGAGGTTGCTAGAGGCGAGACTTGACTACGTGAGCAGGTCTGTCGCGACGCGTCGCGAACTTGACGGGACAGATGGCTGTTACGCTTGCCAGACGCGATGCGAAAGCCCCGCCGTGGGGTCGCCGGAGGCGCGTTCAGCTCATGGAGAAGTTCGTCATCGAAGGTGGCGTCCCGCTGTCCGGCACGATGGTTCCGGCCGGGAACAAGAACGGCGCGCTACCGATCCTCGCGGCCTCGCTTCTGAGCGAGGACGAAGTGCTCGTGCGCAACGTGCCGCGGATCCGCGACGTCGAGGCGATGCTGAGCATCCTCAAGGCGCTCGGCGTGTCGGTCCACTGGCGCGGCACGAACGAAGTCTCGCTGTGCGCCGCGGCCGCTCGCGAGATCGAGGTCGAGGAGGAGTTCGCGGCGTCGATCCGCGCCTCGTTCCTGCTCGCCGGCCCGCTGCTCGCGCGCTTCCGCCGCGCTGTGATGTCGCCGCCGGGCGGCGACGTGATCGGCCGCCGGCGCCTCGACCCGCACCTCGACGCGTTCCGCGCGATGGGCGCGGACGTCAACTGCGACCGCGAGATCGTGCTGGACGCGCCGCAGGGTTTGCGCTCGACGGACGTCTTCATGGACGAGCCGTCGGTGATGGCGACGGAGAACGTGCTGCTCGCGGCGGCGCTGACGCCGGGCACGACGGTGATCGGCAACGCTGCGTCCGAGCCGCACGTCCAGGACCTCGCGCGGATGCTCGTGAAGATGGGCGCCGACATCCAGGGGATCGGCTCGAACCTGATCACCGTCAACGGCGCGGATCGCTTGCACGGCTGCGAGCACGACGTCGCGCCGGATCACATCGAGATCGGCAGCTTCATGGCGCTCGCGGGAGTGACGGGCGGCGAACTGCGGATCAAGGACACGGTGCCGGGCGATCTGCGGATGATCCGCCTCGTCTTCGAGCGCCTCGGCCTGCGCTCGGAGCTGGACGGAAACGACGTGATCGTGCCGGGCGGGCAGAAGCTCGTCGCGCAATCGGACGTCGGCGAATTCAAGAGCAAGATCCAGGACGGGCCGTGGCCGGCGTTCCCGGCGGACCTCACGTCGATCGCGGTGGCACTCGCGACGCAGGCCGAGGGCTCGATCCTCGTGCACGAGTGGATGTTCGAGAACCGCCTGATCTTCACCGACAAGTTGATTTTGATGGGTGCGGATATCGTCATGTGCGACCCGCATCGAGCGATAGTCACGGGTCCGCGGCGCCTGCGCGGGGAGCGCGTCGAGTCGCCTGACATCCGAGCGGGCATGGCGATGCTGCTCGCGGCCCTGTGTGCCGACGGCCGTTCGGAGATCGGCAACATCCGCCAGATCGACCGTGGCTACGAGCGCATCGACGAGCGCCTCAGAGATCTCGGCGCGCGCATCGAGCGCGTGGCGACAGAGCCCGTCCACGCCTAAGCAGGCAGGCAAGCCCGGTCGAACACAGAGCGCGGCCCAGGCACAGCCGGCCCCGGACGGCCGGCCCGTAACGTGTCGTGTCGGGCGGAGCGGTCTCTGCAAACCTAAAGCGGAGCCCGACGCGACCTCAAAGGCTGGATGCCGTTTAATTTCCCCCCGTGAGGCCACTACCCAAGTGATCCAGTGATCCACCCAATCCCGAGCGGCACCCGCGACGTCCTCCCGCAGGAGACGGGCGAGGTCCGCCTGATCACCGACACGCTTCGCCGCGTCTTCGACGAGCACCGCTACGGCGAGATCTACACGCCGGCGCTCGAGTACGAGTCGGTGCTCGCGCGCGCGGACATGGCCGAAGCGCGCCCGGCGTACCGCGTGTTCGACGAGACCGGTGCGGTGCTCGTGCTGCGCTCGGACATGACGGCGCCGATCGCGCGCGTCGTCGCGACGCGCTACGCCGACAGCGAGCCGCCGCTGCGCTTCTGCTACTTCGCGCACACCTATCGCGGTGTGCGCCCGGCACGCGGGCAGCTGCGCGAGATGCTGCAGGCCGGCATCGAGTTGATCGGCGCGCCCGCGCCGGAGGGCACCGCAGAAGCGCTGACGGTGCTGTGCGCGTCGCTTCGCGCCGTCGGGCTGAAGGACTTCCGCATCGGCGTCGGCGACGCGTCGCTGTTCCCGGCGCTGATGGAGAGCCTGCAAGTGCCGCAGGAGCACCGCGCGCGGCTGCTCGAGACGCTCGTGCGGCGCGACTTCGTCGAGCTCGGTCTGCGCCTGCACGAGGCCGGCCTGTCAGACGAGGACGCAGAGCTGCTGCTGAGCGTGCCGCAGCGCCGCGGCGGCCCGGAGCTTTTGACCGACCCGCCGGCGGCGGCCGTCGAGGCCGTCATGGGGATGCGCCGCGTCTATGAGTTACTCGACGACGATGTTGCCGAGCGCGTGATCTTCGACCTCGGCCTGATCCGCAACATCGGGTATTACACGGGCGCCGTGTTCGAGGTCTACGACCCCGCGATCGGTGCGCCGATCGGCGGCGGCGGACGCTACGACGAGCTGCTCGGGCGCTTCGGGCGCAGCCTCCCGGCGGTCGGCTTCGCGCTGTACGTCGACTCGCTGCACCAGGCGCTTGCCGGCGAGGAACGCGGAACGGGAGCGCTGTCGGAGCTTCGCTCAGTAACGGCTGCTGCACAGACGCCATGAGCCCGATCAACGGCCTGACGATCGCCGTCCCGCGCGGCGCCCTGTTTGGCGGCACTGTCGATCTGCTCGCGGCGCTCGGGCTCGACACGGAGGAGCTCCGCAACAACGACCGCAAGCTGCTGTTCGAGGACATCGGCGTCGTCACGATGCGCCCGTCCGACGTGCCGACGTACGTCGAGGCCGGCG
Organism: Solirubrobacteraceae bacterium; assembly: GCA_035552575.1. Taxonomy (GTDB): domain Bacteria; phylum Actinomycetota; class Thermoleophilia; order Solirubrobacterales; family Solirubrobacteraceae; genus Palsa-744. The sequence goes on along the minus strand of DASZLB010000099.1, from coordinate 563 downwards.
CGGCCGACATCGGCGTGACGGGCAAGGACGTACTGCTCGAGCAGGCCGCGCACCGCCCCGAGGAGGGCGGCCGTGACGTATACGAGCTGCTCGATCTCGGCCGCCTTCAGCTTGTGCGCGACCGGGTTGGCGATCAGCCGCGCCGTGCACACGACGATCTCCTCGCGCACGACGAGGTCGTTTTCGCGCAGCGTCGTGCCGGTCGCCGTCAAGTCGACGATCGCGTCGACCATGCCTGTCAGCGGCGCGAGCTCGACCGAGCCCTTGACCTCGACGATCTCGCCCTGGCGACCTGTTTCCTCCAGGTAGCGCGCCGCGACACGCGGGTACTTCGTCGCGACGCGCATCACGCCCAGGCGCCGCAGCGACTCGAGCGCCGGGTCCGGACCGGCCCTGCTGGCCATCACCATCGTGCAACGGCCGAACCCGAGGTCGAGCAGCTCATAGACGTCGCGGCCGTGCTCGCCGGAGCCGTGCGCGAGCTGCTCGAGCAGCACGTCCTTGCCGGTCACGCCGATGTCGGCCGCGCCCGCCTCGACGTATGTCGGGACGTCAGACGGGCG
>DASZLB010000098.1:0-12212 GCA_035552575.1 Solirubrobacteraceae bacterium | reverse complement strand
GATCTCGTCGTGCGCCTCAGAGCCCGGGACGCCCGCGATCGTGAACGCGTCGCCGATCGCCGCGCCCTTGACGGCCTGGATCGAGCAGATCGCCATCGCCAGGCGCCCGTCCATCCGCTCCTCCCAGGAGACGTGCGAGCCAAGCCCCGGCACGAGCCCGAAGGCCTGCACCTCGAAGACGCCGCCGAGTGACTCGTTGGCCTTGCGCAGGTCGTCGATCTCGCGGACCATTGCGCGCGTCGCATCCGCGTCGAGGCAACGCACCGGCGAGCTGTCGACCTCGTCGAAGTCCGCGAGGCTCAGCACGCGTTCGGTCGCCGGAGCGCGCACCGAGGCGATCTGCACGACGTGCGAGCGCACCTCGACGCCGAGCGCGCGCAGGAACGACTTGCACAGCGCGCCGCCCGCAACGCGCGCCGCCGTCTCGCGCGCCGAAGCGCGCTCGAGGATGTTGCGCACATCCGACTGCTTGTACTTCTGCGTGCCGACGAGATCGGCGTGGCCGGGACGCGGCAGGTGCACCTCGGCAAGCTCTTTCTCGACCGGCCATGGGTTCATCCGCTCCTCCCAGTTGGCGTAGTCGCGGTTGGCGACCTGCAGCGCGATCGGGCCTCCGAGCGTGCGTCCGTGACGGACGCCCGCCGTGACCTGCGCCGCGTCGCGCTCGATCTTCATCCGCCCGCCGCGGCCATGGCCGAGCTGGCGGCGCGCCATGTCCTCGTTGAGGTCCTCCGGGCGCAGCGCCAGGCCGGCCGGCAGGCCCTCGACGACGCACGTCAGGCCGGGGCCGTGCGACTCGCCGGCGGTGATCAGTCGAAGCGACACGACCGCTAGCTTATTTGCTGCGCGCTCAGCCCTTGAACGGCCAGCCCGGCGCCGAGGCGCCGCCGGCTGCCGCGGCGGTGTGTGCGCGCGCGGCGAGGGCGTGCTTGCCGACGAACACGAGCACTCCCCTTGCCGTCGAGTAGCGCAGGCCCGACAGGCCTTGCAGGCCGCTCTTGCGCAGCAGCTCGAGCCCGGACCTGGATTCGCCGCCGAAGGCGCTGCTGTGCGCGCTCGACAGCTTCGCCTTGCTCGAGGAGATGCTGACTATGTTCAGCTCGTAAGTGATCGCGTCGGCGCCCGGCGGCAGGTATTCGAGTTCCTCCGTCTGGCCCGGCTGAAGGTCGATTGCCTGGCATTGCGAGGCGCTCGGCAGGCACGTCGCGGGCCCGCGCAGAATCGCTTCGCCGACGAGCGTGAACGTCGCGCTCTTGCCACCCGCGAGCACGCCGCGGAAGACCACCAGCGGCTGGCTGCTCGACGGCAGCGGCTGCTGCAGCTTCAGCTCGTTGAACGGCGTCAGCGCGGCGCTCTGCGGCGGCGTGGCCGGCGTGGCCGCGCCGAACAGGACATCGACGTGGAACTGCGTCTGCTTGGCCTTCGGCTTCGTCGGCGCCGAGGATTTCTTCTTTTCTTCAGCCGGAGCAGGCGTCGAGCCGCCCGTCGAGGACGAGCTCGATTCCGATCCGGAGGCGCCCGCTGTCGTCGTCGTGCTCGAGCCGCTGCTCGTCGCTGCGCTCGTCGCGGCCGCGCTCGCCGCCTGCGCCTGCTTCACGCCCGGCATCGGAGCGAACGGGTTGCGGCTCGCGCCGGCGGTCTGCTGCGGCGAGCCGCTCGTCGTCTCGGCGCTCGCCGTCACGTCGGCAGTCTTGACTTCGCTGACAGCGAGGCCAGGCGATTTCGCGACCGGCGCGATCGGGCTGGCCGCATTCGACGCCGGGGCGCTCGAGCCGCCGCCGAGCACGGCGTAGGCGACGGCCGCGACCAGCACGACCGCCACCAGGCCGAGCGCAGGGATCAGACGCCGATCGAGCAGATCGGACTTCAGCGAGTCGAAGAAGTCGTTCATCGCAGCGGCTCCACGGTCGCGGCGGGGGCAGATGTCGAGCTGCTCGTCGCCGAACTGGTGGCCGAGCTGGCCGGTGCGGTAGCAGTCGTCGGCGAGCTCGCTGTCGCGCCGCCCGTCAGGCTCTGCGTGGCCGGGAGCACGTAGGCCGTGGCCGTGATCGTGCCCGTCAGCTTCTGCGCGCCGCTCGGGCCGGATGCCGTTTCGGCGGCCGGTTCGAGCTTGACGCCTTGCAGCGTGAGCAGGCGCCCGCTGACGCGAAGCCCACCGGAGGTCGTGCGCACGGTTGCCTTGTTCAGCTGCAGGAATAGGTGGTAGAGGTCTGAGAAGCCGCCGTTGAAGACGAATGTGAACGGCATCTGCGTGAAGCCGGCCGGAGCTGTCGCCGGCGTCGCCGCGCTGCTCGGCGAAGGCGTCGTCGCCCCGCTCGCGCCTGCCGTGATCGAGCTGAATTCGACGTTCTTCCGGTTCGACGCCTGCGCCAGCTGATAGATCAGCGACGGCACTTCTTCGCTCGGCGGAACGGCTTTGCCGAGGCTCACGACCGACGAGTACGCGGCCGAGTAGCGCTGCTGCGCCACGAGTGCGTTTGCGGCTTCGCCCTTCACCGTCGCGAGCTGAGCGCTCGCAGCGCTGACTTCGCTCGAGAGCTTGTTCGCCGTCTTGCGCTGGGGCGAGACGAGCAGCACCCAGAATGCTCCGAGCACGGCGAGCGCCGCGACTACGGCGAGGACGAGGCGATCGCGCGTGGTCATTGTCCGGCTCCCGTCGATGCCGTGAGCTGCGCGCTCGGCCCGCTCGCCGCTTCCGGCGCGGCCGGAAGCGGGTCGAAGGTGATCTGCACACTGAAAGATGGGCTCTTCGGCGCGCACTGCTTCGCCGAGATCGAGGAGCTGCCCGAGCTGCCGCCCGTCGCGGAGCTCTTCAAGCTGACGTCGCTGACGCCGTCGATCAGCCGCAGGCGCTGGAGCGTCAGTGCGACCTCCGACTGGCTGCCCGCGCAGCCGCCGAGCGTGATCGTCGGCACGCTGCCGGCCGGCGTCGCCGAACCTGCAGGCGCCGGTGTCGAGGACGAGCTCGAGGAGCCGCTCGTCGATCCCGAGGCGCCGACAGTGCCGTCGAGCGAGGTGATCGAGGCATCGCGCGGGAGCACGCGGCCGAGCTCGTGGAACGCGTGCGCCCAGTCGAAGCGTGAGTCGACGACGTCCGCCACCGCTTTCATCCGCGCTTCGCGCAGGGCGATGAAGCTCGTGTAAGGCGTCAGCGCCGACACGGCTTCGTGTTCGCGCTGCGTTTCAGCCGAGATCGTCGCGAGCTGCGAGCGGCGACTCGACACGTGGTGGCGCGCGACGCCGTAGAGCAGCACCAGCAAGGCCACGCCCGCGAGCGTGCCGAGCACGACATAGGCGACGCCCTGCGAGCGCCCGGCGCCCACCGAGGCGCCGCGGCGGCGCTCGTCGGAGGGGATCAGGTTGACGGCCTTCATCGCGGCGCCTCAGCCGTCGCCAATCCGGCGGCGATCGAGAGACGGTGCGTCGAGACCTTGCCCTCGAGCCCCGTGTCGACGAGGCCGACGTCTTGCTTGCGCACCTCCATGCCAAGTGAGGTCTGCAGAGCCTCGGGGAAGCCCGGAAGATCGAGCACCGCGCCGCTCAGCGCGACGTGCGAGACGTCGCCGCCCTGCTCTTGCGTGCGGTGGAAGTCAAGCGAGTTGCGGATCTCCCCGACGAGCTCGCGCACGCCGTTCTCGAGCACGCCGCGGACATCGGCGTCGCTCTGCTCCTGCGCCGCAGGCTCCGGCGCGGCGGCGCTCTGCGCGGCAGAGATCGTCTCGGCGTATCCCATCGAGCGCTCCTGCGCTTCGTGCTCCACGCGGCTGACCTGCGACTCCTGAGGCGCGGAGTCCGACGCCTCCGGTCCGCTCGTGCCGTCTGACTCGGCGGCAGAGCCCGGGGTTTGCGCAGCGTCGTGAGCCTCGCCGGACCCGACCGCTTCGGGTGTAGCGGCGGGCGCGAGGTGCGCCAGCTCGGCGACTCCCGGCGACGGCAGCACCGGCACACTCAAATCGACGCTTGCGAGCAACGCTCGCGCGTCCGACAGCGAAATCTCGCGACGTGCCGCGAGCTCGGCGGCCATCGCCTCGACGCCGCCCCCGACGACGCGCGTGAAGCGACAGACCGTGCCGTCCGCGATCGCCAGGTTCGTCAGCCCGTCGACATTCAGGTAGAGCACGCGCCCGGCCTCGTCATCGGCGCGGTCGTGCAGCGAACGGATCAGCGCGAATGCCGAAAGGTCGACGCCTTCGGGCGTCAGGCCAGCCGCGCGCACGGCCTTCAGCAGACGCTCGACCATGTCGCGCTGCGCCGCCACGAGCACGACGCGCTGGCGCTGTCCCGCCGGCGTGTCGACGAGGCCGAGTGGGTGAAAGTCGATCACCGCGTTCGACAGCGGCATCGGGACCTGGTCCTGCGCCTGGAAGCGGACGGCCGCGGCGAGCTCCTTGCGATCGGTCACCGGCGGCAGCTCGAGCGTACGCATCACCGTCCGCTGGTTGGCGATGCCGACGCGTACGCGCTTGCCGAGCGCGCCGTCAGAGAAAAGCTCGCGAAGCGAATCGGTGAGCGCGTCGATGTCGACGACCTCGCCCTCGCGGACGATGTCGCCGTCCAGCGGACGCGCCGCTGCCCGCTCGGCGAGCACCGAGCCGTTGACGCGTGCCTTCACCGCGGCGACGAACCCGGGCTGGACGTCGAGCCCGACGAGCCCGTCGCCCGAACGCGAGCCGCGACGCCCCGGAAGGCTCGGCAGCTGCGGCAGGCGCGGAAGCTTGAGCGAAGTAGTGAGTGAAGGAGCCATTTGCTTGGTCGCTGCCTGTAGCGGCGCCGTCGCCGCACGAGGGGTATCGGCGCAAGCCGATCACCCCTTTAGGACGAGTTGCCGCTAGAGGAAATGCTGGACGTAGAGGTGCACGAGGCCTTCGCCCGCAAACGTCGCCACGAGTGCGCCGAGTGCGAGGAACGGGCCAAACGGAACGGCCGTCTTGCGTCCCTCCTGCGCGCCCTTGCGCGCGACGATCACGCCACCGACGAGCACTCCCGCCAGCAAGGCGATCAGGATCGCCGGCGCTACGGCGCGACCGAGGAACAGCCCCATCACGCCGGCGAGCTTGACGTCGCCCATGCCCATCCCGCCGGGATATGCAAGCGCGGCGAGCAGCAGGAAGCCTCCCGCGCAGCCGGCCGCGATCAAGCGCTGCGGCTCGCCGCTCGGGTCGAGCGCGAGGCCGAGCGCGAGCGCCGCGATCGCGCCGAGCGCCGTCAGCGCGTTCGGGATGATGCGGTGCTCGAGGTCGATCAGCGCCGCCGGCACGACGATCAGGATCAGGCCGATGCTCAGCGAGATCGCGGTCGCAGAGCCGTGTGCGAGCACCGCGCCGGCGCAGAGGATCGCGGTCAGCCCCTCGACCAATGGATAGCGCGGCGAGATCGTCGCCGCGCAGCTGCGGCAGTGGCCGCGCAAGAGCAGGAACGAGACGATCGGGATGTTGTCGTACGGCTTCACGGGCGTCGCGCAGGACGGGCAATGCGAAGCCGGCCCGAGCAGCGACTCGTGCCGCGGCAGGCGGTAGGCGACGACGTTCAGGAACGAGCCGAAGACCGCGCCGATCACGCCTGCGAATGTTGCCTCCATGCGGTACTGATCGACCGCCGCGACGGTCGGCTTGAGCGAGCGCGGCAGTTCGCAAGCGCCCCCGCGGCGTACACCACCGAGCTTGCGCTGTGACGCGTCGGCGGCATCGCTCGACGCCGCCGCTCCTCGCTACGGCGCTCGCCCGGCACTTAAACGCAAAAGGGGCGACCCGAAGGCCACCCCTTTTGTCAGACATATGCCGGGACTGAGATCAGGCCCGGCGCGCCACTACCAGGTGCCACCCGCGCTGCAGCCGCCTTTACCAACCGGCGTGCAGGTACGCGTGATCGTGCCTTTGATGTTTTTCAGCGTGTAAACGTCGCTGGAGCCTTTAGCCGTAGATTTCACTTCGAATTCTTCGGCGCCGAGCGTGCCGACCGCGGCCGTTGCCGTGGTCGTGTCTTTCAGCGTCGGCTCGATTTTTTCGAGTTCCGCGAGCGTGCCACCAACGAAGCTGCCGTTGTTTTCGCTGGCGTACGCCTCCTCGGTCGTCTGCAGGGTTCCCACCTGCGTCTTGGCCGCCGAGTCGTTTGCCTTGCTCGTCTGGCTGAGGAAGGCCGGGATGGCGATCGCGGCAAGGATGCCGATGATCAGGATGACGACCAGAAGCTCGATCAGGGTAAAACCACCCTCGTTGCTCAAGCGCTGGCGCAGTCGTTGCAACATGTGAATCCTCCTAGGATCCGGTGTTAGAGCGCCAGCTCTTGGCCCATCGCCGCAAATGGCGATGCGACCCCCGTCAGTCGAACCCGTGAGGGTTGTTCATATGAGAGCCGCCGGCTTTGCTACACACCCTTTCGGACGTTTGCCTTGGCACCTCGACACTGGCTTTGTCAGCCGGTGCATCGACCCGCGCGCAGGCGATCTTTAGCGCTGAAACTCCGTTGGACGCATGCACTAGTCGACTTCCGGCTGCTCCGGCTGCTCTGCACCGGCATCCTCGAGCCATCGGGCCTGCGCGTCGATCCCCGCAACGCGCACGCCGCCGCCTTTGCACCACGGACACTCGACCGTGCTCGGCTCCCCGCCGAGATTCGAGACGACCTTTCCACTGCCGCGGCAGGGCATACACTCCCGCGGCTGGTGGGCCTCCTCCGTTCGATCTCCGTCGTCGCTCGTCTCGTTCGCCATGACGCGATGAGACTAGCGTCCCGTCGATGAGAAGCCGCGTCCGGTCCTACGAGTGGGCAGCGCTCGCGCTGATCACGGCCGGCGCCGCCGTGCTGCGGCTGATCGCGATCGGCAAGGTCGCGCCGGACCCGTTCTACGACGCCGCCGTGCGCAGCATGGGCATCTCGTGGCACAACTTCTTCTTCGGCGCGTTCGAGCCAGGCGGCAGCGTGTCGATCGACAAGCCGCCGGTCGACCTCTGGCTGCAGGTCGCCAGCGTGAAGCTGTTCGGGTTCTCGGCGACGACGCTGAAGCTGCCCGAGGCATTTGCCGGGATTGCCGCCGTGCCGCTGCTGTTCGTCGCCGTCAGGCGCATGTGGAGCGCGACCGCCGGGCTTGCCGCCGCGGCAGCGCTCGCGTTGCTGCCGGTCGACGTGATCACCTCGCGCAGCGACACGATGGACGGCGTGATGATGGTCCTGATCGTGCTCGCGCTCGTGTTCTTCGTGCGCGCTTGCGAGACCGGCCGAACGCGCTGGCTGCTCGCCGGCGCCGCCGCGCTCGGCGTCGCCTTCGACGTGAAGATCCTCGAGTCGCTCGTCGCGCTGCCCGGCCTCGCGCTGCTCGCGCTGATCGGCTTTCCCGGGACGCTCGGCAAGCGCGCGCTGAAGCTCGCCGCGGCCGGCGCCGTGTACGTCGTCGTCGGGCTCGCCTGGCTGACCGCGACGCTGTTCGTACCCGCGCACAGCCGCCCGTGGGCGATCGGCTCGACGAACGGCAGCGCGTGGAACGTCACGTTCGTCTTCAACGGCACCGACCGGCTCGGCGGCAAATCGCCCGAAGCGCAGACGACCGTCTACGAACCCGGCCACAAATATCCAGTGGCGACGCAGTCCGAGCGCGACCACATCCCGATCCTGCCGCCCTCGCCGACGCGGCTGCTCGCGCGGATCGGGCCGCTCTCGGGCCAGCGGCTCGGGCTCGAGCTGCTCGAGGCGCTGCTGCTCGGCATTCCGGCGCTGCTGTGGAGCCTCGGCCTGCGGCGACGGCGACGACGAGACCTCGCGCCTGGTGGAGTGGCCGAGGAGCGCACCGAGGCCTCTGCGCCGGCGAGCGGGCACCCGCAGCAGGGCAAGCGACCCGCGCAGCAGAGCGAGCGAGCCGCGCAGACCGCGCCGGGACACGAGCCGCGCCGGGGCGAGAGCGACGAGCGCCGCGTACGCCTCGCTGTCGCTGCCGGCCTCGGCCTGTGGTTGCTGACCGGCATCGCGCTGTTCAGCGACATGGCGCGGCTGCACCCGCGCTACGTCGAGGGGCTCGTGCCGGCCGTCGCGGCGACGCTCGGGATCGGCATCGCATGGGCCTCGCAGCCGCGCGGGCTGCTGCGCCCGGGCGTGCTCGTCGTCGCGCTCGCCGCGACCATCTACTACGCCGAGCGGCTGATGTACGGCACGCCGACGGTCTGGTGGATCGCGTTCCTCGCCGCGATCGCCGCCCTGCTCGCCGCGGCGCTCGCGCGAGCTCGGATGCTGCCGGCGCGCTTGCGTGCCGTGCTCGCGCCCGGGGTCGTGCTCGTGCTGAGCCTCTGCGCGATGCTCGCGCTCTCGCTGAACACCGACATTCGCGCGATCCAGGACCACGTGACCGATGCCGGCGAGGTCGGCGCGCTGCCGGGCGAAGAGCTCGAACCGCTGAGCAAGTACCTGCGCGCGAACCAGCGCGGCGCGCGCTACGAGGTCGCCGCGCAGTCGGCGACGCAGATCGGCGCGCTGATCGTGCGCGACGGGCGGCCCGTCGTGGTCCTGACCAGCTACGGTGCGCGCGTGTTCACGACGACGGCGCAGCTCGAGCGGCTGATCGCCAAAGGCGAGGTGCGCTACGCGTTCCTCAACTCCCCTTGCCCGCACCACATCTCCCCGAACAACCCAGCCTGCTCGCCGCCGGCGAAGTGGATCCGAGCGCACGGCACGGACGTCTCGCGCGCGGCGAAGCTGCGCCGCGGCAAGACGCTGTGGCTGCTGCCGGGCGCCGCGAAGTGAACGGCACGAGCGGATGAGCGAGACGGCCGGCGCCGGCGCAGCGAGCATCGCGAGGCTCCCCGAGCAGCTCGTCGAGGACGCGCGTGCCGCGGGCAAGCTCGCGCTCGACACCGAGTTCGTCGGCGAGGGCCGCTATCGCACGCTGCTCTGCCTGATCCAGCTCGCCGTGCCGAGCGCCGATGGGGATCGCAAACAGATCGTCGTGCTCGATCCGCTCGCGGACGACTTCGACGGTGCCTCGCTCGCGGCGCTGCTGGCCGATCCGGCCGTCGAGATCGTCGTGCACGCCGGGCGCCAGGACGTCGCGCTCGCGCGCCGCGTGCTCGCGACGGATGTGACGAACGTGTTCGACACGCAGGTCGCCGCCGGGTTTGCCGGGATGGGCGCGCAGTCCTCCTATGAGACGCTGCTGGGCGACGTCCTGCGCGTGCGCGTCGCCAAGAGCGCGAGCTTCACTCGCTGGGACCGTCGTCCGCTCTCACCCGAGCAGCTTTCCTACGCGCGCGAGGACGTCGAGCACCTGCTCGAGCTCGCCGTCGAGCTCGAGCGCCGCCTGGAGGGGCTCGGGCGCCTTCAGTGGGCGCGTGAGGAGTGCATCGCGCTCGCGCACTCGAGCGACGAGCGCGACGTCGAGACGATCTTCGCGCGGCTGCCGCGCGTGCGCGGGCTGAGCCCGTCCTCGCGGCCGATCGCGCGCGCGCTCGTGCAGTGGCGCGAGGAGACCGCGGCGCGCCAGGACCGGCCCGTGCAGAGCGTGCTCGGCGATGCTGCACTGATGGAGATAGCCAAGCGAAAGCCGCGCTCGGCGGGCGAGCTGGAGCAGGTTCGCGGCTCCGGCGCGGCGAACCTGCGCCGCCGCGGCGAAGAGCTCGTGCAACTCGTGCAACAGGCGCGCGAGCTGCCGCCCGAGGAGGCGCCGAGGGAGGCGCGCCCGCCCGCGCCGAGGCCCGAGGACGCTCCGTTGATCGCGCTTGGCGAGGCGCTGTTGCGCACACGCGCGCGCGAGGCCGGCCTCGCCTACGAGCTGCTCGCCGCGCGTGCCGACCTGCAGGCGATCGTCGCCGCGTGGCGCAGCGGCGGCGAGCAGGCCGACGTGCGCACGCTCAGGGGCTGGCGGCGCGAGCTCGTCGGCGAAGAGCTGCTCGAGCTGCTCGGCGGCTCGATCTCGCTTCAGGTCGTCGCCGGCTCGCTGCAGATCGCCCGCGCGAGCGCCTGAGACAGGCGCGCCGTGCTCGAACGCGACCGGCGGCGCCGCCGCGCTATTTGATCGAGCTGTAGACCGTGAACAGCGGCATGTACATCGAGATGACGATGAAGCCGACGATGCCGCCGATGACGATGATCATGATCGGCTCGAGGATCGACGTGAGCGCCTTGACCGACGCTTCGACCTGGTCCTCGTAGAAGTCGGCGATCTTGCCGAGCATCGAGTCGAGCGCGCCAGTTTCCTCGCCGACGCCGACCATGTGCTGAACCATCACCGGGAACACCGGCGCCTGCGCGAGCGGCGCGGCGATCGTGCCGCCGCGCTTGACCGAGGCGATCACGCCATCCATCGCCTCCTCGACCGCGACGTTGCCCGCCGTGCGACCGGTGATGTCGAGCGCGAGCAGCAGCGGCACGCCGGCGCTCGTCAGCGAGGAGAGCGTGCGCGACCAGCGCGCGACGGCGACCTGCTGCACGATCGCGCCGATCTTCATCGGGATGTGCAGGCGGAAGTGGTCCCACTGCGGGCGCCCCCACGAGGACTTCTTCCATTTCATGAACGCGAAGAAGAGACCGCCGGCGAGCGCGAACATCAGCCACCAGTAGCCGACGACGGCGTGCGAGAGAAAGACCGAGACCTTCGTGATCGACGGCAGTTCGCCCCCGAACTGCTTGAAGACGCCCTCGAAGACAGGCACGAGGAAGGCGACGAGCGCCATCATCACACCGACGGCGAAGAAGATCACAAGCGCCGGGTAGATCATCGCAGATTTGATCTGGCGCCTGAGCGATGCGTCCTTCTCGAGCTGATCGGCGACGCGCAGCAGCGAGCCCTCGAGCACGCCGCCCGTCTCGCCGGCCTGCGTCATCGCGACGAACAACGGGTTGAACACCTTCGGATGACGCGCGAAGGAGTCGCTCAGCGAGAGTCCCGCCTCGACGTCCTTGCGCACCGCGACGATCGTTTCCTTGAGGAACTTGTTCTCGGTCTGCCACTCCAGCACATACAGCGCGCGCAGGATGCTCATGCCCGATGTGATCATCGTCGCGAGCTGGCGCGAGAAGACGGCAAGCTCCGCGGCTTTGACGCTCTTCAGGAAGGCGAGCTCGATCTCGCGCGAGCTGTGCTTGTCGGCGATCTCGAGGACGATCAGCCCGCGCTGCTTGAGCTGGTCGGAGACCGCCTGCTTGGAGTCGGCCTCGAGTTCGCCGCGTGCCTTGATGCCGGCGACGTCCATGGCCTTGAAGACGTACGTGCTCATGCGGTGGTGCTCCTACGCCGCACGGCCGAGGTCGAGCGTCGCGGCGCCGAGCAGGCGTCCGAGCTCCTCCGGCGTCGAGGAGCGCGATTCGGCGAGCTTGCGGCTGATCTGCCCCGAGCGCACGAGCGTCGCCAGCGAAGCATCCATCGTCTGCATGCCAGTCGCCGAGCCCGTCTGCAGGACCGAGTAGATCTGGTGCGTCTTGCCCTCGCGGATCAGGTTGCGCACGGCCGGCGTCGGCACGAGGATCTCCGTCGCCACGACGCGTCCGGAGCCGTCGGCGTTCGGCAGCAGCTGCTGGGTCATGATGCCTTGCAGCGCGACCGACAGCTGCACGCGCACCTGGCCCTGCTGGTGCGCCGGGAACACGTCGATGATCCGGTCGATCGTCTGCGCCGTGTCCTGCGTGTGCAGCGTCGCGAAGACGAGGTGGCCCGTCTCGGCGGCCGTCAGCGCTGTCGAGATCGTGTCGAGGTCGCGCATCTCGCCGACGAGGATCACGTCCGGGTCCTGGCGCAGCGCCGCCTTCAGCGCGTCGCCGAAGCTCTGCGCGTCCGAGCCGAGCTCGCGCTGGTTGACGAGGCACTTCTTGTGCCCGTGCAGGAACTCGATCGGGTCCTCGATCGTCATGATGTGCTCCTCGCGCGTCGAGTTGATCGAATCGATCATCGCCGCGAGCGAGGTGGACTTGCCCGATCCCGTTGGGCCCGTGACGAGCACGAAGCCGCGTGGCTTGCGCGTGAACTCGTGCACCGCCGCAGGCAGGCCGAGCTCCTCGATCGAGCTGAGGTTGAACGGAATCAAGCGGAACGCCGCGCCGATCGCGCCGCGCTGGAAGTACGCGTTGACACGGAAGCGTGCGTGGCCTGGGATCGAGTAAGCGAAGTCGAGCTGCCAGTTCGTCTCCAGGCGCTGGCGCTGGTCGCCCGTGAGGATCGAGTAGATGATCTCGCGCGTGTCCGTCGCGGAGAGCTTCGGATACTCCTCCAGCGGCGTCAGCCGCCCGCGGACGCGAAC
>DASZLB010000097.1:0-3428 GCA_035552575.1 Solirubrobacteraceae bacterium | reverse complement strand
CAAAGGAATGATGCCGCGCAACCGCCTGGCGCGTAAGCAACTGACCAAGCTGAAGGTGTACGCCGGGCCGGAGCACCCGCACGTCGCCCAGAAACCGCAACCGCTGGAGATCGAGCGCTGATGGCCGACGACGAGACACCTGAGACGCCCGACGCGCCGGAGCAGAGCGCCGAGGCAACGACTGAGCAGCACGCAGTCCCGAGCGACGACGCGAAGGAGCTCGCCGGCTCGGCCGAGGACGCGGCGCTCGAGGCGGCCGAGGAGAAGCGCGACGCTCCGGGCGAGCATCCGGCACCCGAGCCCGCCGCCGTCGAGCCCGCTGGCGAAGGTCACGCTGTGCCGAGCGCCGACGCAAGCGAGATCGCCGGCTCGTCGGAGGATGCGGCGCTCGAGGCGCTGCAGGAGTCCCAGGACGCCACGGCCGTCGAGGCCGCTGTCGACGAGGAAGAGGACGAAGGCGACGACGCCGACGTCGCCGCGTCGAGCGCGAAACCCGCTGTGCCGGGCGCGCATCTCGAGGTCGACATCGTCCCGGAGGGCGCCGACCCGCTCGGGCGCGGCGAGAGTGCTTACGAGGACCCGTACGCGATCGAGGGCGACGACGGCGACTCCGCACCGCAGGCCGACGGCGAGGCGAGCGAGGGCGACGAGGCGCTCAGCGAGCCGATCGCCACGGCGGCGATCGATCTGGCCGCCGGCGCGCGCTACCGCGCGACGGGCAAGCGCAAGACCGCGATCGCCCGCGTCACGCTGCGTCCCGGCAAGGGCACGTATGTGATCAACGGGCGCACGCTCGAGCAGCACTTCCCGCGCGACACGCTCCGGCGCAACATTCGCCAGCCGCTCGAGACGGTCGGCTACCAGGACAAGATGGATGTGATCGCGCGCCTGCACGGCGGCGGCGTCTCGGCTCAGGCCGGCGCGCTTCGGCACGGCGTCTCGCGCGCCCTGCTGGAGGCCGACCCGAACCTTCGTGGCGAGCTCAAGCGCAGAGGCTTCCTGACGCGCGACTCCCGCGCCAAGGAGCGCAAGAAGGCCGGCCTGAAGAAGGCCCGTAAGAAGCCGCAGTTCTCCAAGCGCTAGCCGCGACCACACAGGGGTGACGATGGCCCGCAAGCTGTTCGGGACCGATGGCGTTCGCGGACTCGCAGGCGAGTTCCTGACGGCCGAGCTCGCGCTCGCGCTGGGACGCGCGGCGACCGAGCAGACCGGCGCCGAGCGTCCGCAGGTGCTGATCGTGCGCGACACGCGCGAGTCCGGCGAGATGCTCGAGGCAGCCGTTGCGGCCGGGGTGAGCTCGGCCGGCGGCGATGCGCTGCTCGGAGGTGTGCTGCCGACGCCGGCCGCCCCGCTGCTGATCGGGCGCTACGGCTTCGATCTGGCGGTCGTGCTGTCGGCCTCGCACAACCCCTACCAGGACAACGGCGTCAAGTTCTTCGCGGGCGACGGCTACAAGCTGACCGACGACACCGAGCGGACGATCGAGCGTGTGCTCGAGCGCGAGCCGCGCCCCGGCGGGACGACGATCGGCCGCGTTCGCGAGCTGCGCGGCGCGCCGGAGGACTACCTGCGCGAGCTGCACATGCGCTTTGCCGGACTTGACCTGAGCGGCATCGACGTGTTGCTGGACTGCGCGAACGGCGCGACGTTCCACGTGGCGCCGGAGATCTTCCGGCGCCTCGGCGCCGAGGTGCACGTGATCGCCGACGCACCGGACGGACGCAACATCAACGACGGGGTTGGATCGACACACGTCGAGGCGCTCGCCGAGCGGGTCGTCGCAGGCGGACATGCGCTCGGCTTCGCCTTCGACGGCGACGGCGATCGCGTGCTCGCCGTCGATCGTCTCGGGCGCGTCGTGGACGGCGACGAGCTGCTCGCGCTTGCGGCGCTGCATCTGCGCGATGCGGGCAAGCTTCCGGGCGACGGCGTTGCCGTCACGGTGATGACGAACTACGGCTTTCATTCCGCGATGCGTGAGGCCGGCGTGGCGGTGACGATCACCGGCGTCGGCGACCGCTACGTGCTCGAGGAGCTTCGTGCGCGCGAATGGGCGCTCGGCGGCGAGCAGTCCGGGCACATCATCGAGATGGGCTTCAACCGCACGGGAGACGGCATCGCCAGCGCGCTGCTGACGCTCGAGGCGCTCGCCGGGAGCGACCTGAGCGAGCGCCACGCGATGGCCAAGCTGCCGCAGCGGCTCGTCAACGTCCGCGTGCGCGACCGCGAGGCGCTGGCCGGCGCCGAAGGCGTCGAGCAGGCCGTCCGTGCGGCCGAGCAAAGCCTTGCCGGGCGCGGGCGCGTGCTCGTGCGCCCGAGCGGGACCGAGCCGCTCGTTCGCGTGATGGTCGAGGCGCCGAGCGAGCAGGAGGCCGACGACGTCTGCGAGCAACTCGTCGCGCTCGTGCAGGCGGAGCTCGGCTAGAACGAGCGTCTGGTCCGGGGCCTGCAGCCCTGGCAGCGCCGAAATGCGCTGGTATCTTCGATCCGATGTGCGGGATCGTTGGCTACGTCGGGGGACGTCCGGTACGGGACCTGCTGCTCGCCGGGTTGAGCAGCCTCGAGTACCGCGGCTATGACTCCGCCGGCATCTCGGTGATCGCCGACGGGCGGATCGACGCCGTCCGCGCGGTCGGCAACCTGGGTGCGCTGCAGGCGAAGCTCAGCGGCGGCGAGGCGCTCGCCCAGAGCAACGGGTCGGTCGCCGTCGCGTCGAAGCCTGCGACGACCGGGATCGGCCACACGCGCTGGGCGACGCACGGTCGCGTAAGCGAAGAGAACGCGCATCCGCACTACGACAACCGCGACCGCGTGCACGTCGTCGTCAACGGGATCGTCGAGAACTACATGGCGCTGAAGGAGCGGCTGCTCGCCGAGGGCAGCGTGTTCACCTCGGAGACCGACGCCGAGGTGATCGCGCACTTGATCGCGGCGCACTACAGCGACGACCTGGCCGAGGCCGTGCGTCTCGCGTTCAACGAGCTCGAGGGTCACTACGCGTTCGTCGCGATGAGCCTCGACGAGCCGGAGCTGCTCGTCGGCGCGCGCAAGGAGTGCCCGCTGATCATCGGGCGCGGCGAGGGAGAGCAGTTCATCGCCTCCGCCGTGCCGGCGTTCCTAGCCGAGACGCGCACGGTCCAGTATCTCGAGAACGGCGAGATCGTCGCGCTGCGCCCGGATCGCGTGCAGATCATCGATGCGGCCGGGGAGGACGTCTCACGGCAGGTCGAAGAGGTCGACTGGGATCAGGAGACGGCCGAGAAGGGCGGCTTCGAAACGTTCATGCTGAAGGAGATCCACGAACAGGCCGACGCCGTCGCGGACACCCTGTTCGATCGCACGGCGCGCGGGGACGGAGTGGACCTCGCCGACGCCGGCGCGCTCGACGAGGCGATCCTCGAGGGCGTCGAGAGGATCGTGATCGTCGC
>DASZLB010000096.1:0-25972 GCA_035552575.1 Solirubrobacteraceae bacterium | reverse complement strand
AAGCCGCCCCAGCAGTCGACGGCGGCGTTGAGCTTCTGCGAGGCGCACGCGAGCAAGAGCGCGTAGCGCCCGCCCATACAGAAGCCGATGCAGCCGATCCGCCCGGTGACGCCGTCGAGCGAGCGCAGGTGGTCGGCGGCGCCTTCGAGGTCGCCGAGCGCGAGCTCGTCGGACATCGAGAAGAGCCGCGCCATGATCGCTTCCATGTCGCCTGCCGGCGGCGGGCCGCCTTCGCGCGTGTAGAGGTCGACGCCGAGCGTGACGTAGCCGACGTTCGCGAAGCGGTTGACCACGTCGCGGATGTGCTCGCCGAGGCCGCCGGCCTCGTGGATCACGATCATCCCCGGGTGGCTCGCGGCGTCGGCCGGGCGCGCGAGGTAGCCGTTGACCTGCGTGCCTGTGGCGCCCGGGAACGTCAGCTCTTCGGCGGAGATCCGCGTCGGGTCGGTGACTGCGCCGGGGACGCCGTGCGGACTCGGGGTGACTTCGACGCTGCTCATGGCTGCGGCTCGCCGGAGGCCGTCTCGAGCGCGGGCGGGGAGGGCGGGAAGGCGCCGCCCTGCTGCGCGTCGAGCTCGCGGACCTTGCGCCGCGCGCGCTTGCGCGTCTCGCACAGCTCGTGCTCGAGCTTCTGCAGCTCGCCGGCGCGGTTGCGCACGAGCTCGAGCTGGCGGTCGATGTGCCCGAGCGCCTCTTGCAGCAGCTCGCGACGACGGTCCGGTTCGACGTCGTCGCGACGCAGCTGCGCGCGAACCTCGGCGCGCGCCTCCTCGGCGCTCAGCAGCGTCTTCAGCTGCTCGAGCGAGACGCCGAGCAGGTCCTTCAGGCGCATCACCTCGCGCAGGCGCTCGACCTCGGCCGCGCTGTAGAGCCGATGGCGCCCGGATGGGCGCGCGGGCGCCTCGGGCAGCAGCCCGATCTCCTCGTAGTAGCGGATCGTGCGCGGCGTCGTTCCGGCGAGCTTCGCGACGTCGCCGATGCGCAGGCTCTCGCCGTCCGCCGAACCCTCCACGGGCGACTGGGGCGCCTGCCCGGTGGGGTGCCGAGCGGACGTGCTCATGCGCGGCTTCCGAGCTTTGCGGCCGGGGCGGGGGAGCTCGACCGATCGCCCGCGCCGGTCTCGTCGCGCCCGGGCACGTAGGCCTCGTCGGCGAGCGCTTCCTCCCACGGGCGGATCGAGGAGCGCTCCGCTTCGGAGGCCGCATCGGCGGCCGTCGCGGCATCGGAGTCGGCCGTCACGCTCGCGTGGCTCGGGCGCAGCAGGCAGACGGCGGCGCCGACGATCGACGTCGCCGCGAGCACCCACAGCGCGACGTGCATGTTGCTGATGAACGGCGCGAGCTTTTCGGCCGAGAGACCCTTGGCGAGGCCGGAGAAGATCGCGAAGAGCGTCGCTTTCGGCACGGCCGAGGTGACGATCGCGAGCACGAAGGCGATCGACAGCACGGCGCCGGTGTTCTGCAGGAGCGTGCGCGCGCCGGCGGCGATACCGCGGCGATGCGCCGGCACGACGCCCATCATCGCGGCCGTGTTCGGGCTGTTGAACATGCCCGAGCCGACGCCGACGATCAAGAGCCACAGGCCGCTTTCCCAGTAGGCGCTGTGGACTTGCAGCGTCGTCATCCCGGCGAGGCCGGCGGCGCTGACGAGCATGCCGATCGAGGCGAGCGCGCGCGAGCCGTGGCGGTCGGCGTAGATGCCGGCGATCGGCGAAGCGACGAGCATCCCGAGCGCGAGCGGGATCAGCTTGATGCCGGCTTCGATCGGCGAGTTGCTCTGCGCGCCCTGGTAGTAGAAGACGAACAGGAACATCAGCGCGAAGCGCGCGAGACCGTTGAGGAACGAAGCCGCGCTCGCTGCCGCGAACAGGCGGTTCTTGAACAACCCGAGGTCGAGCATCGGCGAAGCGGAGCGGCGCTCGATCGCTACCCACAGCGGCAGCAGCACGGCGGCCGCGATCAGGCTGACGATCACGATCGTGTCGTTCCAGCCGCTGATGCCACCGCGCGAGACGCCGAGCACGAGGCCGGTCAGCCCGACGACGAACGTCGTCGTGCCGGCGATGTCATAGCCGCGGACGGAGTCAGGTTTGGAGAGCTCGCGCAGCACGGTCGCGCCCCAGGCGGCGCCGGCGAGCGCGAAGGGGACGTTGAACCAGAAGACCCAGTGCCAGGAGATGTCGACGAGCGCGCCGCCGAGAACGGGCCCGAGCACGAGCCCGATCGCGGCGACCATCGTGTTCGCGCCCATCGCGAGGCCGAGTTCCTCCTTCGGGAAGGCGTCGGTGACGAGCGCGGCGGCATTCGCGAAGAGGAACGCCGAGCCGATGCCCTGCAGGATCCGCCAGAGGATCAGCACGGTCGCATCGCCGGAGAAGCCGGCGCCGAGCGAGGCGAAGGCGAAGACGAGGAAGCCGCCGACGTAGGCGCGCTTTCGCCCGAACAGGTCCGAGAGGCGCCCGGCCATCAAGACGAGCACGGTCGCGGCGATCAGGTAGGCGAGGATCACCCAGACGAGCGCGAGCAGGCTCGCGTGCAGCGCGCGCTCGAGGTCCGGCAGCGCGATGATCAGCGTGCCGGAGTTCGTCGCGGCGAGCAGCATGCCGAGGCTCGTGCAGGACAGCGCCCACCACTTGTAGCTCGCATGCGTTGCATCTACGCCGAAGCGCGACGGCCGCCTGCTGCCCGGTTGTCCTGTCCCTGTCATCTGCGCTGTGCTCATCTGCGACTCCTCTGCGGCTCGCCTGTCTGGGATCTCCACCCTCAAACCTGACGTGAACGTAAGGATCACGATAGCAGGGCGGCGCTCGTGACGTGACGCACTTTGCGTGCTAAAACGTTTCCTATGAGTGACACCAGCGAGCCGAAGGTCGTGAAGACGGACGAGCAGTGGAAGCAGGAGCTGACGCGGGCGCAATACGACGTGCTGCGAAGGGCCGGCACGGAGGCGCCGTTCACCGGCGAGTACGTCTACAACAAGGACTCCGGCGACTACCGCTGCGCGGCGTGCGGCGCGATGCTGTTCGACGCCGACACGAAGTTCGAGTCGGGCACCGGCTGGCCGAGCTTCACCGAGCCGGCCGTCGCGGAGGCGGTCGAGCTTCGTCCGGACAACAGCCTGTTCATGCGCCGCACGGAGGTCGTCTGCCGCACCTGCGGCGGGCACCTCGGCCACGTCTTCGACGACGGGCCGGGGCCGGACGGGCAGCGCTACTGCATCAACTCGGCGGCGCTGAAGTTCGACCCGGCGAGCGCCGCGGGCGACGCCGGCGAGGCGGCGGCCGCTTCGGCGGCCGCGGCGCAGCAGCCTGGCCCCGACTCGCGTTAGGCTCCGCGAATGATCATGGAGGCGCGCGCGAAGCGCCTGTCGACGCCGCTCTCGTGGGGGTGGCGCGAGAAGACCGCCGTCGGGACGCTGCTCGCGCTCGTCTTGGTCGCGCTCCTCGCGCTCGGCGTCTACGCGGCGACGAGCGGCTCGCCGGCGCGCAAGGACTGCGTCGAAGCGATCGCGCCGAGCACGCTCGGCGGCGTGAAGATCCACGCGTGCGGGCAGCGCGCGCGCACGGTCTGCGCGTCGGCGGGCAGCTACAAGGGCATCGCCGACGCGCTCGGCAAATCCTGCGAACACGCGGGCTTCGCCTTCTCGAAGCCGAGCTGAGCTCGGCTCGCGGCTCGCTCGCGGGCGCCTTCAGAACGCTGGAGGACGTCTGAAGACGGCTGTTTTCGCGGCGTAGAGCCAAATCCCGCGCGCGGTGCGGGGAGCCGCGGATATGTCTGAGAGGGCTGTCTATACAGGTGTCGAAACGCCCTGAGCAAGTGTTGGCCAGAGCGCTCTAGCCGCTTTTACGGCCTGCGGTTTTCATGTGGCATTGCAATTGGCGTACCCCGGTCGCATGCGTGCAGCAGGGGGGGTCACCAACTAAGTAGGAAATGGAGGCACATGTCCTGGAACGCATACCCAAGCTGGCTCGTGTCCGGCGACAACGCGTGGCAGATGACCGCAGCCACGTTCGTCGGGCTGATGAGCCTTCCGGGCCTCGCGGTCTTGTATGGCGGTGTGATGCAGAAGCGCTGGTCGGTCAACAGCATGATGCTCACCTTCGCAGCGTTCTCGCTCGTATTGGTCGCGTGGGTGCTGTGGGCGTTCAAGATGGGCTTTGGGACGCCGATCGGTAGCGGGAAAGGGTTCTTCGACACGATGTGGGGAAAGTCGGGGACCGTGCTCGGCGCTGGCACGTTGCAAGCGCAGGCCGCGATTCCGTCGATCTCAGTCGGGCCACCGTTCCATTTCCCGGAGGCCTCGCTGGTCTACTTCCAGTTCGTTTTTGCGGCGATCACGCCGATCCTGATGCTCGGATCGGTGCTCGGGCGGATCAACTTCAAGGCATGGATTCCATTCGTGCTCTTGTGGATCACGTTCGTCTACACGATCAACGCGTTCCTGATCTGGGGCGGCGGCTATTGGTCGGCGCACGGGGCGCTCGACTACTCGGGTGGATACGTGATCCACCTGGCGGCCGGAATCTCCGGGTTCGTCGCGGCGGCTGTGATCGGTCCAAGGTTGCAACGAGATCGCGAGATCGACGCGCCGAACAACCTGTTGATGGTCGCGGTCGGGGCTGGGCTGCTGTGGCTCGGTTGGAACGGGTTCAACGGCGGGGACTCCTACTACGCGGGTGTCAACGCGTCGGTGGCTGTCGTCAACACGAACCTGTGCACCGCTGTCGCGATGCTCGTGTGGATCGCGTGGGACTACATCTTCCGTGACAAGCCGTCGCTGATCGGCTCGGTCAACGGAATGATCACGGGGCTCGTGGCGATCACGCCGGCAGCCGGTTTCGTCAACGGCTGGGGGGCTGGTGCGATCGGCATCATCGCCTCGACGGCCGTCTGGATGGCGATCCGCTTCCTCAGCCGCGCGCCTGTATTCAGGAACGTGGACGACACGCTGGGGGTGATCTATACGCACGGGGTCGCCGGACTGTTGGGCGGTCTCCTGACGGGGGTCTTCGCGGACCCGCACATCATCGAGTACATCGGTTCCGGTGGTGGGGCAGAAAACCTGCCGGGCTTCTCGGGCGTCGTGCACGGCAGCTGGACGCTGCTGCGCTGGCAGGCCGAGACCGCGCTGTGGGTGATCCTGTTCAGCGGTATCGCAACGTTCATCCTGCTCAAGATCGTCGGCATCTTCGTTCCATTGAGGCTGTCCGACGAGGAGCTCGAGATCGGCGATCACGCGATCCACGGCAACGAGGTGTACCCCTCGGACGTTCCGACGCTCGGCGGTCCGCACGCGCCGCCTGCGTGGCAGCCCAGCCCAGCACCTTCGGGCGCATAGGCCGGGATGCCGGGAGCCTGAGGCGCGTCCAATCCCCGCGGACGCGCCTCGGGCGCGGATACGACGAATCGCGGCCCCGCTTCGGCGGGGTCGCTTCGTTTAACCGCCGGCGAGGGCCGATGTAGGCTTCTGCTGTGCGCCTCTACGTGTGTTACGGGACGTTCGGCCCGGCCGAGCGTCACCCGTGCGCGAAGGCGTACAAAGCGCTCCAAGCCGCGGGACATAGCCCGGAGCTGGTCAAGACGTATGGCTGCTACGGGACCGACCGCTTCTTCGCGGGACGGCGCGAGATCAAGCAGCTGACGGGCAACTACAAGGTCCCGACGCTCGTGCTCGAGGGCGGGACGATCGTCGACGAGTCACAGGAGATCGTCGCGTGGGCCGCCGCAAACCCGGCGCCTGGAGCGGCGCTTGGCGATACGCCGCCGGCGGACCGGGCGCAGCGGCCCGGCCTAAAGCTCTAGCTCGACTGCGTCAGCCCGATCGGGCAGCTGACGCCGGTGCCGCCGAGGCCGCAGTAGCCGTTGGGGTTCTTCGCGAGGTACTGCTGGTGGTAGTCCTCGGCGTAGTAGAACGGGCCGGCCTTGGCGATCTCGGTCGTGATCTCGCCGTAGCCCTCTTGCTGGAGCTTCGCCTGGTAGGTCGCGCGCGAAGCCTCGGCAGCGTCGCGCTGAGACTCGTCGTGCCAGAGGACCGCGGAGCGGTACTGCGAGCCGACGTCGTTGCCCTGGCGCATGCCCTGAGTCGGGTCGTGACCCTCCCAGAACAGCTTGAGCATGTCCTCGAAGCTCGTCTGCTCGACGTGGAAGGCGACGAGCACGACCTCGGTATGACCGGTGCGCCCGCTGCAGACCTCCTCATACAATGGGTTTGGTGTGAAGCCACCGTCGTAGCCGACGGCTGTCGTATAGACGCCGGGCGCTTCCCAGAAGATCCGCTCGGCGCCCCAGAAGCAGCCCATCCCGAAGACGGCAGTGTCGACTCCGGCTGGGAACGGACCCTTGATCGGGGTGCCGAGCACGTAGTGCTTCTCGGGTGTGCGCATCTCGGTCTCGCGCCCGGGGAGGGCGGTGTCGGCGTCGATGACGGCCGTCTGCTTGCGTGTGAAGAACATTACCTTCAGGCTAGTCGATCCGCGGCCGCATGCAGGCGGATTTCGGCGACGTGTCGGTGAGCCGGAGCGTGCGTCGCTCGGCGGCCGGCCGGTCGCCTCACGGGCGCGTAGGCGCGCGCGAGGATCGGGTGATGGGGGCGGATTCTCCCGTACGCGCGTCAGGTCTCGGTACTGCGTGGGGCGTAGCGGTGGTGCAGCATGAACTTGTTGCCTTCGGGATCCTCGAAGAAGGCCATGTGGCAGACGCCTGTGTCGAGCGTCTCTCCCTTGAACTGCACGCCGCGCGCTTCGAGCGTCTCGCGCGCCTGCGCGACGTCTTTCACCTGCAGCGCGATCTCGGTCTGTTGCGGCTTGTGCTCGAGACCCATCTTCTCGGCGTCGATCACGCTCAGCGTCAGGTTGCCCGTCTCGAACTCGGCGAAGTTGCGCTCGGGCATGTACACGGAACGGCGCAGGCCCAGCGTCTCGCCATAGAACTCGGCCGAGGCCGCCACGTCGTGGGTAGGCAGCGCGACGAAGTCGACGCCGGTGATCAGTTGCTCGGTGGAGGCGGGGGGTGTCATTCGCGTGGCTCCTTTAGTCGTTGCTGTGCTGTCTTCGCGCGGGCTTCAGCGTGGCTCGAGCACGAACACGGCCATGTCGCGCGAGGTCTTCGCGTCGTAGTCGTCGAAGCCCTCGTACATCTCGTTGACCTTGCGCCACAGCTCGGCTCGCTCGTCGCCCTCTGCGACACGCGCGCGCACGAGCTTGCGGGTGCCGCGTATCTCGATCTCCGCGTCGGCGTTGGCCTGCAGGTTGTACGACCACGCGGGCGTGCGCGCGTTGCCGGCGTTCGAGCCGATCACGACATAGCGCTCGCCGTCGGCGAGGAACACTACGGGCGCGGTGCGCTGCTGCCCGGAGCGGCGGCCGGTCGAGGTCAGCAGCAGCACGGGCGCGGTGCCGACGCTGCCGAGGATGTGCCCGCGGCTGAGCCGGTAGATCGGCACGTTGAGCTTGCCAGTCGCCTTCAGCCACGAGTCGGGCATCGCCATTGAGATACGCGAGTAGAACGTGTTCTTCGGCATCGGCTGAGTATCCCAAGACGCTTACTGCTCGGTGGCGCGGCGCGGTGTTGCGAGGCGGCGGCATGGGCGCGCCACGCGGCGCCCGGCGGTGCTCTCGCGGCTGTAGGATCGCCCCATGAGCGATCAGCCGGTCGTGCTCTACGAGGTCGCCGATCGCGTCGCGCGGATCACGCTGAACCGCCCGGAGCGCGGCAACGGGATCACGCCGGAGCTCGTCGCGGGCCTCGTCGATTGCGTGCGCGAGGCCGATCTCGATCCGGCAGTGCACGCGCTGCTGCTCGCTGGCGCTGGGCCGGGGTTCTGCGGCGGCTATGACCTCGTCGAGAGCGCGGAGGGGATGGGCCGCGGCGAGGCGAGTGGCGCCGGCGGTTCGGCTGCGCGTGCAGGCTCGCCGATCGACCCTGCGGTAATGGCCGCGAACCACGACCCGCGCGGCACGTGGGACCCGATGGTCGACTACGCGATGATGAGCCGCAATGCGCACGGCTTCATGAGCCTGTTCGACTGCGGCAAGCCGGTCGTTTGCAAGGTGCACGGCTTCTGCATCGCGGGCGGGACGGACATGGCGCTCTGCTCGGACCTGCTCGTGATCGCGGCGGACGCGAAGATCGGCTACCCGCCGGCGCGCGTATGGGGCTCGCCTACGACCGCGCTGTGGGCGCACCGCGTCGGCGCGCAGCGCGCGAAGCGGCTGCTGTTCACGGGCGACTCGCTGTCGGGCAGCGAGGCGGTCGAGTGGGGCCTTGCGATCGAGGCGCCGCTGGCGGCGGAGCTCGACGAGCGCGCGGAGGGGCTCGTGCAGCGGATCGCGCGGCTGCCGGTCAACCAGCTGATGATGATGAAGCTGCTCGTCAACCAGACGCTCTACTCGCAGGGCCTTCATTCGAGTCAGGTGCTCGGCACTGTCTTCGACGGGATCGCGCGTCACACGGCCGAGGGCTATGCCTTCCAGCAGCACGCCGCTGAGCACGGCTTTCGTGATGCCGTGCGCGAGCGCGACGAGCCGTTCGGCGACGCCGGGCGCTCGACTTTCAAGGGCTGAGCCATGCGGGCGCTTGTGCCCAGGTTGGCGCGGGCGCCGGGCGGGGGCTAGAATGTCCGCTTCGCGCGGATGTAGCTCAGCTGGCTAGAGCGTCGCCTTGCCATGGCGAAGGTCGAGGGTTCGAATCCCTTCATCCGCTTTCGCAAAAGCCCCGGAAATCCGGGGGCTTTTGTGCGTCTAGGATGGGGTTGGCCACTCCCAGAGGGTCCGTGCGTACCACCTGTGGGTACCAAACGGCCGTTCGCCGAGCACCGGCTCTCCGGTATCGCGTGATCCGTCCGGCGGTCCGCGGAAGGCGCCGTGGATGAGCAAACGTCGCAGAGATCCGAAGGCTCCAGGGCGGCCGCGGACGCGGTCCGGCCCGTGGTCGGTTTGCCTTCATCCGCTGGCGCGGACCGGTCGACGCCTTGCCTGCGCAAAAGCGCAAGACCATCGACAACGCGCTCGACAAGCTCGCCGCGCTTGGCCCGATGCTGCCCTTCCCGCCCTCGAGCAGGGTCATGGGCGACCCGGGCGGCTCGCTCCGTGAGCTGCCCCCTCGCGCCGGGCCAGTGCGTGGCGGTGCATCTACGAACGGATCGGCGACGTCTTCGTGATCGGCGGCGTCCGCCCTGAGGCCCAGAAGGAAAAGGCTAGGTTCGACGCCGTCAGCGTGGCCAAGGCTCGGCGAAATCGAACCGTGACGAGAGCTATCGCTATCACAAGTTTGGTATATTGATTCGGGATGAAGCTGTCCGATCTTCCGACCCACGAGGATGTTCTCGCCGAGCATCTCGACGCCGCCCCCGAGTACCGTCGGGAGTGGGAGCGCACCGCGCTTGCGCGTGCCGTGGCCATCAAGGTGATCGCCTATCGCGCAGAGCACGAGCTCAGTCAGACCGCGCTGGCCAAGCGGCTGAAGATGAGTCAGCCGGCCGTCGCGCGGCTGGAGAGCGGGGAGCACAACCCTGCGTTCCCGATGCTGCTGCGGATCTCCGATGCGCTTGGGATCGAGTTGGCGATCGATATCGCGCCAACCGGGCAGGAGCCCCAGTTGATCGGGAGTCGGGCGCGACGGCATGCCCTGGAGTCCTTCGAGGGCAACGGTCATGCGGTTGTCGTTGCGGCTACTTGAGCACGTTCCTCCTGACGCGGCCTCAAGGCAAGAGTTGGACTTCCCCCGCTTTCGAGGACTGATCTACCCCGGCTTTAGTGGAGACGCGCATCTGGAATCCTCCGGCGCTCAGCGAGGAGGAAGCAATGCCCAGCAGGTACCCAGCCGAGCTACGCAGGCAGGTCGTCAACCTAGCGCGATCCGGCACGAGAGTGGCTCAGCTCGCCGAGACGTTCGCGATCAGCGAGGCGACGATCTAGAACTGGACCAAGCAGGAGAAGATCGACCGGGGAGAGTTCGCCGGCCAGAGCACCGAGCAGGCGCTCGAGCTCGCTCAGGCCAAGCGCCGCATCCGTCAGCTCGAGACTGAACTGGCCGTCTCAAGGAAGGTGAATGAGGTCTTCCTCGATCAGGACCTCGCCCCAAAAGCATCTACCCGGTGATCGACTCTCTGACCGGGCAGGGGATCGACGTGCAGCGAGCGTGTCTGATGCTCGGGGTCTCCTCCTCGGGCTACTACGCCTGGAAGGGCCGCCCGCCATCGACTAGGGCGCTACGCCACCTCTGGCTGGCGGGCGAGATCGCCGATGTCCACAAGGCGTCAGCGGGCACCTACGGCGCCCTGCGCGTCACTGCGGAGCTGCGCTATGGACGCGGGATCACGATCGGGCACAACCAGGTCGAGCTGATCATGAGGCGCCTGGGCGTCCGCGGGCTGCCGACGCGGCGCCTGCCCCGCGGAGCACGCCTGGCCAAGAGCAACGCTCTGGATCTCGTTCGCCGCGACTTCACAGCCGTTGTGCCCGATCGCCTGTGGATGACCGACATCACCGAGCACCCGACTCGCGAGGGAAAGATCTACTGCTGCGCCGTCCTTGACGCCTTCTCGCGGATGGTCGTCGGCTGGGCGATCGACAGCTCGCAGACAGCGCTCTTGGTGAGCAACGCGCTCGGCATGGCGATCCGCCGGCGAACTCCGCAGGCCGAGGCGATCATTCACAGCGACCAGGGGGTGCAATTCGCCTCCTGGGCCTTCAGCCAGAAGCTCAGAGCCGCTGGCCTTGCGCCATCGATGGGAGCTGTCGGCGCGCCATATGACAATGCGATGATCGAGTCGTTCTGGGCCCGCATGCAGGTTGAGCTGCTGAACCGCAAACGATGGAGGACAAGGGTCGAGCTCGCGACTGCGATCCACGACTACATCGAGATCTGGCACAACACCCGTCGACGGCACAGCGCCTTGAACATGCTTACGCCGCTCGAATACGAGAACCGACACCACACAACAAAAAGAAGTCGAACGGACCACCACCATCGCCGCCTGATTCCAGATCAGCGACTCCGAGGAACCCGGGGCAGATCAAGGTGTCGTCTGAAGCGGGGGAAGTCCACAACGAATCTCTGGACAGTCTTGACTTGACGGTCTTGACGTACTAATCTTGGAGTATGGCCTCTTACGCTGCAGCCACCAAGGCTTTCGCGAATACACTCGCGCGATTGGAGCTGCCTGAGCTCTCCGACCCTGCGGAGCAAGAAAAGCTCGGACGTCGTGCCGCCCTTCTCGCTACGTCGGAGATCGTGTGGGATAGGCATCTCGGGCCGATGTATGGCTGGTCCGATGTCGCAGAGATTCTCGGCACCGTTAGAACCCGTCAAGGCGTGAGCGATCTCGCAAAGCGCAAGCGGCTACTGGCTCTACCCGCCAGCGGCGGACGCATCTTCTACCCGGCATTCCAGTTTCAGGGCTCACGCACAATCCCCGGACTCCATGAGGTGCTAGTTGAGCTTGAGCGGACGGCAGCCAGTCCGTGGACGATCGCTTCTTGGTTTCAGAGCGGCCAAGAGGATCTGGGCGGACTGCCCCCGACTTCCTACCTGATACAGCACGGCTTTGACGAGCAGGCCAGGGTTTCGGTGAGGCGAGCAGCCGCACGCCTTGCCAGCTAGCCGCACTAAGTCGCTACTCGGGTCGCCGCCTAGTGACCCAAGCGAGTTGACTGACTTCCCCGAGCACCTACTCGGGAAGGGCAGCCAGCTGCACCGGATTCACCGCACGGAACTAAATCCGTGGTTTTTCAGCAGCGGGCCCTTGTGGAGATTCAGTCCGTGCGAGATCGTTGGTCTCGGCGCGTGCTATCTGGCAGAGAAGCCCGTAACTGGGCTGCTCGAGACGTTCAAAGGCTTTCAGGTCGTCGACGAGACGGAGCTGCGCGCGCGAGCGCAGTTCTCAGTAGTCCTGGACCGACCTCTGCGACTTGCCGATTGCTGCGCTACAACCGCCGCCCGCTTCGGCGTGAACGGAGAGATCCACACCACGCCAGACTACGACCGCCCCCAGAAATGGGCTTCTGCGCTCGCTCAAGCGGGATTCGCCGGCATCAGGTACCTCTGCCGCTCCGACCCGGGAATGCAGTTGATCGGCTACGCGCTGTTCGACCGCGCCGGCCCGGCACCCGTCGGGCATTGGCCCGACGGGACCGACGTACCGGTAGCCGAGGCCACCATCCGGGAGGCCGAGATCTATGGGCTCCAGATCAGCCCAGCGCGATAACTCAGCGACCACTGTCGCACCATGTCGCTACTTGGACCGAGCGTTCTGGCGCTTTCTCCGGTTCGCGACCTGCTCCATGTACCGTGCCACTTCGCCACCGCGCAGCCTGAGCGTACTGTTCTCCCGCCTGTAATAACAGGCGGAGTTGCTGTCGTCTTCTCGCACGAAATATGGATGCGCATCGCTCGGCTCCTCAACAGCGATGATCATCAGCTCCTTACCTTCATGTTCGCCTCTGCTGATAAGGATGTGACCGTAGACATCCGGTTCGACTCCGTTCGAGATAGCGTCCAAGCATTGACGCACGTAGGGATCCCATCCTCTTGCGGCGAAACTCGGGTCGACCAGTCCGATACAGAGATGTGTGCCGATGCTGGGATAGTCTCCGAGCTCCATCGCCCTTTTTCCCTCACTCTTGCCACACTCCAGTGCACCCACCACGAGTACGCCACCACGCGTATTCAGAAAGCCACAGATCGTCTTGAGAATGGTCTTGCGAAAAAAGGAACCGTTCTCCTTGAGCTCCTTTCCCTCTAGCCACGGTACGACCGGTGCGAACGCCGAGCCCTTGACCTCGAAGTCCCGCGACTCATCCCCGCTGAGTAGTTCAATGTAGTTCCTAGTAGCCCTATCATCGAGATACTCCGGCAGCGCATCGACGAAGCACTTGACGTCGTCAGAGACGATCACGGATGTCATCGCTGTCGCGTCCGCGCCGCCGGCGATCTCGTGAATTCGTTGAAGGAAATCACGCCTGAACGCGTGGAAGTACTCGAATCCAACGCGGTACATCAGTATGAACAACAGGTGCTGCGTATCATCTCCACGGTAAAGGGAGCACTCGCGTACGGTTGGCCGCGTGTCATCGAGGGCTCCCGCGAGTTGTTTTGAGATGCTGTTGAGCCGACTCGGCGTCAGTCCGGCTGGATGACTGATCGTCGTGATCATGCGGATACCCTGGCTGCGGGCCGCGAAGGTGACGAGATTATCCGCGAGGTACGCTCGCAACAGGTCATGATTGGTCGGATCGAGTTCGACGGTGTCTGGCAGCTCAGCCAAAGACCCAAGTTCGTTGATCACGGTGATCTCGGAAAGCGGCCTACGTGTCTGGAGTATCTCTGGCTTCGGCTGTTTCGGAAACCCGCCTTCGGACTCTGGCTTACTTGCCCACGCCCAGTGACGTACGACCTCGTCTGCCTTGAATCTGTCGATGCGATCTAGCTGATGCTCACGCAGCCGCTCGGTCACGCACGCATGTAGCGTATTTTCGGTCCCCCTAGGGATGTACATCCTCAGCAATATGTCGGTGGGGCCAAGCATCTCGTAGGAAGCGTAGGCATGGAGGCCGTGCTCAAGCGCAACGTCGTGCAGAGCATTCAACACCGTGTCGGGATCGTAGCCGTGGCGAAAGCTGAGAAACCAGAACTTAAGGGAACTCCGCCCCCACTCCACGTGCGCTTCGTGATGCCAGAGAAGGCGTCCCGGGTGTGCCGCGATGGTCATTGCTTTGGCTCCCTTCCCGTTGTGTTCTTGACGCAAGGGTGTGTCTGTCGCCCAGCATTGAACGTGATCGGTGGCTGAATCACCAGTCGCACGATGTAGACCCGGCAGAATCCCTGGAAACCGCGGTCAAGCACGATCTCTCTCGCACATGCGAGAATTCGGACTATGGGACTCCCGGGGGAAGACGCTGAGACGCTCGCGAGGGTGCTGACTGGGCTGAAAGACCCGAGGCTGGCCGACGATCCCCTGGTGCTTCACGCCCTGGAGGCCGGTGCAGATCTGGTCGAAGAGGCGCTAGGGCACGCTCCCACGAGCGCCGGAACGCACCCGTTCTTGAGCTACCTATCTAGAGGCTCTGTGGTGCGCGCGATCCGAAACGCAGGTAGCGGCTCGGTTCAAGATCACCATCTCAGGTATCGATGGGATCCCCACAACGGATACCTGCACGACCTTGTTGCCTATATGAGCATTAGGCGGCGCAGCCGTAGCTTTGCCGAACGTAACGCCGATTGGATTACCAAGATTGTCAAATCCCAGGGGCGCCCCGCCGAGGCCATACGTCGCGTCACCAACGCGAATCAGCGACAGGTTCTCGCAAACCCACTTTTCAGGATGCACCTGCTAGTCGCGGCCATACTCGGCTCACCGACGGTCGGGGGCACGGCGCCAGACCTCTATGCAGAGATCGACAATGCTTGGCTACCGATCATAGACGCCGTCATCAAACAGCATCGCCGTCAACTGCGTCCGGATGTGAGCCTTCGAGACATAGTCGAGATACTGGTTGCGGTGGGGGAGGGAATCGCTTTGCGCGAGTTGGCCGGTCCGGGGGATTCCGGTCGGCGGGAGCGACGAGTCACCTTGCAAGGCACGACCGCGCTTGCGCTTATGTACGCATGCACCGTTCCCGATGATGATCCGACCGCCTTCGGTCTCGATACGCTCTTCGACGACAGAGCACAACCATGACCGACGCCACGCTGATAGGCGTGGAGTTGAAACGCTCGAGGCGATCGCGGCTGGAGCTAACGCAACGTCAGTGGAGACGTTGGGGGCGTTACGGGATCACTGGCGATCCCGCGCGGTCGGGTCACTTGCCTGGGCCGAGAGCAGCGATGCTCTCCTCTTGCTTTGATGTTTCATCGGAGTAGCGCTTCGAGATAGGCTCGATGATCGCTCGGTCGATCATCGAGCGCGGCGAGTATCTGATGATCAAGCCGCCGCACGCCGTCCGCGTGCCGGCTCGCGATCTCGCCTTAGCGCTTAGCTGATCCGCTGGCTGCCTGGTCGACGCCTCCCACCACACTCGCTGGCCGATCTCTGCGGTTCGGGGTCATACGTATGTGGTCGAGCTGCGCAGATAAAGACATGGGCACAGGACGGTTGACCGCCGACGACGTGCTGACCGGACGCGACGTCGCTCGGCTGCTCCACGCACCCGTCTCAACCGTCGAAGACTGGGCACGCAGGGACATCCTCCCCAGCGTCAAGATCGGACGGCGCCGGCTCTACATCCGCCAGCAGATCGAAACGGCGCTGATCGGTCAGGCCGCAGAGGATCGGCCGAGCTGATCGACTCGGAGCTCGCGGCGTGACCTACGCCGGGATCGTGTCGACGCCGTTCTCGGCCAGCGGCGCAAACGCCGCCGTGAACGCCTGAGCCTGCTCGGACGCCGGTCGCGCGTGCAGGTAGCGCCCCGTCGTCCTGAGCGCGCTGTGTCCCATCGCGCTCTGGATCGTCACGACGGCGACGCCGCGTGCGGCGAGCAGCGAGCCGAAGGTGTGGCGTAGGTCGTGGAAGCGCAGCGGGCGAACCTCGGCGGCGTTCTGCGCGCGCCGGTAGCGACGGCGCAACGCGGACCCGTCGAGCGGGCGGCCGAACACGTTGCAGAAGACGAGCTCACCCGGCGCGGTGAAGTGCTCGCGGCGGCTCAGGCGGTCGAGCGCGGCGGCGGCCTGGTCGGCGAGCGGCACTCGGCGAACACGCCCGGACTTCGTGGTCGATTCGACACCGGCGCTCATCGCGCGCGACGGTCAGCGCCGAGCCGGCGAAGTCGACATCGCGCCAGCGCAGCGCGACCAGCTCGCCCTGGCGCAGGCCCGCGTAGGCGGCCACGCGAATCAGCTCGGCGTCCTGCCGGTCCTCTGCCTGCCGCGCGCTTCGCTCGCTGTCGGAGATCGCGCGGAACCTCGGGTCACGGTGCCGCCCGTCGGCGAGCGCGCGCGATCGCCTCGATCTCGTCAGGCGAGTAGAAGACGAGCGCCCCTGGGTTCGGCTCGCGGCGTTTGTCCGCCTCGTTGACGGGATTGCCCGGCAGCGCGAACGTCGACGCCGTGGTTGAACACCGTGGAGATGACCGCGCGGTACTTGTTGACCGTGCTCGCCGACGCGCCCGTGGCGCTGACCGACGCGAGCACGTCGTTGACCTCGCGTGTCGTGATCTTCGACGCCGGACGATCGCCGAGCGCCGCCATCACGTGCGCGCGAAGCGTGCCCTCGCCGCGCTTGCGCGGGACGCCGGGCTCGCCGAGGACGCTCTCACGATCACGCAGGATGGAGGGCTTGGCACCGGCGACGCCTGCGAGCCATCGCAGGTAGTCGTGGGCAACCTCACGGAACGTCACGCCCCGCGAGCGGCGCTCCTGCTCGACGCGCTCCGCGTCCGCGGCTTCGGCCATGTAGGCGGCCGCGATCTCCGCCGCTGCGACCACCGCGCCGCGCTCGTCGTAGGAGTCGTCGGGAACTCGTCCGCGGCGCCGGGTCCATACGCCCGTGGTTGGGTCGCGCTCGATCCATGCTGGCCGATGCGGCGCTTGACCTGTCGCCCTCGGTGGCGGAACTTCGCCTCGAAGAACGGCTGGCCGAGGCCCTCGCGGACGATCACGTTGGCGATCGGCTTCCTCGGCATCGACCACCTTACACCGTGGGTACTACGTGGGTACCACCTTTCGCTGTGGGTACTGCTTTGGGTACCAAACGGGCCTGATTCGGCACCAAACAGCCGTTTCAGCGATACCCAAAACCCCCGAAACCAGGCGCCTCGGGGTGCCTGCTGCGCGTTGCCATGGCGAAGGTCGAGGGTTCGAATCCCTTCATCCGCTTCAACGAATGCTCCGGAGGCTGGGGGCTTTGTGCTTCTGGCCTGGCCGAGCGCACCGCTGCAATTGCGTGGGATGTGCGCCTCTGCGGTAGCGCGTACGCGACGCCGACCCCGTTCACCTGTCTTTCAGCAAGCTCGGCGTGCACACGGCCAGCGACGCGGTGGAGTTGCCGTGGTGTTCGTCGGCAACCGACGCCGGCGGATGAGCGCCTGAAGAGGCGGATGAGCGCCTGAAGAGGTGTAAGCCGCGCGTCCCTACAACTGACCGCCAACCGCGCGCCCAACTGCCACCGCCGCCACCCCGAGCATGATGCTCACGACGACGTTGAGCACTGCCGCGCGAACGCGCCCACTGTCGCCGAGCCGCTGCGTCTCGAGCATCCACGTCGAGAACGTCGTATAGGAGCCGAGCGTCGCTGTTCCGCTCAGCACGAGCGCGTCGCCGCTCAGCGCTAGCCCCGCGACGAGGCCGAGCAGCAGCGAGCCGCTGATGTTGACCGCGAGCACGCCGAGCGGGAGGTTGCCGCTGTGGCGCGTCGCGATCAGCGAGATCAGCAGGAAGCGCGCGCACGCGCCGGCGCCACCGAGCAGCGCGACGGCGATCCACGTCCAGGCGCTCATCGCGCCGGCCACGTTCGGCGAACGAGCAGCGTGCCGGCGTAAATCGCGAGCACGCCCGCGAGCACGCTGCTGAGCGCGTAGGAGCCGGCGAGCGCGTAGCGATCGCGGTCGATCATCTGCACGAGCTCGAGCTGCATCGTCGAGAACGTCGTATACGCGCCGCAGAAGCCGACGCCGAGCAGCGGCCCGATCACGGTCATCCGCAGCGGACGTCCCTGCACGTGCGTCGCGATGCACGCGAGCACGAACGAGCCGCTGACGTTGATCGCGAAGATCGCCCACGGCCAGTCGCCGTCGCTCGCGGCGAAGTGCCGCGCGACCCACGCGCGCAGCAGCGAGCCTGCGATGCCGCCTGCGAAGATCGCGGCGAGCTCACATCTGTCGATCCGGTGCATCTGCTCTCGGGCTCCTCTCGCGTGCGCGTTTACTTCGCGAAAGGGGCCATCAGCCCTTGTCGACGGCGGGCGGTCCGGAGGCACCGAGCCGGCGACCTCGCGTCAGGGCTCCATCTGACTGTGCCCAACGTATCGCACCGCCTGTGGCCTCGCTTGAGTCCTGACGACGTAGCGCCCGCCGTCGCCGCGCGAGAGCAGCCCGAGAAGCTCGAGCTCGCTCAACGCGCGAAGCGACTCCGCGGCGTCGTCCTGTCCCTCGGCGAGCCGCCCCGGTGTGTCCTCGCCCGCGCCGACGCGCTCGAGCACCGCGCGCAGCCGTGGCTCGAGCTCCGCGAGCGGCCGATCGCTCGCCGCCGGACCTACCGCCTGAGCTTGCGGCGCCGGACGGTCTGCCTCATACAGCAGCTCGAGCACGTCAGCCGCGTCCCTGACGAGCCGCGCGCCGCCGCGCAGGAGCTCGTGGCAGCCACCCGCGCCCGGAGACGTGACACGCCCCGGCACAGCCGCGACCGTCCTGCCGAGCGAGCGCGCGATCCGCGCCGCCGCCAGCTCGCGCGGGCGCTCGTGCGCCTCGACGACGAGCGTGACCACGGCGAGCGCCGCGAGCATCCGCTCGGCCAAGGCCGCGCCCCAGCGCCGCCCGTCGACCCCACCGGCGAGCGCGCTCACCGCGCACCCGCCGTGCTGAAGCTGTCCGCGGACTGCACGCCGCCTCACCGCTGAACCCGTGTCGAGGCCGCCGGCGGCGACCGTCAGCGTCCCGCCGCCTGCCTCCAGCGCGCCCGAGAGGGCCGCCGCGGCAATCCCGCCCGACTGCGCTCCCGCGACCGTCACGCCGCTTGCCGCGAGCCCCCGCGCGAGGTCGCTCGCCGTCGCGAGCCCGTAGTCGCTCGCGCGTGTCGTGCCGAGGATCGCGACGACAGGCCCGCGCGTCAGCTCGTGCAGTCGCCCGAGGCCGCCTTCGACGTGCAGCAGCGGACAGACGCCGGCTGCCTTCATCTCGCGCGGGTAGCGCGCGTCGTGCATGCACAGCTCCGCGCTCCCGCCCGAAGCGTGGTGCAGCCGATCCGCGCGAAAGCTCGCGTAGCGTTGCTCGAGCTCGGCCCGTCGCCGTCCGCCGATCGCCCGCACGAGCTCGCTGTCGCCGAGCGCAAGCAAGTCGAACAACCGCCCGTCCGCGCGGCAGTTCAGGTCGAGGATCGGGCTCAGCTCGGAAAGCAGCCAGCTACGCCGCCGGCAGTCGCTGCAGGCCGAGCTTCGCGCCCGATTCGGCTCGCCGCCGGCGCCGCTCATCTCATGCCGCCCGATCGCGCCCGGCGCCCGCGTCGCCACGCAACGCGATCGCCTCCGCGAGCTCGCCCGTGCCGATTCGCTTGGCGCCGTTCAGATCGGCGATCGTGCGCGCGACTCGAAGCACCCGGTCTGCGCCGCGCGCGCTGAGCAGCCCGCGCTCGCTCGCCGTGCGCAGCAGCCTTTCGCAGGCTTGCGACAGCGTCGCGTGGCGGCGCAGCATGCGCGCGTCCATCTGTGCGTTGACAGCGATGCCGTCCTCGCGCAGGCGCGCCGCCTGGCGCTCGCGTGCCGCCGCGACGCGCTCGCGCGCGAGCGCCGAGCTGATCGCCGACGGCGCGTCGGGCGCGTGCGCGGCACGGTGCTCGAACGCGACGAGCAGGTCGATCCGGTCGAGCAGCGGCCCGCTCAGGCGCCGGCGGTGGCGCGCGAGCTCGGCCTCGCCACAGCGACAGAGATCGCCGACGCCCGCGTAGCCGCACGGGCAAGGATTCGTCGCTGCAACGAGCATGAAGCGGGCCGGGTGGATCGCCGAGTGGTGTGCGCGGACGATCGCGACGCGGCCGTCCTCGAGCGGTTGGCGAAGCGCCTCGAGCGCCGGCCGCGCGAACTCGGCGAGCTCGTCGAGGAACAGCACGCCGTTGTGCGCGAGCACGACCTCGCCGACCCAGCCGCGCCCGGCGCCGCCGCCGATCAGCCCGGCCGGCGAGATCGAGTGGTGCGGCGCGCGAAACGGGCGCTCGCGCGCCAGCTCACCGCCGATCGCGCCTGCGATCGAGTGGATCCGCGTCACTTCGATCGCCTCCGCGCGGCCGAGCGGTGGCAGGATCGAGCCGAGGCGCTGCGCGAGCATCGTCTTGCCCGTCCCCGGCGGCCCGCTCAGCAGACAGTTGTGCCCGCCCGCGGCCGCGATCACGAGCGCGCGCACGGCGTGATGCTGCCCGCGCACTTCGTTCAGATCGACGCCGGCGGCCGTGTTCGGATGCTCGACGTGTGCGGAGGACGCCGGGAGGTGGTCGCCGCTACCGCCCTCGAGCACACGCACGGCGCTCGTGAGACGCTCGGCGATGGCCACGTCGAGCCCCTCGACGAGCCGCGCCTCGCGCGCCCGCGCGCCGGCGAGGATCAGCGTGCTCAGGCCGGCGCGCCGGCTCGCCTGCGCGACAGCGAGCGTCCCGCGGCTCGGGCGCACGCGACCGTCGAGTGAGAGCTCGCCGAACAGCGCGACGCGCTCGAGCCGCTCGGCGGCAATCTGCCCACTCGCCGCGAGGACTGCGCAGGCGAGGGCGAGATCGAGCGCCGCGCCGGCCTTCGGCACGTCGCCGGGCGCGAGGTTCGCAGTGATCCGCCGCGCCGGGAACTCGTAGCCGGAGTTGAGGATCGCCGTCCGCACGCGCTCGCGTGCCGCGCGCACGGCTGCATCGGCGAGCCCGACGATCGTGAACGCGGGCAGGCCGCGGCGGACGTCGACCTCGACTGCGACGTGCCGCGTCTGCAGGCCGTCGATCGTGAACGTGTGTGCTCGCGCAAGCATCGCCTTGCTGCTCCTCGCCGTAGCTCTTTGTCGGAGCGAGGCAAGTTAGACGGCGCTTGTGATGCGATGCGCCGGCGGCGATTCACGGACGCCGACCGCAGCCGGGCCCGCTCACGGCCCCGTCAACGAAAGACGCCGACCGGCAGGCAATCGGGCGTCTCGGTAACGCAGCGCTTCCGCAGTCCTGCCGCGGTCGTGGCGCGGCCCTGCGCAGTCCTGCCGCAGTCCTGTCGTCCTGCAAGCGACGGCGAGCAGCTACATCCCGGCCGGGTGGCGCACGACGTAGCCGCTCGTCGTTTCGATCGAGCTCGACCAGCGCGTGCCGGTCTCCTGCAGCGCGATCGTGTCGAAGCGTTTACCGTCGACGACCATGAAGGCGTGGCCGGCGTTGGCGTAGATCGTGATGTGCCTGCCGGGCCCTGCTTCGCCGTAGGACTCGAGCTGCGAGGAGTCCTCGGGGGCGCTGAGCAGGCCGCCGCCGTGCAGCGCGTAGGAGACGGAACCGGAGCAGTCATAGCCGCTTGACTGGAACGAGCCGTGACCGCCGCCGAAGATGTACGGCCGCGTCGCGATTTCATCGCCGGCCGCGATCACGCGGGCGACGACGCTCGAGCCTTCGCCCGTCGAGCTGCTCGACGATTCGCCGGCGGACGAGCTCGACACGGCCGAAGCCGGCGGCTTCAGCGTTTCCTGGCTCTTGATCCCGAGCACGCTCCACGTCGCCGGGCCGACGACGCCGTCGACGGTCAGGCCGTGGCGCGCTTGCAGGCGCTTGACGGCAGACTCCGTTTCGGAGCCGAAGTTGCCGTCGGCGCTCAGGTGCAGCGCGCTCTGCAACCGCGAGACGGCATCGCCGCTGCCTGCTTCGGAGCCTTCGCCGGTGTCGGCGACGGTCGCCGTCGCGCTGTGGGCGTGCTTGTCGGCTGCTGCGACGACCGATGACGGCGGCGTCAGCGTTTCCTCGCTCGAGACTCCGAGCACGCTCCACGTCGCAGGTCCGACGACGCCGTCGACGGTCAGCCCGTGACGCGCTTGCAGGCGGCGAACGGCGGCCTCCGTTTCGGGGCCGAAGTTGCCGTCGGTCGAGAGGTGCAGCGCGCTCTGCAGGCGCGAGACCGCGTCGGGGCCTCCGGAGCTCACGAGCGTCGCGTCGCTGCGCGTCGCGGCCGCGGATGCGCTGATGCCGTGCGAGCGCAGCGCGGCGATCGTCGCAGGGCCGACGATGCCGTCGACAATGAGGCCCTTGCTCGCCTGAAACGAGCGCACGGCTTCTTCGGTTTCGGGGCCGTAGACGCCGTCGACGCCGATGCCAAGCGCCGACTGCAGCTGTTCGACCGCGCGGCCGTTGCTTTCGGAGTCGATCGTGATCGTGTGTTCGGTCGTCGTCGCCGGTTCGGCGTTCGCGACGGCTGCGCCGCCGCTCGCAAGCCCCGCGGCAGGGGCAGCCGTGAGCGCCGCGAGCGCGCCGAGCGAGATCCGTTTGGCGCGCGAGCCGGAGGGCACGAAGCGCAGCTCCTCGGCACGGCGGCGTGCACGCGAGCGCCCTAGCGAGAGCTCCCAGACCTCGCCGGCGGCGAGGTCGCGGCGCTCTGCGGCGCGCTCGTCGCGCAGCAGCTCGCGGAGCCCGAACGGGTCGATCGCGCGAGCGTCGGTCATCAAGCGCGGCTTGGCAGAGCTGCGCTTGCGCGAGCTCGCGGCCCTGGCGCGGCGCGCCAGCGAACGCTCCCGCGAAGCGTCCCAGGGGCCAACAGAGGCAAGATCACGTACGAATCCCGGCATGCAAAGGCGTCCTTTCTCACATTGCTTGGCGCCTACGGGGTTAGCTGTCGGGCTCGCGTGACTTCTACGCTACGCCACAGGTGTGGCGATTCGCCCCCGCAGCCTCTCGGCTGCATTGGGTCCCCCGCTCCTAGACCCCAAGAGGGCCAAGGACTCGGCACGAACGCGCTGCAAACTAGCATGTTTTTCTGCAAGTTGTGTCGCATCGGGAGGTTTGCACGAGTTCTTGCCGACGAGCGAGCGCAACGACGCGACAGGCGCGCTGCCGGGCAGGCGCTGGTAAGTTCGACTGCGGATGCGCCGGGATGGCCTGAACCCTCGCGTGCTGATCGCGCTGCTCGTGCTCGTCGTTGTGGCGGGCGGCATCGCGCTGCTGACGGTCGGCGGCTCGTCGAGCTCGTCGGGCTCGACGACGAAGACGCTGACGGGCGCCTCGCAGGTCGCGTACAAGGCCGAAGCACAGCTCTCGCCGCCGTCGGCGGCGCCGCCGATCGTGCTGCGCAACTACCTCGGCCGGCGCGTCGACCTTTCCTCCTACAAAGGCAAGGCAGTGCTCGTCACGTTCCTCTACACGAACTGCCCCGACGTCTGCCCGCTGATCGCGTCGAACCTGCGCGTCGCGCAGAACCTGATGGGGCCGAAGGTCGCCTCGAAAGCGCAGATCATCGCGGTCTCGGTCGACCCGAAAGGCGACACGCCGAAGGCTGTCGCGAGCTTCCTCGCGCATCACGAGATGACGGGGCGGATGCAGTACCTCCTCGGCAACGCACACGAACTTGCGCGCGTGTGGAAGGCGTGGGGCGTCGGCTCCGAACGCGACGCACAGCAGCCGCAGTTCATCAACCACTCGGGGCTGATCTACGGGATCACGGCGTCGGGCAAGCGCACGACGGTCTACTCGGCGAGCTTCAAGCCGGCCGACATCGCCCACGACGTCCCGCTGCTCGCTGCGCGCTGAGCTCGAAGGCGGGCATGCGCAGAGCTCCACGACTGATCGCGCCGGCGCTCGCGCTCGCGGCGATCGTCGCGTTCGTCGTCTTCGGGCTGTCCTCGAGCCATTCGACGGCGACCGGGCGCAAGGCGCCGCAGCTGCCGCGCGAACGTCTCGCCGGGCCGGCCGTGACGCTTTCGAGCGTGCTCTCCTCGGCACACGGACGAGCGACGCTCGTCGTCTTCTGGGCGAGCTGGTGCGGGCCGTGCATTCGCGAGGCGCCGGCGATCGAGCGCTTCTCGCAAAGCGCCGAAGGGCGCGGACGGATCGTCGGCGTCGACTGGAGCGACGGCCTGTCGGGGGCACGCGCATTCGTCAAAGATCATTCGTGGACGTTTCCGAACGTGCGCGACGCCGAAGGCACGGTCGGCAACGACTACCGCATGAGCGACTTGCCGACGACGTTCGTGCTCGATCCCTCGGGACACATCCGCGCGGCGCTGCGCGGTCCGCAGGATGCGGGGACGCTCGCGAAGGCGATGGCGAGCGTCAACCCGGCCTGAGGCCGCTGCCCGCCAGTGTGGCGGCAGCTTGGCACGCAGCGCCGGTCGCCGGCGTCAAGCGGATCGCGACCTTCATGAGCTGCCGGGGCCCTTCTCGGTGAATACCTGGGCGCGGCGGTCTGCTGAGCGTGGTCCTGCCGCAGGCCTGCTCGGTCGCGCCCACTCGCAAAACACTTTTATTTATTGATTGTCTTTTTTGTGCACTGCTCACGCGCCGTCGCAATCCGTTGCTCTACGCTCTGACGATGTGCAGAAACATCAGAACGCTCCACAACTTCGAGCCTCCTGCTAAGGGCAGCGAGGTCCACGACGCGGCGCTGCAGTACGTGCGCAAGATCAGCGGTACGACGAAGCCCTCGCAGGCAAACGCGGAGGTCTTCGAGCGCGCCGTCGAGGAGATCGCGCACGCGACGCAGCATCTGCTCGATGGGCTCGTCAGCAACGCTCCGCCGAAAGACCGCGAGGTCGAGGCGGCAAAGCGCAAGGCGCGCTCGGCTGAACGCTTCGCTGCCTGAGCGGCGCGAGCGAACGTGACATAGCCCGGCCGAGAGGCCGGGCGCGCTTGGCTATCGTCGGGGGCGAAGACCCGCAAGACCCGGACGAGAGGCTAGGCATGGCGAAGATGAGGGCAGTGCAGGTGAGCGAGGCCGGCGGCTCGTTCGAACTCGTCGAGCGCGACGTGCCGCAGCCGGCGCGCGAGGAGGCGCTAGTGCGCGTTAGCGCGTGCGGCATCTGCCACAGCGATTCGTTCGCCAAGGAAGGCGGCTTTCCGGGCGTCACGTTCCCGGCCGTGCCCGGCCACGAGATCGCCGGCGAGATCGCGGCGCTCGGCGAGGGCGTGCAGGGCTGGGAGGTCGGCCAGCGCGTCGGCGTCGGCTGGTTCGGCGGCAACTGCGGCTACTGCGAGGCGTGCCGCCGCGGCGACTTGATCGGCTGCGCGAACATGGAGATCCCCGGGATCACGAGCGATGGCGGCTACGCGGACTACGTCGTCGTCAATGCGCGTGCGCTCGCGCTGATGCCCGACGACCTTGCCGACGTCGATGCGGCGCCGCTGATGTGCGCCGGCATCACGACGTACAACGCGCTACGCGAGTCGAGCGCGCACGGGGGAGACATCGTCGCGGTCCTCGGCCTCGGCGGGCTCGGGCACCTCGGCGTGCAGTTCGCCGCGAAGCTCGGCTTTCGCACCGTCGCGATCGCGCGCGGCGCCGAGAAGGGCGAGCTCGCGCGCAAGCTCGGCGCGGAGCGCTACATCGACAGCACCGCCGAAGATCCCGCCGAGGAGCTCTCGAAGCTCGGCGGCGCGAAGGTGATCCTCTCGACGATCACCAACGCCGAGGCCGTCGCGGCGACGTTCGGTGGCCTGCGCCGGCGCGGCGAGCTCGTGATCGTCGGCGCCTCGGCGGAACCGCTCGGGATTTCGCCCGCGGCGCTGATCGGCGGCGACAAGTCGATCGTCGGCCACGCCTCGGGCACGTCGCGCGACTCCGAAGACACGCTCTCCTTCAGCGTGCTCTCAGGCGTGCGCCCGATGATCGAGACGCTGCCGCTCGAGCAGGCGAGCGAGGCCTACGAGAAGATGATCAGCGGCGACGCGCGCTTCCGCATGGTGCTGACGACCGGCGCCTGAAACAGCGCAGCCGCCGGCTGCGCGGGGGCGCGCGGAGCGGAGCTGCGTCAGCGCACGACCTGGCGGATCGCGTCGACGCCCTGCGGCTCGGCCGGCAGGTCGGCGAGCGTCGCCGCGACCTCCGCCGCGAGGCCGATCGTCGCGCCGGGCGTCTCGCCGAGCCAGCGCTCGAGCCAGCGGCACGCCCAGAGGTCGTAGTCGGGACCCTCTGCAGCGACGAGCGCGACGAGCCGCAGCGCGAGCTCGAGACCGATCGGCCGCCGCTCGCGTGCGATGTCTTTCGCGATGCCGATCGCGATGTCGAGTTCGCGTCGCTCGATCGCGCCTTCGAGCTCGCGAACGGGGCGATATGGGCCTAGTCCCATCATGCGAACGTATGTTCGCATAGGGATGCTCGATCTCCAAAAGTCAAGCAAGC
>DASZLB010000095.1:0-25181 GCA_035552575.1 Solirubrobacteraceae bacterium | reverse complement strand
GTACATGGGCACGAAGATCGAGACGAAGGTGATCGAGCTCAACCGCTCGCGCAACAACGTCGTGCTCTCGCGCCGCGCGGTGCTCGAGGAGGAGCGCAAGGAGGTTCGCCAGCAGATCCTCGACCGCCTGCAGCCGGGCCTCGTCGTCGAGGGCCAGATCTCGAACATCGTCGACTTCGGCGCTTTCGTCGACCTCGACGGGATCGACGGCTTGATCCACATCTCCGAGCTTTCGTGGTCGCACGTCAACCATCCGAGCGAGATCCTCACGATCGGCGACACGGTGAAGGTCAAGGTGCTCGACATCGACCGCGACCGCCAGCGCATCTCGCTTGGCCTGAAGCAAACGCAAGAGGATCCGTGGCAGCGGATCGTCGACACCTACAACGTCGGCGACGAGCTCGAGGGCAAGGTCACGAAGGTCGTCACGTTCGGCGCCTTCGTCGAGATCCTCGACGGCGTCGAGGGCCTCGTCCACATCTCCGAGCTCGCGCCGCACCACGTCGAGAGCCCACGCGAGATCGTCCACCCGGGCGATGAGATACGCGTGAAGATCCTCGAGATCGACTCCGAGCGCCGGCGGCTGTCGCTTTCGGCCAAGCGCGTCGAGGACCAGATCCTGCCGGTCTCGCGACCGGGCGAGCCGCAGGCCGAGCCGGCCGAGGCCGTCGAGGGCGGCGCCGAGGCCGCGCCCGAGGCGTCTGGCGCGGAGGTTGCGCAGGAGCCGCCTGTCGAGGCGCCGGCGGCCGAGGCCGCTGCAGCGGAGCCCGTGCAAGAGGTTGCCGTGCCCGAGGCGGGCGCGCCCGTCGTGGAGACGGACGCCGCGCCGGCCGCCGAGGCCGCCGCAGCCGAGCCGGAGGCGACCAGCGATACAGAGCAGCCTGCGGCGGCGCCCGTCAGCGACGTTCCGGCCGAGGAGGCCGCGGAGCCGGCGCCGGGCGAGCCCGAGGCCGAGGGCGCCGAGCCCGCGCAGGACTGACGCGCCCCGCTCGGCGCGGCGCACTTGCAGATGAAGCCGGCCGTGCCGTTCGTTGGCCTGACCGGCGGCATGGGGGCGGGGAAGTCGACGGCGCTTGCCGCGCTTGAGCGCCTTGGCGCGGCGGTGATCTCGAGCGACGCCGTCGTCCATGAGCTCTACGCGCGCGACGAGGCGCTGCGCGATGCGGTCGTCGAGCGCTGGGGGCCCGGCGTCGCGCCCGGTGGCGTTGTCGATCGCGCGGCGGTCGCCGAGCGCGCATTCGCGAGCGCCGAGGAGCGCTCTTGGCTGGAGGGCGTCGTCTGGCCGCTTGTCGGCGCACGCGTCGGCGAGTGGCTGGCCGATGCGCGAGCCGAGCGGGCGGAGGGGCTTGCGGCGCCGCGTGCGGCCGTCGTCGAGGTGCCGCTGCTGTTCGAGGCCGGCCTGCAGGAGATCTACGACGCGACGGTCGCCGTCGTCTCGGACGAGCAGGTGCGACGCGAGCGCGCGGCCGCGCGCGGGCATGCGCTCGTCGACGAGCGCGCCGCGCGCCAGCTCTCACAAGAGGAGAAGGCGCAACGTGCGACATACGTAGTGCGCAACGACGGCAGCGAGCAGGAGCTCGAGCGCGCGCTGTCGGCCGTTCTTGACAAGCTAGGAGAATGAGCCGGGAGACGGCGATCAGGAGGCGTTCGGCTCGCAGCGGCGTTGTCGGTCGCCGCACGCTCGGAACGCTCGTTGCGCTGGCGTTCGTCGTGCTTGTCGCTGTGCTGATCGCCTCGGGCGTGAACCACGCTGTCGACAAGCTCGGGCTGCCGCTGACGAACGCGAGCACGATCCGCAAGCAGGCGGCCGAGAAGCGCCTCGATCCGGCGTTGATCGCGGCGGTGATCTACGCCGAGAGCAAATTCGAACCGCGCCAGTCCTCGGCGGGCGCCGAGGGGTTGATGCAGATCCTGCCCGAAACGGCCTACTTCATCGCGCATCTCTCCGGCGGCAGCGCGTTCACGGCGAGCGATCTCGCGACGCCGAGCATCAACCTCGCCTACGGCAGCTACTACCTGCGCTACCTGCTCGACCACTACGACGGCGACGAGATGCTCGCCGTCGCGGCGTACAACGCCGGGCTCGCGAACGTCGATCGCTGGGTCGCGCGCGCGAAGGCGAGTGGCGGCGAGCTGACGGTTGCGTCGATTCCCTTCCCGGAGACGCGCGCGTACGTGGAACGGGTGCAGAGCGCGCAGC
Source organism: Solirubrobacteraceae bacterium (assembly GCA_035552575.1). Classification (GTDB taxonomy): domain Bacteria; phylum Actinomycetota; class Thermoleophilia; order Solirubrobacterales; family Solirubrobacteraceae; genus Palsa-744. The sequence continues at coordinate 22,981 of DASZLB010000095.1, read as the reverse complement.
GCGAATATCGCTCGGCTTACGCGCGCCAGCTCGGGCTGTAGCGGCGCTGCTCCGGACCCCTTGAGGCGCTCGCTACGGTAGAGGCAGATGCCAGATTTCAAGCTCGACTCGGTTTTCACGCCGACGGCCGACCAGCCGAAGGCGATCGAAGCGCTCGCCGAAGGCGTCGAGGCGGGCGAACGCTTCCAGACGCTGCTCGGCGCGACGGGCACCGGCAAGACGATGGCGATGGCCGGTGTGATCGAGGCCGTCCAGCGCCCGACGCTCGTTATCGCGCACAACAAGACGCTCGCGGCGCAGCTGTGCAACGAGTTCCGCACGTTCTTCCCCGACAACGCGGTCGAGTACTTCGTCAGCTACTACGACTACTACCAGCCGGAGGCGTACGTCCCGAGCCGCGACCTCTACATCGAGAAGGACTCGGCGATCAACCAGGAGGTCGACCGCTTGCGCCACGCCGCGACGGCGGCCGTATTCGCACGCCGCGACGTGATCGTCGTCGCGTCGGTTTCGTGCATCTACGGCCTCGGCTCGCCGGAGACGTACGAGATGAACATGCAGATCCTGCGCCGCGGCGAAGAGATCGATCGCGACAGGCTGCTGCGCAAACTCGTCTCGATCCAGTACACGCGCAACGACTCGGTGCTCTCGCGCGGGACGTTCCGCGTGCGCGGCGAGACGCTCGAGGTGTTCCCGGCGTACGCCGAGACGGCGTTCCGCGCGACTCTGTTCGGCGACGAGGTCGAGCGCCTGCAGCACTTCGATCCGCTGACGGGCGAGCTGATCGAAGACGACCTCGAGCACGTCGCGATCTGGCCGGCGACGCACTACAACGTCAAGGAGGGGACGATCGAGGACGGCGTCGCGGAGATCGGGCGCGAGCTGAACGAGCGCTGCGAGCAGCTCGAGGCCGAGGGCAAGCTGCTCGAGTCCCACCGGCTGCGCCAGCGCACGCAGTACGACATGGAGATGCTGCGCGAGATGGGCTTCTGCTCGGGGATCGAGAACTACTCGCGGATCCTCGACAAACGCAAGCCCGGCGAGCGCCCTTACTGCTTGATTGATTATTTTCCGAATGACTTCGTCTGTTTCATCGACGAGTCGCACCAGACGGTGCCGCAGATCGGCGGCATGTTCGAGGGTGATCGCTCGCGCAAGCAGACGCTCGTCGATTACGGCTTCCGTCTGCCGAGCGCGATGGACAACCGCCCGCAGCGCTTTGAGGAGTACCTCTCGATCACGCCGCAGATGGTCTTCGTCTCGGCGACGCCCGGTCAGTACGAGCGGACGAACTCGACGCGGATCGTCGAGCAGATCGTGCGCCCGACCGGGATCGTCGACCCGCGCGTCGAGGTTCGCGAGACGAAGAACCAGATCGACGACCTGATGAACGAAGTGCGCGTGCGCGTCGATCGCAACGAGCGCGTGCTCGTCACGACGCTGACGAAGAAGATGTCCGAGGACCTCTCGCAGTACCTGCTCGAGATGGGCTTCAAGACGCGCTACCTGCACTCGGAGATCGACACGCTCGAACGGATCCAGATCATCCGCGACCTGCGCCTCGGCGAGTACGACGTGCTCGTCGGCGTCAACCTGCTGCGCGAGGGGCTCGATCTGCCGGAGGTCTCGCTCGTCGCGATCCTCGACGCCGACAAGGAGGGCTTCCTGCGCGGAGAGACCTCGCTGATCCAGACGATCGGCCGCGCGGCGCGCAACGTCGACGGGACCGTGCTGATGTACGCCGACAAGGAGACGAAGGCGATGAAAGCGGCGATCTTCGAGACCGACCGGCGCCGCGAAATCCAGCTCGCCTACAACGAGCAGCACGGGATCACGGCGGCGACGATCGTCAAGGGCATCTCCGACATCGCCGACTTCCTCCAGGCCGAGTCGAAGGTGCCGCGCGGGCGCAAGCGCAAGCGCCGGACGAAGGGCTCCGAGGAGATGCCCAAGCACGAGCTCGAGAAGATGGTCGTCGAGCTCGAGGAGGAGATGGTCGCGGCGGCCGACGAGCTGCGCTTCGAGTACGCAGCGCAGCTGCGCGACGAGCTGCGCGAGCTGCGCCGCGACCTGCGCGAGATCCACGCCGGCGAGGCGCCCGCCGAGTCCGGCGGCGCAGATCGGGATGCGCTGCAGGCGGGCGCAGAGGACGCCGCCGCGCGTGAGGCTCCGACGGGCGACATCGCCTAGGATTGCCGCCGTGGACATCGACCGCCAGGCGATCGAGCGACGCGACTTCCCGATAGCCCGGCGCGGCTACGAGCCGGCCTCCGTCGACGCCCATCTGCGCGCGCTCGCGAACGAGATCGAGCAGCTGCAACGCGAGCTCTCCGACGGCGGCGCGGCGCCGGCGTCGCTCGCGTCGACGGCCGGCACGCAGGTGCAGAGCATCCTCGCGGCCGCCGAGGCGACGGCCGCCGAGCTCGAGCGCGATGCGCTGGAGAGCGCGCGCCAGACGCGCGAGGAGGCCGATCGCGACGCGGCGAGCACGCGCGAGCAGGCGATCGCGCAAGCGCGCGGGCAGGTCGCGTTCGTCGCCCAGGCGACCGCTGCGCTGCTCGAGCGCGTCGGATCGATGGACGCCGAGGTCGGCGCGCTCGTCGACAGCGTGCGCGCGGGCGCCGACCGTCTCGCCGCCGACCTCAGCGCAGTCGAGACGAACATGGGCGAGCTGTATGACGCCGCCGCCGGGAACCCCGCGGTGCACGCCGTCTCCGGCGAGGTCATGCGCCCTTCGATTCCCGTGCCGCCGACGACGCCGCCGCATCTCGGCGATCCGGCGCAGCCGCAGCAGCAGCAGCAGCAGCCGCCGCCGCGGGCGGGAGCGTCCGCATCGCAGGCTCCGACATCGTCATCCGCGTCCGCGCCGCGAGCCATGGCCCTAGGCGCGAAGCCACCGCTCTCGCCGCCGGAGACGACCGCGCCGCACGTGCACCTCGACCCCGAGGCGCCCACTGCGCCGGGCGCGACGGCGCAGGCGCAGGGCGGCGCCGAGAACGGCGACATCGACGGCGCGCGGCTCGTCGCGCTGAACATGGCGCTCAACGGCGAGTCTCGTGAGGAGGCCGAGCGCTATCTGGCCGAGAACTACGAGCTCGTCGACCGCGGCAAGCTGATCGACGAGGTCTTCGCCGCAATCGAGGGCTGATCCGCCCGAGCCGGAAGGTCAACGGATCGGCGCTCTTTGCGTAAAGCGCACGACCCGAACATCTGTTCGGCCTCATACAATGAGAGGCGATGCCGACGGGCAACCAAATAGTCGTCTCGGGCGCCCGCGAGCACAACCTCAAGGACGTCTCGCTGTCGCTCCCGCGCGATGCGCTCGTCGTGATCACGGGGCTGTCGGGCTCGGGCAAGAGCTCGCTCGCGTTCGACACGATCTACGCCGAGGGCCAGCGCCGCTACGTCGAGTCGCTGTCCGCGTACGCGCGCCAGTTCCTCGGGCAGATGGACAAGCCCGACGTGGACTCGATCGAGGGGCTCTCGCCGGCGATCTCGATCGACCAGAAGACGACCTCGCGCAACCCGCGCTCGACGGTCGGCACGGTCACGGAGATCTACGACTACCTGCGCCTCTTGTGGTCGCGCGTGGGCAAACCGCACTGCCCGATCTGCGGCCGGCCGATCGTCGGGCAGTCGGCCGAGCAGATCATCGACCAGGCGATGGAGCTCGCCGACGGGACTCGCTTCATGGTGCTCGCGCCGGTCGTGCGCGGGCGCAAGGGCGAGTACGGCAAGCTGCTCGACGAGCTGCGCAGCGACGGCTACGCGCGCGTGAAGATCGACGACCGCGTGCGCATGCTCGAGGAGTCGATCGTGCTCGACAAGCGCTACAAGCACGACATCTCGGTGGTCGTCGACCGTCTCGTGATGCGCCACGACGTCCGCAAGCGCCTGGCGGACTCGATCGAGACGGCGGTCGGCTTGGCTGAGGGCCTCGTCGAGATCGAGATCGTCGGCGGCGCCAAAGAAGCGGCCGCAGACGAGCAGGCGAATGGCGACGCGGAGGCGAAGGGCGCGAGGGGCGCGAAGGGGCCGCGTGCGGCCGCTGCGCAGATCGTCCCCGGCGAGAAGCCGCAGCCCGGCACGATCTTCACGTTCTCAGAGCGCTTCGCCTGCCCTGAGCACGGTCCGTCGCTCGTCGAGCTCGAGCCACGGATCTTCTCGTTCAACTCGCCGCACGGCGCGTGCGATCGCTGCACGGGGCTCGGCTCGCAGATGGAGATCGACCCGGAGCTCGTCGTGCCCGATCCGTCGCTGTCGATCGGCGAAGGCGCGCTCGCGCCTTGGGCGAACAGCAGCTCGAACTACTACGAGCAGGTCACCGAGGCGATCGCGGAGCGCTACGACGTCGATCTCGAAGCGCCGTGGGAGGACCTTCCGGAGGAGCAGCGCGAGCTGTTTTTGACGGGCACGAACGGCGAGCCGATCCACGTCAGCTACCGCAACCGCTACGGTCGCAGGCGCTCTTACGCGACGCGTTTCGAGGGCATCGTCAAAAACCTCGAGCGCCGCTACCGCGAGACCGATTCGGAGTGGACGCGCGAGAAGATCGAGGAGTTCATGTCGCTGCGCGCATGCCCTGTCTGCGGCGGCGCGCGCCTGCGCGCGGAGTCGCGTGCGGTGACCGTCGGCGGCACGCGGATCGAGGAGTTCTGCGCGCTCTCGGCGCGCCGTGCGCTCGAGTGGCTCGAGGAGGTCGAGCTGTCGGAGACCGATCGCCACGTGGCGCGGCTGATCCTGCGCGAGATCTCAGAGCGTCTGCAGTTCCTCGTCAACGTCGGCATCGGCTACCTCTCGATGGACCGCGCCGCGGCGACGCTGTCGGGCGGCGAGGCGCAGCGGATTCGCCTCGCGACGCAGATCGGCTCCTCGCTCGTCGGCGTTCTCTACATCCTCGACGAGCCGTCGATCGGGCTGCACCAGCGCGACAACTCGAAGCTGATCGCGACGCTCGAGCGCCTGCGCGACCTCGGCAACACGGTGATCGTCGTCGAGCACGACGAGCAGACGATGCGCTGCGCCGACCATCTAGTCGATCTCGGCCCGGGCGCCGGCGAGCACGGCGGGCGAATCGTCGCGCAGGGCACGGCCGCTCAGGTTCAGCGCGTCAAGGAGTCGCTGACGGGCCAGTACCTCGCGGGTACGCGGACGATCGAGCCGCCGGCCAAGCGGCGCACCCCGAGCAGCTACGTCGAGATCCTCGGCGCGAGCCAGCACAACCTGCGCGACATCGACGTGCGCATCCCGCTCGGCGTGCTGACGTGCGTCACCGGGGTATCGGGCTCGGGCAAGTCGACGCTCGTCAACGAAGTGCTCTACAAGGCCGTCGCCAACCGCCTGCACCGCGCGCGCCAGCGCCCCGGTGCGCACCGCGCGATCCACGGCCTCGACGAGCTCGACAAGATCATCGCCGTCGATCAGTCGCCGATCGGGCGCACGCCGCGCTCGAACCCGGCGACGTACACGGGTCTGTTCGACGTGATCCGCGACCTCTTCTCGAAGACCCAGGAGGCGCGCATCCGCGGCTACAAGCCGGGCCGCTTCAGCTTCAACGTCAAGGGCGGGCGCTGTGAGGTGTGCCGCGGCGATGGGCAGATCAAGATCGAGATGCACTTCCTGCCCGACGTCTACGTGCCGTGCGAGCAGTGCCACGGCAAGCGCTACAACCGCGAGACGCTCGAAGTGCGCTTCAAGGGCAAGAGCATCGCCGACGTGCTCGACATGCCGGTCGAGGAGGCGCTGCACTTCTTCGAGCACATCCCGAAGGTGCGCCGGCGCCTGGAGACGCTCAACGCGGTCGGCCTCGGCTACGTGCGCCTCGGCCAGCCGGCGACGACGCTGTCGGGCGGTGAGGCGCAGCGCGTCAAGCTCGCGACGGAGCTCTCGAAGATCGCGACCGGCCGCACGCTCTACATCCTCGACGAGCCGACGACGGGGCTGCACTTCGCCGACGTGCAGCGCCTGCTCGAGGTCCTGCAGCGGCTCGTCGACGCGGGCAACAGCGTCGTCGTGATCGAGCACAACCTCGACATCATCAAGTCGGCCGACAGGCTGATCGACATGGGCCCGGAGGGTGGCGAGGAGGGCGGCATCGCGATCGCCGCCGGCACGCCCGAGGAGGTCGCGGCCGAGCCGAGCTCGCACACGGGGCAGTTCCTCGCCGAGCTGTTGACGCCGACCCTCTCGCGCGGCACGGCTCGCGGCGGCGCCGACAAGGCGCCCCGTCGTAAGCGGGCGGCGAAGGTAGCCGCTTGAGCGTGACGGCCGCCCAAGCGCGGCTGTGGGCACAGAAGTGGCGCTGGTACGAGCGCAACTCGCTGCCGTGGAATCGCGCGCAGATCCATTGGGAGCTGATGCGCCGCGGCGCGTTCGCGCGCTGGCCGCTGCACGGCAACGTGCTCGAGTCGCTGCGCGAGGGGCGCCTGCAGATCGGGCCCGAAGTGCTGCTCGAGCCGGACGTCTGGATCACGGCGCCGGGCGACGCGCGCGTACGGATCGGCGCCGGGAGCTTCCTCAACCTCGGCGTAATGGTCGCGGCGCAGGAGCTCGTCGAGATCGGCGAGCATTGCATGCTCGCCAACGGCTGCTTCGTCTCAGACGCGAATCACCGCCACGACGATCTGCAGAAGCCGATCACGTGGCAGGGCTTTGAGAGCAAGGGTCCGACGCGGATCGGCGACAACTGTTGGCTCGGAGCGCACGTCGTCGTGACGAGCGGCGTGAGCATCGGCGAGCGCAGCGTGATCGGCGCGAACAGCGTCGTCACGCGCGATGTCGAGCCGTTTACGGTTGCGGCCGGGATCCCGGCGCGCGCGATCGAGCGCGTCGAGTACGGCTAGGCGCACGAGCGCGGCCAACGGTCGCTGGGTCGGTGGATCGCGCGAGCTGCGCGGCGCCGCCGGCCCGCCGCCCCCGCCGGCGGGCGTCACGAGCGCCGCTAGGCTCCCGTCATGGATCTCTACGAGGCGATGCGCTGCGCGCCGACGAGCCGGCGCTTCACCGATGACCCCGTGCCCGCCGATGTCTTGACACGCGTGCTCGAGAATGCGCGCTTCGCGCCGAGTGGCGGCAACCGCCAGGGCTGGCGTGTCGTCGTCGTGCAGGATGCCGAGCGGCGGGCGGCGCTGCGTGAGCTCTACCAGCCGCACTGGCGCGCGTACATGGAGCAGACGGGCGGCGCTCGCGTGCTCGCCGACGCCGACAGCTTCGAGCCCAAGCAGGTGCGCGGCGTGACGCGCGCGAACGACTACGCCGATGCTCTGCACGAAGTCCCGGTCCACCTCGTCATCGGTGTGCGTGTCGAGGATCTCGTCGTGACCGACTCCGAGCTTCCGCGGCAGAGCATCGTCGGCGGCGCGTCGGTCTATCCGTTCGTGCAGAACGTGCTGCTCGGGCTTCGCGCGGAGGGCCTCGGCGCGGCGCTGACGACGCTGCTGATCCCTGCCGAGGCCGAGGTCAAGCGGCTGCTCGAGATACCCGAGGAGATCGCGCTCGCCGCGCACATCGGCGTCGGCTATCGCGCCGAGCCATGGCCGAAGCGCCTCGCGCGCAAACCGGTCGAGGAGTTCGCCTTCGGCGAGCGCTTCGGCGAGCCGCTCGTCTGAGCGGCGCGCTCGAGCCGGCACCCGGAACGGCCCCTGGGCATCGCTAAGGTCGTTTTCAGATTGGATCCGATCGCAACGCCAGAGGAGGCAGCATGTCCAGCTTCGCCGTCGTGAACCTGCTCGAGGTCGAGGACTCCGTCGGCGATCGCGTTCCGGAGATGGAGGGCCGCTTCGCGCGCAAGCATCTCGATTCGCGCGACCTCGGCGTCAGCCACTTTCGCTACGCCGCGAACTTCCGCAGCCCGATGGCGCACAGCCACCGCGAGCAGGAGGAGGCATATGTCGTCGCCTCCGGCTCTGGACGGATCCTGCTCGACGGAGAGGTCCGCGAGCTGCGCCAGTGGGACGTCGTGCGCGTCGCACCCGAGGTCGTGCGTGCGTTCGAGTCCGGCCCCGACGGGCTCGAGATCATCGCCGTCGGCGGCCCGAAGCCGGCCGACGGCGATGGCGTGCGGGCGACCGCGGAGTGGCCTGAGGCGCAGTAGCGCCGGCCGCTGCGGCTACCCGAGCGAGAGTCGCAGCTCGGCGAGCTCGCCCGCGTCGATCTTGTATGTGTGCTCCGGGCCGGGGTAGCGCCGCGTGCGCACGTCCTCGGCATACGCCGCAACGCCCGCGTTCATCTCCTGCTGCAGGTTCGCGTAGCGCTTGACGAAGCGCGCGCCGAGCCCGTCGCGGATGCCGAGCAGATCGTGGAAGACGAGCACCTGCCCGTCGGTCGCCGGTCCGGCGCCGATGCCGATCACGGGGATCTGCAGATGCGCCATCAGCTCCTCCGTAACGGCGGCCGGGATTGCCTCAAAGACGAGCGCGAAGCAGCCGGCGGCCTGCAGCGCGAGCGCCTCCTCGGCGATCCGCGCGGCCGCGCCGGCCGTGCGCCCCTGCGCCTTCCAGCCGCCGAGCGCCGTCGCCGTCTGCGGCGTCAGCCCGACGTGGCCCATCACCGGAATGCCCGCACTGACTATCGCGCGTGCGCGCTTGGCCGAGGTCTCACCGCCGCCCTCGAGCTTGACGGCCTCGCAGCCGGCCTCCTTGACCATCCGCATCGATGTCGCGATCGCCTGCTCGTCGGAGATCTCGTAAGAGCCGAACGGCAGGTCGCCGATCATCAGCGGCGTGGCGAGGCCGCGACGCACGGCGCGTGCGAGCACGAGCATGTCATCGAGCTCGACGGGCGTCGTCGTGTTGTAGCCGAGCACGGTCGTCGCCGCCGAGTCGCCGACGAGCACGAGGTCGACGCCGGCCGACTCGGCCGCGCGGGCGCTCGGGTAGTCATACGCGGTGACCATCACGATCGGGTCGCCGAGGCGCTTCTTCTCGGCCAGCAGCGGCAGCGTCATCGGCAGGCGGCCGGGGTCCGACGGGGCTTGCACTTCAGGGTGGCTGGACATTTGCGTGCTTCCTCTCTGACGCCGGTTGACCCCCGCTATGCGAGCAGGGTGGCCACCGCGTCGTCGACGGTGATGATGCGGTTGGTTTGCGCCTGCACGTGCACGACGCGAGGCTCGTAGCTTTCGATCTCTGTCTCGTCGTAGCCGGCATAGGAGACGACGATGATCGTGTCGCCGCGTTGCACGAGCCGCGCGGCGGCGCCGTTGACCGTCATCGCGCCCGAGCCGCGCTCGCCGGCGATCGTGTACGTCTCAAAGCGCGCGCCGTTGTCGATGTCGAGCACGTGAACCTGCTCGTGCTCGAGCATGTCGGCGGCCTCGAGCAGGTCCGGGTCGATCGTGATCGAGCCGACGGAGTGCAGGTCGCAATCGGTGATCGTCGCCCGGTGGATCTTTGACTTGAGCATCGTGCGTTGCATCAGGCGAGCGCCTTTCTGGGTTGCGGTTGACGTGGGGTTGCTGCTGCGGTCGGACGCAAGATCGTGTTGTCGATCAGCCGCGTCTCGCCGACGCGCGCGGCGAGCACGAGCAGCGACTCGCGCTCGAGCTCCTCGCATGGCAGCAGCGTCTCGGGGTCGACGAGCTCGACGTACTCCGGCTCGACCTCGCGCGCAAGCAGCTCCGCGCGCGCCGCGTCGAGCAGCTCCTGCGCGGAGCGCTCGCCTTCGGCGGCGCGTCGCGTGGCCGCGCGCAGCGCTTCGGGCAGCGCCAGCGCGCGCGTACGCTGCTCGGCGCTGAGCTGTGCGTTGCGCGAGGACATCGCCAGGCCATCCGGCTCACGCACGGTTGCGCATGTCTGGATTCGCACGGGCAGGTTCAGGTCGGCGACGAGCCGGCGGATCACGACGACTTGCTGCGCGTCCTTCTGGCCGAAGTACGCGACATCCGGCATAGCCATGCCGAGCAGCTTCGTCACGACCGTGCTGACGCCGCGGAAGTGCTCGGCGCCGCGGATCGAGCCCTCGAGGCGATCGGTCACGCCGAAGACCTCGACGGCTGTCGCGAAGCCGGGCGGGTAGACCTCATCCGCGGGCGGAGCGAACAGGACGTCTGCGCCGGCGTCCGACGCTAGCGCGACATCGCGCGCCTCCGAGCGCGGGTAGCGGTCGAGATCGGCGCGCTCGTTGAACTGCGCCGGGTTGACGAACAGCGAGACGACGACGAAGTCGCATTCCGCACGCGCACGGCCGATCAACGAGAGGTGCCCGTCGTGCAGCGCGCCCATCGTCGGCACGAGGCCGATCGAGCGTCCCTCGCGGCGGATCGGCGCGAGCTGCGCGCGCAGCTCATCGACGGCGCGCACGGTCCTCATGCGCAGGGCGAAGGGTGGGGGATCGGGCTCATCGATTTCGGTCCAGTTCCTTGCGGATACCGGCGCGACAAAAGATCTGGTGCGGTTTCTTCAGGTCCAACCCGAGCAACGCTCGATGACGGCCTGTTGCCAATGATACAGCCGGTTCGGTCGTCCACAAGGGCCTCTGCTCGCGCGGGCGAAGTCGTGCGCCGATGTTCTTCGGTGTCTGGCCGCTGCCGTGCTCGGACGCGTCGTTCGCACGCGCTCCGCTCTGTTACCGGCGTCGGGCGAACAGCCGCGCCGTGCCGTCGCGCTACCAGGCGTCGACGAACGCTCGCGCCTTGCCCTCGCGCTGCCACCACGGCAAGGCGTGCTCGTCGAACAGCATCGCGATCCAGCGTCGCGAGTCGGCCGGGTCGATCACGTCGTCGATCTCGCCGTACGCGGCCATGTTCAGGCCGCGGCCGCGCTCGTAGGCGACGCCGACGAACGTCTCGAACAAGCGCTCGCGCTCGTCCGGATCGGCGACGGCGTCGAGCTCGCGGCGCATTCCGAGCCGCACGGCGCCCTCGAGGCCCATCCCGCCGAACTCGGACGTCGGCCAGCCGACGGTGAACAGCGGCGCCTTGAAGCCGCCGCCGGCCATCGCCTGCGCGCCGAGCCCGTAGCCCTTGCGCAGCACGATCGTTCCGCACGGCACGCTGAGGTTCGCGCCGCCGAGGAACATCCGCGCGAAGTGGCGCACGGTCGCCGTGCGCTCGGCGTCGGGGCCGACCATGAAGCCGGGCGTGTCGCAGAGGAACAGGACAGGCAGCCCGAACGCGTCGCACATGCCGATGAATCGTGCCGCCTTGTCAGCACCGTCGGCGTCGATCGCGCCGCCGAGGTGGCGCGGATTGTTCGCGACGACGCCGATCGGGCGGCCTTCGTGGCGCGCAAGCGCCGTGACGATCCCCGCTCCGAAGCCGCGTCGCAGCTCGAGCACGGACCCCTTGTCGAACAGCCCCTCGACGACCGCACGCACGTCATAGACCCGCTTGCGCTGCTCCGGGATCAAACCGCGCAGCGGCTCCTGGTCGGGCAGCTCACCCGGCTCGTCCGCGCCGTGGAAGTAGGAGAGGTAGCGCTTCGCCGCGGCGACCGCCGCCGCGTCGTCGGCAACGCGCAGGTCGACGACGCCGTTTGCGTCCTGCACATCGATCGGACCGACCTCGCCCGGCTCGAACACGCCGAGTCCGCCGCCCTCGATCATCGCCGGGCCGCCCATGCCGATGCTCGAGTCCTCGCTCGCGATCACGACATCGCAGCAGCCGAGCAGCGCCGCGTTGCCGGCGAAGCAGTAGCCCGAGGCGATGCCGACGAGCGGCACGAGGCCGCTGAGCTGTGCGAACAACTGAAAGGCGCGGCAGTCGAGCCCGGCGACGATCGGCATGTCGACGTCGCCCGGGCGCCCGCCGCCGCCCTCGGCGAACAGCACGACCGGCAGCCTGCGGCGCTCGGCGATCTCGAACAGCCGGTCCTTCTTTGCGTGGTTGCGCATGCCCTGCGTGCCGGCGAGCACCGTGTAGTCATAGGACATCGCCACGCACGCGTGACCATCGATCTCGGCTACGCCCGCGACGAGCCCGTCGGCCGGCGTTCGCTCGATCAGCTCCTCGCGCGAGCGTCGCTGCTCCTGCGCGGCGAACAGCAGCGGGCCGTACTCGACGTAGCTGCCCTCGTCGACGAGCTCCGCGAGGTTCTCGCGCGCCGTGCGCCGGCCGCGCTTGCGCCGTTTCGCGACCGCCTCCGGTCGTGCCGCGTCGAGCCCGATCGCGTGGCGCTCGCGGACCGCCTCGAGGTCCGTGCGGAAGTCGCTCGTGCTCGAATCGGATGGGGCCTTGTCAGCGTCTTCCAGCGCGGCGCCCACAGAGCCGGCGGCGCTCTCGGCGGCGCTGATCCGCAGCAGCACCTGACCCTCCTCGACGGCGTCGCCGACGGCGACCTCGACGCTGCGCACGACGCCGCCCGCCTCGGCGAGCACCTCGTGCTCCATCTTCATCGCCTCGAGCACGAGCAGCGGCGCGTCTGCGCCGACGTGCTCTTCGGCGCCGTGCGCAATCGAGACGACGACTCCCGCGAACGGTGCGGCGACAACGAGATCGGCTCGGCCCGGCATCGCAGGATCATTGCGCAGCGCACGGCCGCGCGAGGCGCGCGGCGTCTCGCCGCCAGCCAATAGCATCCGCGCGATGGCGACGGCCGACAGCGAGCGCACGGCTTCCGAGCGGCGCGAGGCGTTGAAGGAGGTCTACCTGCAGGCCAAGGGCTGCGTCCGCTGCCCCGAGCTCGCCGCGACGCGCAAGACGGTCGTGTTCGGCGCCGGCAACGCCAACGCCGAGCTGATGTTCGTCGGCGAGGCACCCGGGGCGAGCGAGGACGAGCAGGGCGTGCCGTTCGTCGGGCGCGCCGGGAAACTGCTTGAGAAGCTGCTCGTCGAGATCGGGTTGCAGCGGTCTGAGGTCTTCATCGCGAACACGCTGATGTGCCGCCCTCCCGGCAACCGCGACCCGCTGCCATTGGAGATCGAGAACTGCCACGGGTATCTGCTGGAGAAGATCGAGCTGATCCAGCCGACCGTGATCTGCACGCTCGGCAACTTCTCGACGAAGCTCCTGCGCGGCGACCCGACGGGCATCACGCGCCTGCACGGCCAGCCGGAGGTGCTGACGCTGGGGAGGCGCGCCGTGCGCCTGTACCCGATCTTCCACCCGGCCGCGGCGCTGTACACGCCGCGGATGCTCGAGACGCTGCGCGAGGACTTCGCGCGCCTGCCGGAGCTGCTCGCGCAGGGCGCGCCGCAGCAGCCGGCCGTCGTCGAGGACGTCCCGGAGCTCGATGAGCCGCCGCAGGCAGAGGCCGAGGCGGGGCTGCCCGCTTTGCCGGAGGACGCGCCGGCGGCCTCTGAGCCGGCCGCCGATCCGAGCGCGGGGACTGCGGCCGAGCAGCCAGACGAGCCCGACCAGCTCGGCCTGTTCTAGTCGCTCTGGACGCTTCTGCGGACGATTCCGCCCAGCTTTTCCCTGCAAAAAGGGGATATTCGGAAATTGTCGAAAAAAATTGCACCGAGGTCTAAAGTCGGCTCTGATCCGTGCCGATGAAGACCTTGTCTCCATCCCTCCAGGAGTAACGATCGGCCCGCGTCCCTTTCTCCCGCGGGTCGATCGCTTTAACGGGGTCGGAGTTCGCTCTACAGTCTCGACGTGGCCGTGCGCATCGTCGACACATCGGACCCGGCAGAGACCGAAGCATTCGGCGCCGAGCTGGCCGCAGGCCTCAACGACGGCGATGTCGTGCTCGTGCGCGGCGAGCTCGGTGCGGGCAAGACGACACTCGTGCGCGGCGCCGCGCGGGCGCTCGGCGTGCGCGACCCGGTGACGAGCCCGAGCTTCAGCATCGGCCACCGCTACCGGGCAGGCGAGGCGCTGACCGTCTCGCATCTCGACCTCTACCGCCTCGCGGGACTCGAGCAGGAGGATCCGGACCTGCTCGCCGACTACCTCGGTGCGGGACGGATCGCGTTTGTCGAGTGGCCGCCCGACGCCGAGCGCGATCTCGCCAGCGCGCGCCTGCGCGTCTCGCTCTCTCATCGGGGCGAGGATCGCCGCCGGATCGAGGTGCTCGAAACGTGATCGTGCTCGGCTTCGACACCGCGACCCAGGCGAGCGCCGTCGGGCTGCGCCTGTCCGACGGCCGGACGCTGCGCGCAAGCGACGACCCTGCGGCGGGCGAGCACCCTGGGCACGCGACGCGCCTGTTGGCGATGGCGCGCGAGCTGCTCGTGCAGGCGGACGTGCGCTGGGACGAGCTCGATCGGATCGCCGTCGGCGTCGGGCCTGGGCGCTTCACTGGCCTGCGCGTCGGGATCGCGACCGCTCGCGGGCTCGCGCAATCAGTCGGCGCGCAGCTCGTCGGCGTCTCGAGCCTGCGCGCGCTCGCGCTCGCCGCCACACGCGAGGCGCGTGAGATGGACGCGCGCGAGACCGGCGAGACGCACGAGAGCGAGACCCGCGAGACGCGCGAGAGCGATCGAACGCCGCCGCCGGGCACGATCGCCGTGATCGATGCGCGCCGCGGCGAGTCGTTCATCGCCGCCTACCCGCCGACGGCCGACTTCGCGGCGCTCGCCGGAGCCGCGCCGGGAGCCGATTTGCAGGCCTGCGGGGGCGAGATCGCGTTCGAGCGCGCGCTCCGACCGGACGAGCTGAGCGGCGTCGTCGCGCAGATCGAGCAGCGCGGCGCAGCCCCCGGACAGCGCTGGCGCGCAGTCGGCGACGGGGCGCTGCTGTACGCGGACGCGCTGCGAGACGGCGGCGTCGAGCTCGCGCCAGCCGACTCGCCGCTGCACCTGATCGACGGCGCCGCGGTCTGCGAGCTCGCCGCTGCCGTGCCCGCGGCCGTGCTGCGCGGCGCACTCGAGCCGGTGCTGCCCGACTACCGCCGCTCGCCCGACGCCGCGCTCGCGCGTCGGGCGGCGTCCCGGCCTGCGCCGGCGGGGCAAGTGCCTGCGGCGTCTACGCCGGGGCCCGTCAGCAGGGCGCGCACATGACCGACCCGCGCTCTTCACAGCTGCACGGCGCCGATGCGCCGGCGCCGACAAGCATCGAGATTCGCCCGCTCGTGTACCCCGATCTGCCGGAAGTGCTCGCGATCGAGCGGCGCGTCTTCCCGACGCCGTGGTCGCTTGCGATGTTCGTGCTCGAGCTCTCCAAGCAGACGGGCGTCTGTCTCGCGGCGTGCCTGCGCGCGTCTCGTGACGAGCTTGCGGCGCCGCCGGGCGAGGAGCGCCTCGCCGCGTACCTGATCTGCTCGCGCTACGACACCGTCTGGCACGTGATGAACGTCGCCGTCGACCTGCGCTGCCAGCGGCTCGGCATCGCCTCGCAGCTACTCGCCGAGCTGTATGCGCGCGTCGGCGACGAGAACGCGCGCTTCACGCTGGAGGTACGCCGCTCGAACGCCGTCGCGATCCACCTGTACGAGCGCGAGGGCTTCCGCGCGGCCGGCATCCGCCGCCGCTACTACCAGGACAACGGCGAGGATGCGCTCGTCATGTGGCGCACGCCGGCGACGCGCGAGGGCTCGCTCGCGGACGTCCCGAACCCGGGCCCCGTATGAGCATCCTCGCGCTCGAGACGAGTTGCGACGACACGTGCGCGGCCGTGATCGACGCGGACGGCAGCGTTCGCGCGAACGTGATCTCCTCGCAGACCGCTCACGAGGACTTCGGCGGCGTCGTTCCTGAGATCGCCTCGCGTCATCACCTCGAGATCGTCAATGCGATCGTCGCGCGCGCGCTCGAGCTCGCAGGCACGGAGCTCGGCGAGATCGAGCTGATCGCGGCGACACAGGGTCCGGGCCTGATCGGCGCGTTGCTCGTCGGCCTCTCGACGGCGAAGGCGCTCGCGAGCGCGCGTGAGCTTCCGTTCGCGCCCGTCGACCACTTGCAGGGCCACGTCGCGGCGAACTTCCTGCGCGGCGCGAGCAGCGCCGTGCCCGGCGGCGGCGCCGATGACGCGACGCCCGCGGAGCCGTTCGAGCCGCCGTTTCTCTGCCTGATCGCAAGCGGCGGGCACACGTTGCTGACGCACGTGCGCGAGCACGACGGTTTCGAGGTGCTCGGGCGCACGCTCGACGATGCCGCCGGCGAGGCGTTCGACAAGGGCGCGCGGATGCTCGGGCTCGGCTATCCGGGGGGCGCCGCGCTCGAGCACCTCGCGCGCGAAGGCGATGCGAAGGCGTTCGCTTTCCCCGGCTCGCGTGGCGAGCGCGCGAAAGGCGGGCGCGGCGCGAGCCGCCAGGCGTTTGCCGAGGGTCTCGACTTCTCCTTCGCCGGGCTGAAGACGGCGCTGCTCTACCGCCTGCGCGAGCTGTCCGAGCAGGAGGCGAGCGCGCGAGCGGCCGATCTGGCGGCTTCCTATCAGGCGGCGATCGTTGACAGCCTCGCAGCGCGCGTCGAACGCGGGCTCGAGCAGACGGGGCTCGATCGCCTCGCCGTCGGCGGTGGCGTCGCGGCCAACGGAGCGCTGCGCGAGCGCCTCGGCGAGCTCGGCGTCACGCTGCACGTCCCGGCGCGGGTGCTGTGCACGGACAACGCCGCGATGATCGCAAGCGCCGCGCGCTATGGCACACGCCTCGAGTACCCGGACTACCTCGGCCTCGACGCGTATGCCAGCGGCGAAGTCGCGAGATGAGCGCGATAGTGGGTCAGCGACACGAGATCACGGTCTACTCGCGCCCGGACTGCCACCTCTGCGCGGACGCGATGGCGATCCTGCGCGCGATGCAGGACGAGCTCGGCTTCGCGCTGGCCGAGCGCGACATTGACCGCGACGAGGCGCTCCAGCGCGCCTACTTCGAGCGCATCCCCGTCGTCGCGCTCGACGGCGAAGAGCTGTTCGACTACTTCGTCGACGAGAAGCTCCTGCGCGAGCGTCTAGAGTCACGGCGATGACCCTGAACGACACGACGACGCGCCCGCGCGAGCCCCAGCCGGACGGTGCGGTGCCCGCCGCAGAGCGTCTTTCGCTGGGCGTCGCCGCGCGGCTCTCGCGCTACTTGCAGGTGCTGACGCAGGCGAAGAAGATGGGCAAGGAGACGATCTCCTCGCAGGAACTGTCCGACTACACGCACGTCAACTCGACGCAGATCCGCCGCGATCTGTCGGGGTTCGGCAAGTTCGGCAAGCGCGGCGTCGGCTACAACGTCGAGGCGCTCGTCTCGCAGATCCGCAAGATCCTGCGCACGGCCGGCCAGCACAACATCGCGCTGCTCGGCGCGGGGCACCTCGGCAAGGCGATCGCCTCCTCGGACATCTTCGCCGACCACGGCTTCCGTGTAGTCGCGATCTTCGACGTCGACGAGGACAAGGTCGGCACGAACGTCGGAGCGCAGGTCGTGCGCCACACCGGCGAGCTGCGCCAGGTCGTCGAGGACGAGGACATCGTCGTCGGCGTGCTCGCCGTGCCGACGCAGGCCGCCCAGGGACTCGCCGATGAGCTCGTCGACGCCGGCGTGAAGATCATCTTTAATTATTCGGAGTCGTTGTTGCTGGTCCCGCCGGAGGTGACCGTCCACACGTCGAGCCCTGCCGTCGACCTGCTGTACGCGCTGTACTTCTACCTGACCTGAGTCGCACCGCCGGCCAGCCGCCCGCACGCCGATCCGAACGCGAACGCCATGAGAAGCCTGGACCTAGACAGAGCGGCCGAGACGTTTGCCGAGGCGAGCGACTTCACCGTCGGCGTCGAGGAGGAGTTCTCGATCCTCGACCCGCAGACGCTCGAAATGGTGCCGCGCTTCGAGCAGCTGCGCGACGCAGCGGCGAGTGACGCGCTGCTGCACGAGCACATCGCCGGCGAGCTGATCTCCTCGGAGATCGAGATCATCTCGGGCGCCGCGAGCGACCTTCACGACGCGCTAGCGCGCCAGCGCGAGCACCGCAGGCGGCTGTTCGCGCTCGCCCGCGCGCAAGGCGTCGCGCTCGGCGCGACGGGCACTCACCCGTGGGCGGACTACCGCGAGCAGCCGATCATCGACACCGAGCACTACCGCCGCGTCGAGGACGGGCTGCGCTACGTCGCGTGGCGCAACAACACGTTCAGCCTGCACGTGCACCTCGGCGTGCGCGATCTCGACCGCGCCGTGCGCGTCTGCGACCGCCTGCGCCCCGTGCTGCCGCTGCTGCTGGCGATCTCCGCGAACTCACCGTATCTCGACGGCCGCGACAGCGGGCTGCAGTCGGCGCGGACGCAGAGCTTCACGAAGAGCTTTCCGCGCTGTGGCGTCCCCGACGCGTTCGGCGGCTGGGCGGCCTATCGCGCCTACATCGAGTTCCTCCTGCGAACGAGCTCGATCGTAGAGTTCACGCAGGTCTGGTGGTCGGTGCGCCCGCACTTCAGCTTCGGCACCGTCGAGGTGCGGATCTGCGACGCGCAGGCGACCGCGCAGGAGGCCGACGCGCTCGCGTCGCTGATCGCCGCATGCATCGCGCAGGGCGCACGCGACGTCGACGACGGCGTGCCGTTCGAGGACCCCGCGCCACGGTTGATCGAGGAGAACATGTGGCGCGCGATCCGCTTCGGGCTCGACGGGCAGCTGATCGACCTCGAGCGCGGCGAGCAGTATCCGGCGCGTGAGGCGATCGACCGTCTGTGCGCCTGGACCGCGCCGGTCCGCGCCGAGCTCGGCATCGAGCCGGCTTTCCCCGAGCGCAACGGCGCGCAGCGCCAGCGGCGGATGATCGAGAGCGGCGCAAGCCGCGAGGAGGTCTTCGCGGCATCTGTCGCCGAGACCGCACAGACCTACTCAGAGGAGGTGGCCGTATGAGCACGGACCCGACGGCAGGCGCCGCAGGGGCGCCTGCGCCCGGCGAGCAGCCGGACCAGCCCGGACAGCCCAGCGAAGAGGAGCTGCGCGCGGCATACGAAGCCGAACTGAGCCGCATCACGAGCGCCGACATGATGCTGCAGGCGGCCGTCTCGCTGCTGAACATCGGAAGCTTCCGCCTGGCGCCGAAGCAGCCGCAGGCCGGCGCCGAGCAAGCGCCGAGCGCCCGCGCGGAGGACCTCGAGCAGGTCCGCGACGCGATCGACGGCGTCCGGGCGCTGCTGGAGATCCTCGAGCGGCGCATCCCCGGTGAGCTGCGCCCGCTGCGCGACGCGCTCTCGCAGCTGCAGATGGCCTATGCGCGCGAGGCTCAGGCCGGCGGTGCAGCGGCGCAGGGCGCCGAGCCGCAGCCGTCACAGCCGGCAGCGAGCGAGTCGCAGGCCCCGGTAGGCGGGGCTGCTGCTGGAGCGCAAGGTCAGGCCGAGGGTCCGCCGGAGCAGGGCAAGCCAGGTCCTGGCCCGGCAGAGTCGAGCGGCCGGCTGTGGGTGCCGGGGCGCTGAGGCCACGCGAGCCGCCTTTCCGGGGGCCGGCACGATAGACTCCCGGCGCGTTTGCACCCGGTAGACGCTCGCTCTGAGTGACCCGGGCGGAAATGTGCGCGCGACAATCCTCGCGCGGCACGCCAATCAGACCGCGGAGGATTTCAGTTGAGCAGCTTTCTGACGAACCATGGGGTCGTCGTCGCCCTTGTTTGCGCCGTATGCGCAGTTGTCTACGGCCTCGTGACGACGCGCTCCCTGCTGGCGCTCTCGCCCGGCAACGAGAAGATGCAGAGCATCTCGCTCGCCGTCCAACAGGGCGCGCGCGCGTACCTGAATCGCCAGTACGCGACGATCGCGGTCGTCGGCGTCATTCTGTTCGTCGCGCTGATCTTCGTCCAGAACATCGCCGTCGCCGGCGGGTTCCTGATCGGCGGTCTGCTGTCGGGGTCGACGGGCTACATCGGCATGAACGTCTCGGTGCGCTCCAACGCGCGCGTCGCCGAGGCCGCCCGCTCCGGCGTCTCGCCGGCGCTGAAGGTCGCCTTCCGCGGGGGCGCGATCACGGGCCTGCTCGTCGTCGGCCTCGCGCTGATCGGCGTCGCCGGCTACTACGGCGCGCTCACCTCGTTCTTCAACGACAGCCCGAAGACGGCCGTCGACGCGCTCGTCGGGCTCGGCTTCGGCGGCTCGCTGATTTCGGTCTTCGCGAGGCTCGGCGGTGGCATCTTCACGAAGGCGGCCGACGTCGGCGCCGACCTCGTCGGCAAGGTCGAGGCGGGCATCCCAGAGGACGACCCGCGCAACCCGGCGACGATCGCCGACAACGTCGGCGACAACGTCGGCGACTGCGCCGGCATGGCGGCGGACCTGTTCGAGACCTACGCGGTGACGGCCGTCGCGGTGATCCTGCTCGGCGTGCTGACCTTCCACGAGTCCACGCGCGTCGCGCTCTACCCGCTCGTGATCGGCGGCGTCGCGATCATCGCCTCGATCATCGGCACCTACGCTGTGCGCACGAAAACGGACAACGTCGAGCGCGCGCTGCTGCAGGGGCTGCTCGTCTCGGGCGTCATCGCCGCGGGCGCCTTCGCGCCGATCACCTACTGGCTGATGCGCAACCTGACGTTCAAGTCGGTCGGCGACACGGTCAACACGCCGAGCTGGTCGCACCTGTACCTGTGCTCGCTGATCGGCATTGGCGTTACGGCGCTCCTATTCGGACTGACGGAATATTACACCTCGACCCGCTTCTCGCCGGTGAAGAAGACGGCAAAGGCGTCGGAGACCGGACACGCGACGAACATCATCCAGGGCTTCTCCTCGGGCCTGCAGGCGACGGCGCTGCCGGCGATCGTGATCGTGCTCGGCATCCTCGGTGCGTGGAAGCTCGCCGGCGGCGGCGTGACGGGCATCTACGGCATCGGCGTCGCGGTCATGGGGCTGCTCTCGCTGACCGGCCTGATCGTCGCGCTCGACGCCTTCGGCCCGATCACCGACAACGCCGGCGGCATCGCCGAGATGGCGGAGCTGCCAGAGGACGTGCGCAAAGTGACCGACCGGCTCGACGCCGTCGGTAACACGACGAAGGCCGTCACGAAGGGTTACGCGATCGGCTCGGCCGTGCTCGCGGCCGTCGTGCTGTTCGCCGGCTTCCAGAAAGAAATCGAGGAGAAGGTCGGCCACGCGATCTCCTTCGGGATCAACGAACCGCCCGTGCTGATCGGCCTGCTGCTCGGCGGCCTGATGGTCTGCCTGTTCGCCTCGCTGTCGATCGAGGCCGTCGGCCGCGCCGGCGGCGCGGTAGTCGAGGAGGTGCGCCGCCAGTTCCGCGAGCACCCCGGGATCATGGACTACACCGAAGAGCCCGACTACGCGGCATGCGTCGACATCGTCACGAAGACGGCGCAGCGCGAGATGATCCTGCCTTCGCTGCTGCCGATCGTGCTGACGCTGATCGTCGGCCTGATCGACCAGCAGGCGCTCGGCGGCCTGTTGATCGGCGTGATCGTCGTCGGCTTCTTCTTCGCCGTGATGATGACGGCCGGCGGTGGCGCGTGGGACAATGCGAAGAAGCTGATCGAGGACGGTGCGTTTGGCGGCAAGGGCTCGGAAGCGCACGCCGCTTCGGTGACCGGCGACACCGTCGGCGACCCCTTCAAGGACACCGCCGGACCGGCGATCAACCCGATGATCAAGGTCGCGAACATCGTCGCGATCCTGATCATTCCGCTGATCACCTGAGCCGCGAGTCCGCACGCCGGCACACAACCGCAGCAGCGCCGTAAGCTCAGCATGAGATGACCGGCCGAACGGTGCACCGCTCGGGCACGTACGTGCTCTCCGTGCTGATGGTGGCGATCGGCGTTG
This sequence comes from Solirubrobacteraceae bacterium, assembly GCA_035552575.1. Classification (GTDB taxonomy): domain Bacteria; phylum Actinomycetota; class Thermoleophilia; order Solirubrobacterales; family Solirubrobacteraceae; genus Palsa-744. The sequence goes on along the minus strand of DASZLB010000095.1, from coordinate 1,416 downwards.
CGCTGATCGTCCAAGTCCTCGCGGGCGACGGCGGCGTGCTCTCGGCGCGCCTGCTGCTCGGCGTGCTGTTCCTCGCCGGCGGTCTCGCGCGTCTCTACCTCGAGCGCAAGCGCGGGCGCGAGACATGAGCGAGAACGGCGAGAACGGCGACGGCGGCGAGGAGGGGGCAGGCGGCGCGAAGGCGCCGAAGCGCGGGCACAGGCCGCAGGCGGAGCTCGGGCGCGCCGAGGCGGAGCGGATCGCGCTGCAGATCTCCGGGCGCACGCTCTCGACGGCGCGGCGCAGCGTCGGCTCGCCGCTGCTGTTCGCGATCGTCTACACGCCGCTTGCGAGCGCGATCTACTTCTCGCTCGGCGTCGTCTCGGGCCACGCGCTCGGGCTGACGCCGCTCGTCTTCCTGGTCGCGGCGGGCCTGTTCACGCTGACGGCGATGACATACGCCGAGGGCGCGGCGCTGCACCAGGAGCGCAGCGGCTCGACTGTCTTCGCGCGCTACGCGTTCAACGAGCTCGTCAGCTTCGTCGCGGGCTGGGCGATCCTGCTCGACTACGTGATCCTGATCGCGGTCACGAGCTACGCGGCGACGCAGTACCTGCGCGTCTACTGGAGCCCGCTCGGGCACCGCGCGGAGTCGCTCGGGCTCGCACTCGTGTTCATCGCGCTCGTCGTGCTCGGCAACATCCGCGGCTTCGGCTGGCGGCGATCGCGGCGGATCGCCGCGATCGTCTCGGTCGACCTGCTCGTCCAGGCGTTGATCGTCGTGCTCGGGCTGATCATGTTCTTCAATCCGCACACGCTGCTTGACCCGATCCACCTCGGCAGCGCGCCGAAATGGTCGGATCTCGTATTCGCGCTGACGATCGCGGCGATCTCGTTCACGAGCCTCGAGTCGGCGGCGGGCCTCGCCGGCGAGGTGCGCATCTCCAGAGGCGCGCTGAAGCGGCTCGTCGGCACGGGCACGGCGACGGTCGCCTTCGTCTACGTCGGCATCGCGCTCGTCGCCGTCACGGCGCTGCCGGTGCACGACGGGCACACGAAGCTCTCGACGCGCTTCCTCGACGACCCTGTCGTCGGTCTCGTCACGCAGATGCATCCGCATTGGCTCGCGCAGACGCTGCGCTATGTCGTCGCGGGGCTCGCGGCGCTGACGCTCGTCGCGGCGGCGAACTCGGCGATGCTCGGGCTCTCGCGGCTCGCGTACTCGCTCTCGACGAACCGCCAGATCCCGAGCGGCCTCGGGCGCCTGCACCCGCAGCGCTCGACGCCATATGTGCTGATCATCCTGGCGGGGCTGATCGCGGCGGGCCTCGTCGTCCCGGAGAACCTCGACTTCCTGATCGGCATCTACGCGTTCGGCGCGCTGCTGGCGTTCACGATCGCGCACGTCTCGATCTGCAAGCTGCGCTACTCCGAGCC
>DASZLB010000094.1:0-5959 GCA_035552575.1 Solirubrobacteraceae bacterium | reverse complement strand
CGGCACGCCGGTCGCTTAGCGGGGACGCACGAGAGCCGCGGGAGAGATCATGGCCGTCGCCGCAGCTCGCGTTGGGCACGAAGATCGACTGAGCGTAGTCGACCACCTGACGGAGCTGCGCGTCCGCCTGATCGTCTCCCTGGCGGCGCTCGCGGTCGCGTTTGGCTTCTGCATGTGGCAGAACCACGCGCTGCTGCACATCATCAACAAGCCGCTGGCGACGCAAACGCAGAAGCAGGGCAAGAAAGGCAACGGCCCGCTCGGGGCGACGTACACGGTGCAGCAGAGCGCACGCACGGTCGCCAAGCAGCTGCAGACGGTCACGGGCGCGCTCGATCGTCCGGGCAGCGGCGTCTCGCCGGCGACGCGCACGGCGCTCGCAAGCGTAAGCCCGGAGCTCGAGAAGGCGATCAAGGGCCTCTCGAAAGCACCTGAAGGCAACAAGCCGGTGACGCTCGGGATCGGCGAGCCGTTCACGACGACGATCGGGATCGCGCTGATCTTCGCGCTGATCCTCGCGCTGCCGATCATCCTCTTCCAGCTCTACGGGTTCCTGCTGCCGGCGTTCAGCCCGAAGCAGCAGAAGATCGCCAAATCGCTGACGCTCTCGATCCCCTTCCTGTTCGTGATCGGCGTGCTGTTCGGCTACTTCGTCGTGCTGCCGGCGGCCGTGCGCTTCTTCCAGAACTTCAACAGCGGCGAGTTCAACGTGCTCGTGCAGGCGAACCAGTACTACCACTTCGCCGCCGTCACGCTGCTGGCGATGGGTCTCGTCTTCCAGATCCCCGTCGCGATCCTCGCGGCGACACGCGCGGAGATCGTGACGCCGAGCCAGCTGCGCCACAACCGTCGCTACGCGGTGCTCGCGTGCGGCGCCGTCGCGGCGTTCCTGCCGGGCGACGCGATCACGCTGCTGCTCGAGACGGTGCCGCTGTATCTGCTGTTCGAGTTCAGCCTGATTCTCGCGACGGTCGCGGAGCGGCGCGAGCGACGCCGCTCAGCGCGGGCAGGCGGCGACTCGCCGGTGTGATCCAAGTCGTCTGTCGCTGCGTATAAAAAGGCTGACGGGGGAAGACAAACGAAGACAGCGAGCAAACGCGGGAGGACAGCGCCAACGCATGGTGCCCGTACGAAAGCTCACGAACGCACACCCCTCGACCGACTCCCTAACGCGGGAGCGAGAGAACGTGCGCCTTGGCTGGGTCGATATTTCCGTCGAGCAGGTCGATGTAGGCCTGCTGCAGCGGCTCGGGCCCCTCGCCGTGGACGATCTCGAGCCAGCCTTCGCACCACTCGAGATACGGGTCCCACGCGGCGGCGAGGCGCTGCTCGAAGCCGTCGCGTCCCCACTCGCCGATCCGCTTGGCGACGCGATCGGGCGCGAAGAAGAACTTCGGGCGGGAGCCGGGCAGTGAGTCCGGCAAGGCGCCCATGCGATCGCGATGCGTCGCGCCGACGACCGCCGAGTGGACCAGAGCGTCGCCGTAGTGGCCGTGAACGGCGCTGCGCAACTCGCTATTTCCAGCCATGTCGACGTAGACCGCCGGAGTATCGTCGAGCGATCGAAGCTCGTCGTAGGTGACGACGGAGCCGTAGACCTCAAGCGAGCGCGCGAAGTCGATGCCGCGCGGCGAAGTGAGCCCGACGACCTCGACGCCGTCGCGCCGGGAGAGCAGGAACGCAAGCCCGTTGGCGGTCTTGCTCGTCGCGCTCGAGAGCACGACCGTTCGCGCGCCGAACAGATCGGCTTCGTCAAGGAAGTCGTCGATCAAGAACGACGTGAAGAACAGCGGGCGCAGCAGCATCTGCGCGGCCTCCGAGCGCTGCTCGTAGATCGGATCGGCGTCGACGGCGGCGTAGGAGTTGTACGCGGCCGGGAGCTCGGCTCGATGCGGCGAGGCATCGACGAAGCCGCGCCGATCGACTCGCGACGGCGTGACGACGAGCTCGCTCGACGGAGGCAGGTAGCCGTACACGCGCGTGCCCGCCGTGAGCTGCTCGGCGCGGCTCTCGCCGACCTCGGCAAAGCCCCACACGGGGACGCGTCCCCAGCCGGGCTCGGCCGGGAAGAAGCGCCAGTACGACATCGCCTCGCCGAACGTCGCGTAGGTGATGTTGTTCGACGTCAGCCCGAAGCGCTCGACGCGCAGCAGCGCCTGGCCTCGCTCGAGCTCCGCCGCCGGAGCGTCGTCGAAGCGGCAGCGGTGCAGATCGTCCTTGGCGACGAGGAAGTCCATCGGCGCAAGCCTATGCTCTCGCGCCGGTGCCCATCGTGTTCGCCTGCCCGTCGCTCACGGCGCTCCGCTGATGTGCGATGCGCGTGGCCGGCCCGTGCGCCGCGCCTCGCTCCCGCGCGCGGGCAGACGCTCGAGCATCCGCGTCTGGCGTGGCAGCAGGCCGAGCGCGAGCGCGATCGCGGCGAGTGCGGAGCCGCCGGCCAGCACTTCGACGGAGCCGAGCGCGCTCGAGAGCGGCCCGGCGAGCACGTAGCCGAGCGGCAGCAGCGCGAGCGAGACCATCCAGTCGTAGGAGCTCACGCGCGAGAGCTTGTCGGCCGGGATGCGCTCGGCGAGCGCCGTCGTCCACCAGACGTCGAACAGCGCAATGCCGCCGCCGCCGATCAGCATCGCCGGGACGACGAGCCAGAGCGTCGCTCCGATGGCGTACAGCACGGCCGCGGCGGGCCAGAGGATGATCGCGAGCATCGCGGCGCGCATCGGAAACCGTGGCCGCCAGCCGATGCCGAGCAGCGAGCCGGCGATCGTGCCGATGCCGAGCACGGCCGAGACGATGCCGTAGACGCCGATTTCGCCGTACTGCTCGCGCGCGACGATCGGTCCGAGCACGAACCACGGCGCGAGCCCGGTGAACAGCGCGACGCAGAAGGCCGCGAGCGTCGCCCAGACCCAGTCGCGCGAGCGCACCTCGCGGAAGCCGTCGCGGACGTCGGCCCACACGCCGCCGGGCGCCGGCGCGCCCTCCGGCGGAGGGACGGGCGCCGGCTCGGCAGGCAGCGAAGGCACGACCGCTCGATGTCGCGGGCGCACGCGCGAGAGCAGCGCGGCGCTCAGCAGGAACGTCGCCGCGTCGAGCGCGAACGCCCAGCCGGCGCCGAGCCCGAGCACGAGCGCCGTCGCGAGCGCCGGGCCGGCGAACTCGCCGATGTTGTTCGACAGCGCGCTGAGGCCTTGCGCCTGCTGGATCTCGCTCTCCGGCACAGTCTGCGGCAAGAGGCCGTTCGCGGCGGGACGGAAGAACGCCTCGGCCGTGCCGAACAGCGCCTCGATCGCGATCAGCTGCCAGATTCGCACGGCGCCGCTGAAGATCAGCACGGCGAGCAGCGCGTGCAGCGTGAAGCGCACGAGGTCGGTTACGACCATCACGCGGTGGCGCGGCAGCCGGTCGGCCCAAACGCCGCCGAGCAGCAGGAACGCGACGAGCGGCAGGCTGCTCGCGGCGAGCACGAGGCCGAGGTCCGTCGCGTCGCCGGTCAGTTCGATCACGAACAGCGCGAGCGCGACGATCACGATGCAGTCGCCGATCACGCTCGAGGACTGCGCCAGCCAGAGGTGGCGGAAGTCGCGATGGCGCAGCACGCGAAGCTGCTGGGCGATGTGGCTCATCGATCCAGCTTGACGCAGGCCCGAGCGCCCGCCGGATCCGGCCGTGCCGGGCTAGCGCTCGCCGTCGTAGTACTCGACGTCGCCGTCCTTGCGCCGCAGCATCGCGTTGTCGGCGCCGCCCGGCGTCCAGACGCCGATCTTGTCGCTGTCCGGATAGACCGCGACGGCGGGCTCGTGCGCGCTCGAGAACATCACGATCCGCGCCGTCTGCTCGTTGCGGTTCGTCGCCTTATGCGCCCCGCTCGGGCCCGCGGCGAAGCTGACGAGATCGCCCTTCTGAAGCTCGTGCTCGCCCTCGGGCGTCCGCACGAGCACGGCGCCGTCGAGCACGAGCAGCCACTCCTCCACGTACTCGTAGTGATACGGACAGACGCTTTGGCCGGGCGGAAGCTCGAAGGCCTTGACGGCGAGGTCCTCGCCGCCGGCGTCCTTGCCGGCCCGCGCGACGCCCGAGTGGTAGCCGTCGGGATCGCTCTCGTCGTACTCGAAGTCGTCGTCGAGGACGTTCGCGCGGCGCATATGACGATCTTCTCACGCGCCGGCCGAGAGCTCGCTCTCGCTCTTGCTCTCGTCGCCGTCGTCGCTCGAGCGCCGGCCGTGCAGCAGGCTGAAGGCGACGACGGCGATCCCGAGCACGAGCAGCACGCGCCCGAGCACGGAGCTGACCTCGGCCCAGGCGGCGCCGACGAGCAGACCGACGAGGATGAACGCGACGGCCCACAGCGCGCAGCCGAGTATCGTCAGCACGACGAACGGCGCGAGCGGCACGCGCTGCGCGCCTGCGGGCAGCGAGACGAACGTGCGCGCGAGCGGCATCAGCCGCGCCGTGAACACCGCCCGCATCCCACGGCGATCGAGCAGGCTCTCCCACCGTCGCAAGATCGCGCCTGCGACCGGGACGCCGCCGACCAGGCCGCTTGCGCCAAGCGCATACGCGATCAGCGAGCCGACAAGGTTGCCGCCGGTCGCGGCGAGCACGGCCAGCGGAAAGCTCATCCAGCCCTGGTGCACGGCGACTCCCGAGAAGATCAACGTCACCTCGCTGGGGATCGGGATGCACGCGCTCTCGGGGATCATCAGCAGGAACACGCCGAGCGCGCCGAAGCTCTCGATCACGCCGATCACCCGATCGGCCCTCGCTCGGGTGCGCCGGGCGACGGTGCGATACCGCGACGTGGCGGTGGCGGTGGACGACGCGGGCCGTGCTTCGGCGGCGGTGGGGCGCCATGCAGCGGCGGGCGCGGGCGCTTGTAGCCGAGCGCCGCCTGCACGCTCGACGGCCGCCAGCGAGCGCCGCCACGCTGCGTCGGCACGCCGTCGTCGTTCAGCGCTTCGGCGATCGCCTGCATGCTGAGGCCGCGCTCGCGCAGCGCCGCGATCCGTTGGCGCAGCTCAGGTGCGAGCGCGGCGACGCCAGGCCGTCCACGCGGTGGGCGACCGGGCGGCGGCGTCTGCTCCCAGCGTGCGACCTCGCGCAGCGTCGCGACCGTGCGCCGGCCGGCGGCGGAGCCCGTGTCGAGTCCTACGTCGAGCGCGACGAGATCCGCGCCGGCGCTGTCGAGCCAATCGAGCAGCCCGATCAGCTCGCGCCCCGATCCGCCGGCGTCGGCGAGCCGCGCGAGCAGCAGGACGCTCGCCTCGCCGTCTGCGATCGGTCGTAGCGCCGCCGCGACGCTCGCCTGCGAGCCGTCCTCACCGGCGTGCACCGCCTCGATGACCTCGAGATTCGGCGTGCGCGGCGTCGCGACGGTCTGCGCGCTACGGGATCCGCCGCCTTGCGGGCCCCGTACGAGGGCGACTGCTCGACGACTCGGCATACCTCACTATACGCAAAGGATTTGCGTATGGATCAACGATGCGCCAGCCGGCGGCCCCGTTCGCGTCAGCCGCAGCCCGTGATGCCGCCGTCGAGCGGGATCACGGTGCCGGTCAGGTATGCGCCGGCGCGCGAGGTGAGCAGCAGCGTGAGCCCGACCACGTCGTCGGGGCGCCCGATCCGCCCGAGCGGGACCGCCTGCTCGACCGCCTCGCGCCGCTCTGCGTCGTCGAGTACCCACGCCATCATCTTGCTTTCGAACGGTCCGGGGGCGATCGCGTTGACCGTGATCTGCTCGCTCGCCAGGCGCTTGGCGAGATGGCGCGTGAGCATGTGCACGGCCGCCTTGCTCGCGCTGTAGCTGTAGTTCTCGACCGAGGGCGTGCGCAATCCGTCGATCGAGCCGATGTTGATCACGCGCGCCGGAGCGGCACGCTCGGCGCCGGCGCGAAGCGCCGGCAGCAGCGCGACGGTCAGGTGGAAGATGCCCTCGACGTTCGTGCTGAGGACCTTCTCCCAG
>DASZLB010000093.1:0-7693 GCA_035552575.1 Solirubrobacteraceae bacterium | reverse complement strand
GCCCGAGTTGACGAACGTCGTCGAGATGCCTGTGAAGCCGCCGGAGATCGACACGGTCGCACCGCTTACGAAGCCCGATCCTGTGACTTTGAATTCGGTGGTGGTGCTGTGCGTGATTTCGGCCTTTTTGGAGGACGATGGCGTGAGGATCTTCGGTCCGGCGTTGACCGTGAACGCGCTCGCGAGCGAGCCGACTCCACCGTCGGAGTTCGTCACCGTCACCGTCCGCGCGCCCGTGCTCGCCGCCGATTCGATCGAGATTTTGCTCGACAGTTCGGTCGAGCTGACGAAGCTCGTCGATTCGACCGTGATGCCGGCGCCGAACGAGGCGCTCGCGCCAGTGACGAAGCCGCTGCCTTTGATCGCGACGGTCTGTTTGCTCGCGCCCTGACCGCGCGAGCTCGGGCTCGCCGAGGTGACGGCCGGCGCTGCGCTGACGGTGAAGATGCCCGCGCCCGTCGCGCTCGTCGTGTCGGGGTTCGTGACCGTCACGTTACGCGTGCCGACGCTCGCGTTGGAGAGGATCGTCACGTTCGCGCTGACTTCGGTCGAGCTGACGAAGCTCGTCGAGTTGACCGTGATGCCGGTGCCCGAGAACGAGGCTGCGAGGCCCGTGCCGCTCTCGAAGTTCGTGCCTTTGATCGCGACTGTCTGGCTGCTCGCGCCCTGAGCGCGTGAGCTCGGGCTCGTCGAGGTCACGGTCGGCGCGGCGTTGACCGTGAAGGTGCCTTCGTCGGAGCCGCCGTCGGGGTTCGTCTCGGTGACGGTGCGGCTGCCGAGGCTCGCGCCCGATTCGATCGTGATGCTGGCGATCAGTTCGGTCGAGGATTTGAACGTCGTCGAGTTGACGGTGACGCCGGACCCGAACGAGGAGCTCGCGCCGCTTACGAAGCCGCTGCCTTTGATCGCGACGGACTCGCTGCCGCCGCGGTCGCCTGAGCTCGGGCTGACGGATGTCACGTTCGGCGGCGCGTCGACGGTGAAGGCTCCTGAGAGCGAGTCGGTGCCGCCGTCGGAGTTCGTCACCGTCACTGTGCGCGCGCCGGTGCTGGCGAACGAGCTGATCGAGATCTTGGCTGTCAGTTCGGTCGAGCTGATCACGGTCGTGGATTCGACGGTGATGCTCGAACCGGAGAACGACGCGCTCGCACCGCTTGCGAAGCCGGTCCCTTTGACCGTGATCGTCTGTCCGCTTGCGCCCTGGGCGCGCGAGGAGGGACTGACCGATTCGACGTTCGGAGCAGCGTTGACGGTGAACGCGTTCGCGAGCGAGCCTACGCCGGCATCGGGGTTCGTCACCGTCACGGTCCGCAGGCCCGTGGTCGCACTCGATTCTACTGAGATTTTCGCCGACAGTTCGGTCGAGGATTTGAACGTCGTCGAGCTGACCGTGACGCCCGAGCCGAACGACGAGCTCGCGCCGCTGACGAATCCCGTGCCTTTGATCGTGACGGTCTGGGAGCTGGCGCCCTGAGGACGCGAGCCGGGGCTGATGCTCGTGACGGTCGGGGCTGCGTTGACCGTGAAAGCGCTCGCGAGCGTGCCCACGCCGGCGTCGGGGTTCGTCACGCTGACAGCGCGCGGCCCCGTCGCGGCCGTGCCTTCGACGGTGATGTCGGCCGACAGTTCGGTCGAGGATTTGAACGTCGTCGAGTTGACCGTGACGCCGGTGCCGAACGACGCGGTGGCGCCATTGACGAAGTTTTTCCCTTTGAGCGTGACTGTCTGACCGACGGCGCCCTGGCCGCGCGAGCTCGGGGTGCTCGATTCGACGCTGGGTGCGGCGTTGACCGTGAAGACGTTCGTGCCCGTGCCCGTGCCGCCGTCCGGGTTGGTCACGGTGACGCTGCGAGCGCCCGTCGTCGCGGAGCCCGTGAGGCTGACGCCGAGCGTCAGTTCGGTCGAGGACTTGAACGTCGTCGAGTTGACGGTGACGCCCGTGCCTGAGAACGTCGCCGCGGCGCCGCTGAGGAAGTGAGAACCGGTGACCGTGATCGTCTGGCCGCTCGCGCCCTGGCCGCGCGAGCTCGGGCTCGTCGAGGCGACGGTCGGCTTGGAGCTCACGCTCGCGGATCGGACGCTGCTGGTCGCACTCCAGGAGTGCCATACGGCTGTGACCGTGTATTCGTGGCTGCCCGGCGAGACGCCGCTGTCGGTGCAGCTCGTCACGGCGGCCGGGCCCGACGAGCTCGGGCAGCTGCCGCCGGGCGTGGACCCGTCGCGGCTGACGTAGTACTTGACCGCGCCCGAGCCGGGGGCGGTCACGCTCGACCAGCTGAGCGCTGCCGATTCTGCCCCGCCCGCGGCGCTCGAGAGCGTAGGAGCGGGCAGTGCGCCAACTTTGCCGGTGGCGCTGCCGCTGCTGTTCGCCGCCCAGTAGGCCCAGGCGGCGGTGCTCACGGCGAGCGCCGCGATCAGCACGAGGACGAGCGTGCGCCGCCGCGTCACGAGGTTGGTCAGGGCAGTTCTCATGAGTGTGCGCTCCCGCTGTAGGTGAACGTGAACGAAGCGCCCTTGCAGGCGTCCTGGTTGACAGGCAGGTCCTTCATCAGCACTTGCGGCGCGCTGGCGGCGCCGGAGGGCAGAGCCGCATGCCCGTTCGCCGGAATCGTCAGCGGGTTGGCTTCGGAGATGCTCGACTGCGTCAGCTGCAGGTTCGCCGGCCCGTCACAGCCCGCGTTGCTCGATCCCGGGGCGACACTCGCGCTGAGTGCGGTGACGGTGATCGCGACGCCGTTCGGGTTCGTCAGCGTGATCGCGAGCGAACGCGTCAGGCCCGGCGCGAGCGGCGCGGAGGCGTTGCCCGTGACGGTGAATGGTTTACCCGCGGCTTCGGTGACTTCCTTGACGATCGTCCACGAGTACGTCGCGGTGGCGCTCGTGTTGCCGACTGCGTCGCGCGCCTGCACCTGGAAGCTGTGCGCGCCGAGCGAGAGGCTTCCGTAGGAGGTCGGACTCGTGCAGCGCTCGAACCGTGCGCCGTCTCGGCGGCACAGCAGCGTGACGGCGTGCTCGCTGTCGCTGAAGCCGAAGACGGCGCTCTTGGCGGTCGTCGACGCGGGCGGATGCGTGTCGATCGTCGGCACCGGCGGCGGCGTCGTGTCGATCGCGAAGTGAGAGATCGCCTGTGCGGCGGGGCTCGTCGTGTTGGCGGCCCCGTCCGTCGCGCGAACGTGGATCGTGTATGTGCCGTCGGCGGGCAGAGGAAGCGCGTAGCTCCAGCGGATCGAGTCGCGGCCGCGCGGGTCGAGCGTGACCGACCTGAAGGACTCGCCGGCCTGGTCGAAGGAGCTGCCGCCCCACCAGCGTCCGCCGTCGCGCTGAATCGAGATCGTCACCGCGTTGACGCCGCTGGCGTCCCGGGCCTCGCCGCAGACCGTCGCGCGGCTCTGGCAGCGTGCGCCCCAGCCGGCGGCGGCGAGCGTGTCGCCGTCGCGCGGGTAGTCGACCCACGCGCTGGGCGGCGTCTTGTCGACCGTCCACGAGTAGGAGGCGGCCGGGCTCGTCTTCGAGCCGGCGACGGCTCTGACCTTGAAGTTGTGCGAGCGCTCGCCGAGCGATCCGTAGGTCACGCCGGACGCGGCGCAGGAGCTGAACGCTGCGCCGTCGAGCTGGCACTGGTAGCTGACGCCGGGCTGCGAGTCCGCGTAGGCGAAGTGTGCGCTGGTCTGCGCCGTCGGGTCGGCCGGGTGCGCGGTGAGCGCCGGCGCCGGCGGCTGCGGCGGGCTCGGCGGAGCGGGCGGGCTGGGGTGGACGAGTGGCGCGAACGCGCCGGCTGCCGCGAGCGAGATGCCGGCGAGAAGCAGCAGCGTCAGCGACGCGAGGAGCGCCAGCGAGCGGCGACTCGCGAACCGGTGGCGAAGGCCCTGTCGGGCGGACTCGCCGTTTGCCTGCGCTGTGTCGCTGCTGGTGCTTTTTGACCCGATCAGACGCATGTCGATTACCCGCTCGTTCTCCTCGTGGAAGTGGAAGTGGAAGTTGCAGCCGGCCCTGCGGGGCCGGCAGGAGATCGCGGAGGGGAAGCGTCCGTGCTTCCCCTCCGCTGTCCCCGCGCGCTAGCTCGTCAGAGCCAGCGAGATCGTGGCGCCCTGGCAGGCGTTCTGGTTCGAGGCCGTGTCGGCCATCGAGATCGAGCCGCCGTGCGTGAGCGCGGTGCCGGCGCCGTTGGCCGCGATCACCTGGTTCTCTTCGGTGTCGGCGATCGTGAAGTCGGACGCTTCGCAGCCGGCTTTGGCGTGCGCTTCGTCGATCGAGACGACCGCGTGAACCGTGCCGACCTGCTCGCTCGAGCTGTTGGCGTTGTCGGCGGTGAAGGCGACCGGCGAGCTGCCGCCGGGCGTAAGTTCGTTCGTGATCGTGCCGTGCAGGACGACCGCGCCGTTGCTGTTGGCGACGGCGCCCGAGCCGCTGCCCGAGCCACTCGTGGTCCAGTATGCGACTGCGACGCCGGCGACAGCCAGAACCGCCACGGCGCCTAGCACCAACATGGTGCGCTTCTTGGTGAGCAGATTACGGAGCACAGACTCCTCCTTGTGTCGGTTTGGGTGGAGCCACGTGCTCCATGTGCCGTCATGCTGGACTGCGGGCGCCTCGATCTCGCCGGAGGTTCGGCTAGTCCGACCTGCACCTTTCGCCAGGTCGGTCTGCTCGGCTGGACGCGGCCGCGCGATCGGCCGGGCGGTCTAGACCAAGGTGGAGTAGGCCCGCGCACGCCCACGCGCGAAGCTGTCACCATGGAGTGGGAAGAGACACCCGGCGGGCAGCGGCACGAGACGGCGCCGGGGGAGACGCCGCGCGGGGGGGCGCTCCAGGGGGAGGCGCCACAGGGGGAGGCGTCGTGGCGAGGGGACACGCGCAGCGAGGGCGCGCAGGTGATTCGCCTGCGCCCGCTGCGCGTGCTCGTCGTCTCCGCCGAGGAGCCGTTTCGCGCGGCCAGCACGATGCTGATCGGCAGGCGCGATTGCACGGTGTTCAGCCTTCCTGACGCCTACGGAGCCGCAGAGCTGATCGCCAACGAGCGGCTCGATGTCGCCGTCGTCGACGGCGCCATGCCGCTGCGTGCGATCGCGGCCGAGCTGGCGCGGGCCGTGCCGCCGGTCGGCGTCGTCGCGGTCGGCGATGCCGAGGACGTCGGTCTGCCCGGCGGGCCGCTGCTTGCGCGATGGACGCGCTTCGAGGAGCTCTTCGAGGCGATCGAGCGCGCCGACAGGGCGCGCGCGCGCCAGTGTGCCGACGTCGGGCGCTGGCCGGCCGGAGCGCGCTCGCGCGCGCTCGATTAGTCACCACCAGCCGGTGGCCGCAGGGCTTGAGCGTCGCGAGGGTTGAGCTTCGGCTAGCGAGTGCCGATACAGAGGCTGGGCGCGTCCCCCGAGTTCGCGCGCATCCAGATGACCACGCAACGACAGAGCACGGCGAAAGCCATGACCCTGCACGAGCTAGATCGTGTCGAGCGCGCGTTCGCGGAGGCGGGCTTGCTGGCGGGCGACTTGGCCCGACAGGCGGCACACGAAGAGGCCGCCGCCGGTCCGCTGCCAGAGACGGCTGACGCCGGCGCCCGCGCTGAGCACGGCGCGCTGCTGCTCGCGCGTGCGTTGCTCGCACGCGCGCCATCGGAGCCGGCGCTCGACGCAGGACGCCTCGCGCGCCTGGTCGATCGCCTGGCCGCGGACCTCGATATGACGCGCGCGCGCGTGGCGCGTGCGCTGCTCCTCGCTGGAGGCGAGCAGGACCCGCCACAGGACGGTTTCGCGGCGGATGCGCTGCTCGCGCTGCTCGAAGCGGCCGATCGCCGCTTGGCGCGCCTCGGCTTCGACCTTCACGACGGACCGCTGCAGGAGCTGCTGCTGCTCGGCGAGGACATGCGGATGTTTCGCGAGCAGCTCGCATCGGTGCTCGGCGTGCGCGAGGAGGCGCGACTGCTGCGCGGCAGGCTCGAAGACCTCGAGGCGCGCTCGGTGGCGCTCGAGCGCGGCTTGCGCCAGATCTCGGCGGCGACCGGCGCGAGCGCCCCTGCCGATCGGCCGTTCGCCGAGGCCGTGCGCGAGCTGGCCGACGCATTCGCGGCGCGAACCGGAATCGTTCCCGACGTGAGGCTCGTCGGCGCGCCGGCGGGCATGTCTGCGTCGCAGCGCATCGCGCTTTTGAGCGTCGTCGGCGAGGCGCTCAACAACGTTCGCGAGCACGGCCGCACCGTCAGCCGGGTCGAGGTCGCGATCCGCCTCGGCGCCGGTGGCGTCGGCGCGCGCGTTCGCGACGACGGCTGCGGTTTCGACGTCGAGGCGGCACTGCTCGACGCGGCGCGACGCGGACGGATCGGGCTCGCGGGGATCTACGAGCGCGTGCGGCTGCTCGACGGCGAGTGCGTCGTCGAGAGCAGGCCCGGCGGTCCGACGACGGTCTCGCTGAAGCTGCCGCGCTGGGAGCAGCCGGGCGCGCCGAGCCTTGCGCTTGGCGGCGTCTGAGCAGTAGCTCGACCGGCCGCCGAATCCCGGGTCAGGCCGGTGAATCGTGGTCCGGCCGGCGAGTCCTCGGTGCCGCTCAGCCCGCGAGCGCGACGAGGCCGTGCTCGTAGGCGTAGCGGACGGCGCCGCTGCGATTGCGCACGCCAAGCTTGCGGTAGATGTTCGTGAGATGGAACTTGACGGTGTGCTCGCTGACCCACAGCTCGCTGCTGATCGCCTTCGTCGTCAGTCCACCGGCGACCGCCGCGAGGATCGTCAGCTCACGCTCGGTCAGGCCCGGCTCGCCGGCGCTGCCCGCCGCGCCCTCGGCCGATGCGTCGCTCGGCGCCTGAAATACCGTGTAGCCGGCCGCAACCTGGCGGATCAGTGCCGGGATGTCGACGGAGCTGACGCTCTTGATCACGTACGCGCTCGCCCCGGCGTTCGTCGCGGACTCGATCGAGGCGCGCTCGTCGGAGGCCGACAGCACGATTGCCTTGACCTCCGGCGAGGTGCGCTTGATCTCGGCGATGCATGCGGCGCCGTCCATGCCGGGCATGTGCAGATCGAGCACGACGACGTCCGGGCGCCTGCGCTCGACGAGCGGCAGCACCTCCGTCCCGGTGCGTGCCTCGCCGACGACGTCGATGTCGTCGCACGCTTCGAGCGTTCTACGTAGTCCCTGGAGGATCAGCGGGTGGTCGTCGGCGACGAGCACCTTCAAGACTTGTTCCATGCATGCTCCCGTGGTGGTGGATCGCCACGGTCAGCATCGGCTCGCGCGCCCCGGGACTCAAGTGGCTGCGCTGCGAAGCGGACGCTCCGGGGATGCCTGCCCGGCGCCTGGACTACTCGTGGCCGTGTGTCTCGCCGGCGGCAGCCGGCGGGCGTGACTCCTCGGCCAGCGAGGTGATCGTCAGCGAGCCGCGCGCGGAGGACTCGAGCACCTCGGTGGCCTCCTCGAGCGAGCGCGCATAGAGCTCGACGAGCAGGTGCACGATGATCCGCGAGTCGTCCTCGTGCTTGTGGAAGCGGACGTGCGTGAAGAACTCGCGCACGCCGTGGTCGCCGAACGCCGCATAGGAGAGTGCGTCGCCCGCCTCGGGTCCCGAGCAGCTCTCGACCTCGTCGGCGTCGACGGCGACGGTGCACGAGGCGACCCACGGCGTGCCGGCGATCATCCGTTCCCAGCGATCCTCGATCGGCTCGACGCGGCTGTTGTTGAAGCCGAGGTGCGGCTGGTCGTGCATGCA
>DASZLB010000092.1:0-21351 GCA_035552575.1 Solirubrobacteraceae bacterium | reverse complement strand
GCAGACGCGGCCTCACGCTCCTTCTGCTCCTCCGCCGCCCGGCGGACCCGGTCGGCTGGTTTGCTGATGCTCATGCTCAGAGACCTCCTAGGTCAGGGTCCAGCCGCTAGGCGGTACCCGCTTGCCATTAGTGCCAACGTCAAGGTGGTGGCGCCCCGTCAACGTCAGGCCGCCGCGATGGATCACGGGCTCGGCCCCGTGGGCGTGGGGGTCGCTCGGACCGCCCAGGATCGGCTGCGTGCGGGACCCCGAGCCACGACCGCCGACTTTCGTCAGCACCGGCGCCTTCGGCAAGACGATGCCCGCACCCGTGCTGACCGTCTCGATGGCGCCGAAGTCACCGCCGACAGTGAGCGGCGAGCGCTCGATCGCGTCGCCCAGGCGCGAGCGCCAAGCGCCTGCGCGATCCTGGTAGGGCCCACTCGCCAGCATCAGCGCGTCGGCGAGGTCGTCGTGCCCGATCCCCGCCTCGATTTTCTCCCCGCCCGTTTGAGCGAGCGTAACGCGCAGCAGTAGCAGCTCGCGTAGCAGTTCGACGGCATCCTCCGGTAGCACGAGCCGGCCCTGCTCCATGAACATGCGCAGTGCGCCGTAGGTCGCGCCCTTCATGCCGGCCGTGGTGTGGATGAACACCAGCTCGGGGCACTCGCGGCCGTGGCGTGCGCGAATGCGACGGGCGAGCGCCTGGGCCAGCGGGTAGCCGACGCCGTTGACCTCCATCGTCAACTGCTCGAACTCGGCCGGTAGCGCCGCGATCTGGCCGACGACGCCCTGCTCGCTCGCGCCTTCGGCCGCGTCCAGCGCTTCCCCGGAGCGCCAGGTGTGCGCCGCAGCGATCACGAACATGCCCTCGGGTGCTTGAGCGCGGCTGACGACGACGAGTGCGGAACGGTCGGTAGTGACGCCCCAGTCGGTCCCGCCGAGCCCCGCGTTCGCTCCGAGGGCTTGCAGCTCGGGCATCAGGTACGGGGCCGTGGCGCGCTCGAGCAGCGCTCGCGGGAACAGTGCGTCGGCGCCTGACGCGAAGACGCCTTCGTACTCGGCGGCAAACTTCGTCGGCGTCATCGACTCCCGAGCCGACGCGATCGCACCGGGGGCGATCCACGGCGCCTGCGTCAGGTCCCAGGCGAAGGCCTCGACGTGCTCGGAGCCCTGCCGCCCGAGCGCGACGTGATCGTAGAACGCGCCGCTCGCAGTCGTGGCCGAGCTCGCCATGACGATGCGCGCGTCTGGCCGCGCCGCAGTCGTCGGGAAGGCGGCGCCGAGGATCAGGTCATCGGAGACGAGCGCCGCCTCGTCGATCAACAGGAGGTCGACACTCCAGCCGCGGATCTGGCGCTCCGACGCCGGCACGCTGCGGATCTCCGAGCCGTTGGTCAGCGTGAGGAGTCCCGCGGACTCGTCGACGACGCTCCCCCGCAGCAGTGCCGACTCGTTGGCGATCGAGCGCACGTCGAACAGCAGACGCTTGGCCGCTTCCTCGCCCCCGCTGATTATGAGGACTCGCGTCCGGGCTCGGCGGAAGGCCCGATGTAGGGCAAGCACGGCTAGCGAGCGGGACTTGCCGCTCTGCCGGGGGGCGACGATGACGGTCACGCGCCGCCGGAGCTGCAGCGCCTCGACTTGGGAATCCGCGAGCGGACGGCGCGCCAGATCGGCGAACGCGGAGAGGTCACGGCGGGCTAGGTCAAGGTCAGCCATCCTCGCCCCCCTGCTCGCCTGGCGGGAGCGCTGGCCGCTCGTCGCTCGGCGGTTCGTCCTCGCCCTGCCTCGCCCACTCCTGCGCGAGGTCGCGGGTCCGTGCGAGGTCGAGCCCGAGCCCGGCGCGTGACTTGGGCGTCATCCCCAGACTGTCGAGGTAGCCCGCCGCCTCGCGTCGCAGCTTGGACTCCAGCTCGACGGCCGGGCGAACAGCGCCCTTGTGCTTACCGCGCCCCTGGAAGACGCCGTAGTCGCGGATGTTGGCAGTCACGTCCTCCAGGCGGCAGAGCGTCTGCGCAAGCAGATCGACGATGGCCGAGTCGTGCGCCGGCAGCTTGTCGTCGAGGTCTCGCAGCGGAGCGTCCGCCGCCAGCGCCTCCCAAACGTCGCGGACCTTCTCGTCGATCCGCTCGGCAGCGAGCCGGGCATAGCCGCCGTGGCTGCGTGCCCGATCGTTGCCGAGCGGAGCAGTCTCCGCGCCCGGTTGCAGGTTGGCGAGCTGCGCTGCGCGGGCAGCCGGATCGCTCGAGAGCGGGCTCATCGCCCCGCACTCCACATCTCGACCGCTGCGTGTGGCCCCAGCTCGTCAGCGGTCAGCTTGTGTGCGCCAGTTATGCAGACGAGCTGGCGATCATCGGCGAACGCGAGCTCGTTGAGCGCGTCGAGGATCGCCTTGACCAAGTTGTCCAGGTCAGCGCGCGGGTTCGCGCCGTAGAAGCGCACTGAGCAGGCGAACGGATCAGTGCCGAGCGATGGGCGTCCTGCCGCCAACCACGCCGCCTGCACCGTCTCGCGGTAGTCGGCACTGCGCTTGGGCAGGTAGTGCCGACCCCGCGAGGTGCGGCTGCGCTGCAGCGGCACGGGCCGGCCGGGGATGACGAGAGCGAGCCTCATACGTCGTCGTCTCCAGCGCCGCGCGGAGTCAGCAGACGCCCCTCATTGGGCAGCCCTGCCCGTCGACTGCCCGATCGTCGGCGCTTCGATGCGCTCGGCTTTGGCTCTGCGACTGGCGAAGGTGTCTTCTGCGACCTCTCGCTTGACGAGCGAGCCATCGCGGCGAGAGCCGTCTCGACGTCGAAGCGCAGCCTTGGCCGAGCGCTGTCGGTGAGGCGATGCACGCCCAGCTCCTCGGCGTGCGCACGCACCCATGCCGAGGTCACTCCGAGCAGCGGCGCGAGCGTGGCAGCGTCCACGAGACCGAGCGGCCTCGTGGCCTCACCCTCACCCTGGTCGCCGAGTCGAGACGGCAGCCGTTCGTCCAGGTATTCCTCAAGGCGCGGGGCGAGCCTTTCGACAACCTCGGCGGCGATCACGTCGAGGATCGCGTTCGACTGTTTTCCGCCTCCGAGTGAAGCCGCCGCCGATGACGGGACAGCCCTCTCGGCAGATGCCGCCGTAGCCCGGCTCACGACTCAGCCCCCGCGAACAGATCCTCAGGCACGCTCGCGCCATCCTGCGTGCCGTTGGAGTGTGTCGTGCTGCGTGACCTCCCCGTAGGGGGAGGCACGCTGGCACGCTCACTATCTAGCGTGCCGGGCACGCTACTGGCACGCTCAGGCACGCTGGCACGCTGCGTCGTAGGGACCTCGTCGTCGAGCTGGCGATAGGCGCCCAGGGAGTAGTGACGATTGCCGCGCCCCTCCCGTCTGACCTCGACGAATTGCTCGCGCACGAGCACGCGCACGGCCTCATCCTTTGCCCCGCTGTTGGAGCCTGAGATCCGTTCGCGGAGTTCGCGCGCAGTCAGCCCCGGCGACTCCTCGATCGCGCGCGAGGCGCGCTCCATGAGGACCGTCGGCCGGAAGCTGCCATCGGTGCTCACGCCGTCGGGCGGCTCGAGCGTGACCGTGACCGTCGCGCCTTCGTCCTGCGGCTCGATTCGAGCGAGCGCGATCACTCCGGCGGTGGCGTGCCCCCGGATGTGCCCGTGACGATCCTTGGCGATCGTCAGCTTCAGCTTGCCCGGCGTGATCCGGCTCGGCGGCTCGATCACCTCGACGCCGTAGGCCACGGCGATCCCCGCGAGCTTGTGCTGCGCTCCGATCGCGTAGCGCCCGCGCCCTTCGCGAGACTTCGTGACGTGATCTATCAGCACGACCGCCGCGCCCGTTGCCGCGATCGGGCGTGGCAGCAGTCCGAGGAACTTCGGCACGTCAGCGTTCGACTCCGACTCAAGCCCGAGCAGCGCGTAGGCCTCCGTCATCCCGTCGAGGATCGCCAGCGCGAACGTCTCATCGCCGATCAGGCGCTTGAGTGCTGCCGGCGTGAGCGCGTCGGCCGGCTGCACGTAGACGAGCGCGCCCAGGTCTTTCACCTGCGCGCCGAGGGCGAGCAGCCGTCCGACGACGTTCGGCGCGCAGTCCTCGAAGTCGATATAGAGCACCCGATCGCCGCTGCGGATGATGCGAACCGTCTCGGCCAGTGCAAGCCAGCCCTTGCCCGACTCGGGCTCGCCCGCGAACTGGTGAAGCTCGCCGGGGTAGAGCAGCGGCACGCCATCGGTCCGTGGCATGAGCGTCGGCGTTGCGCCGGCCAGCTCGCCCGTCTCGATCTGCGAAAGCACCGCCGCGAGGTCGATCGGGGTCCAGGTGTTCGTCGCCGCGGTCATACCGCTGCCAGTCCCGCCGAGAGTCCCGAGGCGAGCGTGCCGTCGATCTCCGGCTCGGGCAGTCCTGCCGCCTCGGCTGCGTTGCGCAGCTCGTCGCGCACGCTGCGCTCGTCGAGCTCGCCCGCGCTGATCCGCTTGCCAAGCGAATACGCCGCCCAGTTCAGAGCGGCGTTGCGGTTTCCCGGTGTCGCTTCGCGCACGATCCGCGAAGCCCCTGCGATGAGTGCGGACGCCGACGCTGGGCCCGTTGCTTGTGGAGCTTGCGGCGATCGTCTGATGGGCGGATCGGGGAGGCTCCCGACGAGCTGCCTACATGTGTACGTCGTTGCCTCAAGTTGCTCGCAGAGCACGGGCTTGGGTTCGGGCGACTTCCAGTTGAGCGTCCCCGGCGGGCGCATGATGCGTGCCGCATCCGTTGCGTTCATGTCGGCGCGGATACGAAGGGCGAGGCGACGGCAGGCCCGCTTGGCTGCCGCCGGCGGCACGGGACGACAGAGCGACCAGTAGCCGTGCAGTCCGTTGCCCGAGGCAATGAGAATCGAGGCCGCCGGCTGAAATGCTCGGAGTGCGGCGCACGCCTCAGGCGTGTCCGCGTCGACCCATAGGACATGCACCCGCTGGATCGCGTCGATGCCGCCGCTGCGCTTGCGATCGCGCAGCCGGTAGACCTCGCGCCGCGGGGCGAGCCCGACGTAGACATCGCCCGTTTGCGCCGACTGCTCGATCGACGCGCTCAGCAGCGAGAGGTCGCCGTCGACCGGGCGGAAAGCGAGCCGCTGTAGCGAGCCACCTGGGCGCTTGCCGCGCAGCTCGAAGAACGCGCCCGCCGGCTCACTGCCGCGCAAGGCGGCAAGCCATAGCCGACGCGCGTCGCGTTGCGGAACGGCGACGGCGCTCATGCGCCGACCTCGCCGCGCTCAGCAGCGGTTAGGCACCCGAAGGTGTAGCGAGTTGGCCGGGCTTCCCCCGGCTCGTCGCTATCGCCAGAGTCGTCGCCGCTCGACGCGCTGCCGCGTGAGCTCGAGCGACGGGCGCTCGGGCGTCCCGAGCGAAGGCTGGAACGTGCGCGCCTACCTGCGTGCGCACCTGCCATGCGAGCCACGGAGGAACCCGCGCTCGTGGCCGACCGCGCTCGCGCTCGCAGGGATCGCTCGCGATATGCGACTTCGCTCGCGCGAGATCTGCGACGTCTCAACCGTTGGGCACAATCGGCCCAGTCTTCTGCCTCCGCTGCGGAGAGCTCGCGATTCTCGACGCCAAAGTGCATCTGAAACGGAGCGCGGGCGAGTTCGACTATCGACCCCGTAGCCCATGATCCCGAGCTTCGGTCCTTCGCCGGCTGATCGTCCATCTGAGAGCCTTTCCCTGGTGTGGGGATTGCGTTGCCCGGAGCATTTTAATGACGGCTCGGACGGAACGCAAAAACGACCCCGGCGGGGCTCTCAGGTCCACCGGGGTCGCTTGCGCGAAGAACCGCCACACCAGACGATCAAGGGCACCGTACCAAGGGCAGGCGACGCGACTGCATCGCCCGATATCGCGCGACATCGGACACCCACTGGGCGAGACCCGACGACCAAAGCCCGACTCCCCAAACTGCCTACATCGACATGGATCGGAGTATTTCCGCAGCTATGCGCCGCCCGGCGAGATGGCGAGAAGTCTGACGTAGCCTAGGTTTGCGGGCGCGCCGGCTATGCGAGCGTCGGCCTCCGGAGCGGGAGGTCGCAAGTTCGAATCTTGCCGGGCGCGCTCCGCGGAAACCGACTCGGGTAACAGCCTCGTCAGAACCACTTGGAACCACATCAGGGGGCTGCGATGGGCGAGCCAGGACCACCAGGGAGCACCAAACCAAGCGACGAGGTCGCCCTGGCGGGAGCCCGTGCGCTCGTGGCACTGGTCAAGCACACAAACCCCAGCGCTTCTACAGAAGCGAAGCGCGGCTGGCGCATCGCTACAGCGTCGATGGTGTTCCGGATGGCCGACACTGTAGAGAGCATGGTCGCGCTGAACGAGGGCAAATACGCGCTCGACACGCTCATCTTGCTCAGGGCGCTTTATGAGCAGGTCGTCACGTTCCGCTGGCTAGCGATCAGCCCTGAGAAGCACATCGACGCCTGGGGCGTGGCCGAGTTCCGCTGGCAGCTTCGGCTCCACAAGGACTCCCTCGCGTACGGACACCTTGCCTTATCCCCCGCCGGGGTTGCAGCGGCCGAGAGGGGGATCGAGCAGGCGGCCGGAAAGGGGGCGAACATGCCCCCACTCAAAAAGCTTGCTGAGGAAGTTGACGAGCACTGGGGCGGCCGCATGATTGGGTTCCGTGAACCGGGGGCGAGCGAACTTGCTGACCTGCTCAACTTTGGCGGGCTCTATCTGGGCATCTATCGGATCGGCAGCAAAGCGGCCCATATCGAACCGGAATCGCTGAACGCCTACCTCGACAGGCAGTCGTACCCGGTCGTAGTGGATGAACCGGTCGTCGAGGACGACGAGGCTATCTGGTGGTCGCTCGCCGTCCCGCTCTACGCGCAGGCGCTCATCGTCTGCAACTCGGTACTCAAATGGCCCGACCTGGATGCGGTGCTAGCGGTCAACAACCGCATGTACGGCCTCGACTGAATCTGCGGGCGTCTCCTCCGGCTCGCTGTTGACGAGCGCGCGGAGCTTGGCCTTCTCATCGTCAGCGCGGCGCATCGAGTGCCAGCACAGCCTCAGCGCCAACGCCGGGTCCCGTATGCCCCATTTCGTCCATGACCACGCCGGGTCCACGCCGAGCGCGTAGAGGATGCTGGCGAAGGTGTGGCGCAGCTTGTGCGGCGTTAATCCCTCCGGTCGGGCGACCTCGTCAAGAGATCTGGCGCTCCAGGCGCCTATCGTGCTGGGCCCCGGAGAGAGTCCGCTACCACGTCCGGGCAGCTACCAAGCGACCCGCATATTGTAGGCATGCAGCCGCTCGTCAGCCGTCACAAGAACCGCCTGCTCGAGACCGGCCTGGGCAACAAGCATCCGGTCGAAGGGATCGCGGTGATGCCACGGCAACTCCGCGACCGCCTCCGCGTGCTCAAGGCTCACGCCAAGCGGCGCGGCGCCAGCATCGAGCAGTAAGTCCGCAAAGCCGTCTGGCGCATCGAGCTTGCCGAGCGACCGCTTCACAGCGACCTCCCAGACAACGGCCGCGCTCAGCAGAACCTCGTTCGATGCATCCTTGAGCAGGCGCTCGGCGCGGCGACTGAGCCGTTCGTCGCCACCAAGCAGCCACAAGACTGTGTGGGTGTCAGGCAGAAGCCTCATCGGCGCCAAACGCGGCTGCGATGTCCTGCGGCAACTCGTCGAAGTCGTCGGCGATTTGCACACGGCCTCGCCACGCGCCATGCACAGAGGCCAAAGAGCGCGGCTCCTCGGTGACCGCCACCAGTCGGACGACAGGCTTGCCGTTGCGCTGGATAACGACATCCTCCCCAGCCTCCGCGCGCTCGACGAGTTGCGAGAGATGCGTCTTGGCTTCGTGCATTCCAACTCGGGCCATTCGACGACTCACGATAGCGTCTTAGCTAGCCTTAGTCCACACCGCGTCAGCTCCTCGTCTGCCGTCTGAAGGAGGCCATATCGACCCGTCCGACGAGAAGCCGTCTTCCGGGACGGCTCATCCCTCCCGGTCTCCGCGACGGCGGGGCGACCTCGCTCAGTCCCCCCAGGAGACCTCGCCGTCCGCCGCCGCCGCCTCGATCTCCTCCAGCGTCAAATCCGTTCGCCGGTCATCGACCATGATCTGCAGCGCTTCCGGGATCGTTCGCGCCCACGCGCGCCGCGCGACGGCGACGCGCCCCGGCTCCTCGTCGTACTGCTTCCATTCGAGCTCGACGAGCGGCACGCGCGCCGGCGGCGCGTCGGGCGGCACCGGCGCGCCCCAGCCGAAGAGCTTGATCTGCGCGTCCCAGCCGTGCGGGCACAGCTCGCCCATCACGACGAGCGCCCGCCATTGATCGTGTACCGGCTCCGGCTTGCGCGGATGCTCGCGCAGATACCAGTAGATCGCCCCCGCGACGACCGCGAGCGCCGCGATCACGAGCGCGACGACGAGCGCATCGGTCGGCTTCGCGCGGCCGCCTTGCACTCCGCTCGCGAGCACGATCGCGCTTGTCATGGCAGCCCCGTCAACCGTCCCAATCCGGTCGAGCAAGCGGATGCCGTCGGCACTCTGTCATCGCTCCTCAACGGTAGCCGCTGCAGCCTCGATCCGCGCGGCTTTTCGGCGCGAGCGCGACGAGCGCAACGAGCCCCAACGGCTGCGGGTGCGCGTCGTCGGCCGTCTGTCAGACCCGTCACGCGTCCATGCCGCTTGTATCGATTCACGCGATCGTGCGAACGCGTCGATATGGCCCGAGGATCCGTCAGACGCTTGCCCATCCCGCTTGCTCACTACCCGATGCAGAGCGAAACAGCACACCGTGACCCAACCGTCGAGCACGCCGCCGACGCGCTGCTGCGCGAGCATCCCGACGCGCTCGTCTGCGCACTCTCGACGAACGGCCTGATCGTGCCCGTGCCCGGCAGCCTGCCGCTGCTCGGACAGGCCGCAATCGAGGGGCGCGCCGTGATCGACGGTGTCGTCGCGGCCGACCGCGGCGAGGTCATCTCGCTGTGGAACCGGCTCGACGAGGAGCTCGCCGTCAACGGAAAAGTGCGACTGCTGAGCAAACCGACGCGCTGGGTCACGCTGCACTTCCTCGACCTGCGCGCCGCGCACGGCGTGCGTCTCTGCGTCGTGCTGCCGAGCGACGAACCAGCGCCCGAGGGCGAGGAGGCGGAGGAGGTCGCCGCCTTCCCGCGCTTCGCGACGCTGCTCGAGGACGAGGGCGCGAAGGTGATCGAGTGCGACGACGCCTTCACGCAGATGTTCGGCTACACCCAGGAGGAGCTGCTCGGCGAGTCCGTGCTCGACCAGATCCACCCTGACGATCAAGGACGTGCCGTCGAGGGCTGGCTGACGATGCTCTCGACGCGCCGCGATCAGCTCACGCGCTTGCGCCGCCGGCGCAAGGACGGCAGCTGGGTCTGGGTCGACACGACGCTGCACAACTACCTCAACAGGCCCGACCGCGACTACGTGCTCGTCGAGCTGATCGACGTCACCGCCGAGATGGCCGCCCAGGAAGCGCTCGAGGAGCGCGAGGAGCTCCTACGGCGCATCACCGACGCGATGCCGATCGGGCTGATGCAGGTCGACACGGACAGAAACGCCGTCTACCACAACGGCCGCCTCGAGCAGATCCTGCACGCCGCCGACCCGAGCCACGAACGTTCAGCGCCCGATGCACCGTCATCCGATGCGCCGGAGTCCCCTGAGCCCGACCTCGCCGGCCCGCTCGCGAGCGCCGACCCGGACCTTCCCTCCCCTGCGGCCAGGGAGCTCTTGAGCACGCTCACGAAAGAGAGTCTCGCTCGGTTCGAGGCGGCGCTCGGGCACGCGCTCGAGCAAGGCCTCGACGAGGACGTCGAAGTCGACATCGTGCTCCCCGGCGGCGAATGGCGGCGGGCGCTGATGAGCATTCGCGCACTGCGGCGCGCAAGCGGCGAGATCAGCGGCGCGATCGCCTCCGTGCTCGACGTCACCGACAGCGCGCGCGCCCACGAGGAGCTCGAGCGCCGCGCCACGTTCGATGCGCTCACAGGTGCCCACAACAGGGCCGCGATCCTCGACATGCTCCAGGCCGAGCTCGACCGCGACGACGACTCCGTCACCGGCGTCGTGTTCGTCGACCTCGACAAGTTCAAGCCCGTCAACGACGCGCACGGCCACGCTGCCGGCGACGAGCTGCTCGTGCTCGTCGCCGAGCGGCTGCGTGAGCTGGCCCGGCGCGAGGACGGTGTCGGGCGCCTCGGCGGCGATGAGTTCCTGCTGCTGCTCCCGGACATTCGCCGAAGCGACGTCGCGCTGCGCGTCGCCGAGCGCGTCTGCAGCGCGCTCAGCGGCACGATCGAGCTTTCCGTGGGAGCCGTCGAGCTGAGCGCGAGCGTCGGCGTTGCATGTGCTGCGGGCCGTACGACCGGCGCCGACGAGCTCGTCAAGCGTGCCGATGACGCGATGTATCGCTCAAAGAAGCAAGCAAGCGGCAAGGCGACGCTCGATGAGTGCTCGCCGTTTGCTCACGCGGCCACCGCGCGACGAGCGCAGAGCGACGCGAGCGGGCTGAGCTAGCTGCGCTTGCGCCCGCCGAACAGCGCGAAGCCCGAACGCGGGCGAAGCTCTGCCTGCTCGATGCCCACTTCCTCCAGCCACTTTTGAAGATCCGCTGCGCGTGGCGGCAACGCATGACCCTGACGGTGGCCGATCCCAAACAGCGCGCGCTGCCTGCGTGAGCCCTCGCGCACGAATGTCGTGCCGACCAGCCTCCCGCCCGGCTTCAAGCATCGCGTCATCTCCTGCACCGCTTGGCGTGGATCCTCGACCATGTGCAGGCCGCTATAGGAGATGAACACGTCCGCCTGTCCGTCCGCGAACGGCAGCACAAGCATGTCCGCCTCGACGAGCTCAACCTGTCTGAGCGAACGGGCTCGCGCTCGCCGCCCCGCCCGCGCGAGCATCGTCGGCGAGAGATCGGCCGCGATGTAGCGGACGTCTTGGTCTGCTCGCAGCGCCCGAAACGCGACGCCGCCGCCGCACGGCGAGTCGATCACGTCGTCCCATCCTCGAGGCTCGCCATCGTCGAGTCGATGCTCGCGTAGAGCCACGACAGGTCGACACCCCACAACAGCCGCCCGAGCGCCTGCATCAGCCGCGGGCGCTCGATGTAGAAGTCATACGCAGCGCCGAACGGCCCCGCGCACTGGTTCAAAGCCTCCGGCATCTCAGCGATCACGCGAGACGTTCGCAGGTCAGCGGCACACGCGAGCGCACAAAACGGTCGCTACTTGTCCACTGCCGCCGAGCCTGCGAAGCTCCGGCGCGGCGATGACAGACGCGGGCAAGGTCACGATCAGAGAGCTGCAGCGCGCAGACCACCCGCGCGTGCTCGAGCTCAACCAGGCCGCCGTCCAGGAGCTCAGCAGGCTCGACGAGCCGCGCCTCCGGTACATTCTCGCGCTCGCCCACCGCAGCCTCGTCGCCGCGAGCGCCGACGGCGACGTCCTCGCATTCGCGCTTGCGATCGCGCCAGGCACCGGCTACGACAGCCTCAACTACACGACGCTCGGCGAGATGTTCGAGAGCTTCCTATACCTCGACCGCATCGCCGTCGCCGAAAGCGCTCGTAGAAAAGGGCTCGGCGCCGCGCTATACGACGCGATGGAGACCGCCGCAGCGCCGTTTGGGCGGATGGTCTGCGACGTCAACATAGAGCCGCGCAACGACGCCTCGCTCGCCTTCCATGCCGCGCGCGGCTATCGCGAGGTCGGCGAGCTCGCGCACGGTGACGTCAAGACCGTCGCGCTGATGAGCAAGGAGCTCAGCGCTCCCGATCGGGCGTAGCGCCAACCAGGGCGCGGCGCGCGGGCCTGCGCTCAGAGCACCTTCGAGAGGAACGCGCGCGTGCGCTCGTGCCGCGGGTTGCCGAGCACCTCCGACGGCGCGCCCGACTCGACGACGACGCCGCCGTCCATGAACACGACCGTGTCCGCGACCTCGCGCGCGAAGCCCATCTCGTGCGTGACGACGACCATCGTCATCCCTTCGCGCGCGAGCTGCTGCATCGCCGCGAGCACGTCGCCGACGAGCTCCGGATCGAGCGCCGACGTTGGCTCGTCGAACAGCATCAGCTTCGGCTCCATCGCGAGCGCGCGCGCAATCGCGACGCGCTGCTGCTGGCCGCCCGATAGCTGCGACGGGTACGCCTCGACCTTGTCTGCCAGCCCGACCTGACCGAGCAGCTCGCGTCCGCGCGCCTCCGCACGCTCGCTCGGATCGCCCTTGACGCGGACCGGCGCGCACGTGACGTTCTCGAGCGCCGTCATGTGCGGGAACAGGTTGAAGTGCTGGAAGACCATTCCGATCTGCGAGCGCTTCGCCGCGACCTCCGATTCGCGCAGCTCGTGCAGCTTGTCGCCGACCTGGCGATAGCCGACGAGCTCGCCGTCGACCGACAGGCGCCCCGAGTCGATCTTCTCGAGGTGGTTGATGCAACGCAGCAGCGTCGACTTGCCCGAGCCCGACGGCCCGAGCAGGCACATCACCTCTCCAGGCGCGACCTCGAGCGAGACGCCCTTGAGCACCTCGAGGCGACCGAAGCGCTTGTGCACGCTCTCCGCCTTGACCATCGCCGCAGCCATCCGCCTACGCCCCGGAATCGTGGCGGAAGGAGAGCATGCCCGCGCGGACCCGCTGCGCCAGCGTCTGGCGACGGTTGCGTTCTCCGCGGCCGTAGTAGCGCTCGAGGTAGTACTGCCCGACGTAGAGCACGCTCGTGCAGACGATGTACCAGAAGCTCGCCGCGATCAGCAGCGGGATCGTTTTGAAGTTGACCGAGTAGATCAGCTGCGAGGCGTAGAGCAGCTCTGTCACGACGATCACGCTCGCGAGCGACGAGGTCTTCAACATCGAGATCGTCTCGTTGCCCGTCGGCGGGATGATCACGCGCATCGCCTGCGGCAGGACGATCCGGCGCATCGTCTGCAGCCTTGTCATGCCGAGCGACTGCGCCGCGTCGGCCTGCCCCGGGTCGACCGAGATGATCCCCGCGCGGACGATCTCGGCCATGTAGGCCCCCTCGTTCAGGCCGAGGCCGAGGATCGCCGCCGTGAACGGCGTGATCAGCGTGTTCGCGTCGGCATGGACGAACGACGGACCGAACGGGATACCCAAGCCGATCTTCGGGTACAGCGCGGCGATGTTGTACCAGAACAGGAGCTGTACGAGGACCGGCGTGCCGCGGAAGAACCAGATGTAGAACGAGCTCGCGCCCGAGACGAGCCAGTTCGGCGAGAGGCGCATCACCGCGAGCAGCACGCCGAGGAAGATGCCGATCGCCATCGCGATCACCGTCAGCTCGATCGTCACGCGCAGCCCGTGCAGGATGCGCCCGTCGAAGATGTATTCGCCGACGACACCCCACTGAAAGTTCGGGTTGTCGACGACCGAGCGCACGAGCGCGACGGCGACGATCAGGACGATCGCTCCGACGACCCAGCGCCCCGGCCGGCGCACCGGGACCGCCTTGATGTCCTCGGGCCCGCCGGCCGCCGCTTGCCGGATCGGCTCGCCCGAGGACATCGGTCGCTACTCGCTCACTCGCCGGCTAGCTCGTCGCGCCGTCGATCACAGCTTCCTTGATCGCGCCCGACTGCAGTCCCCACTTGGCGAGGATCTTCGAGTATTCACCGTCGCCCATGATCGCCTTCAACCCGGCGAGGATCGGCTTCGACAGGCCGCTGCTCTTCGGGATCGCGAGCCCGTACGGAGCGACTTCGTAGGCCTTGCCGACGAGCTTGAACGCGCCGCTCGACTGCTTGACCTGGTACTCCGCGATCGGCGAATCCGCCATGCCCACTTCCGCGCGGCCGCTCGAGATCGCGAGGTTCGCGCCGTTCTGGTCTGGATACGTCAGCACCGAAACGGACTTCTTGCCCGCTTTCGTGCACTTCTTGCTCTGCGCTTCGGCTTCTTCCTGCTCGACCGTGCCCTTCTCGACCGAGACCGTCTTGCCGCACAGGTCGTCGACCGTGTTCACGCCCGGGTTCGCCGACGCCTTCGCGTAGAACGAGATGCCCGCCGAGAAGTAGTCGACGAATTCGACCGTCTTCTCGCGTTCCTTCGTGTCCGTGAACGAAGACGCGCCGAGGTCGTACTTGCCCGCCGCGAGCCCCGGGATGATCGTGTCGAACGTCGCGTTGACGAATTTCACTTTCAGCCCCATCTTCGCGCCGATCGCCGTGACGAGGTCGACGTCCATCCCTTCGACCGTGTGACCGTCCGAGGCGACGAACTCGTTCGGTGCGTACGTCGCATCCGCGGCCACCGTGAGCGTGCCCTTCGATTTGATCGCCGCCGGCACTTCCGCCGCGATCGCCGCGTCCGCGCCCGGCGAGGCGGTCGTCGGCGTCTTCGAGCTCGTGCCCGTCGTCGACGAACTGCTGCTGCTGCCGCACCCTGCGAGCACGACGACGCCTAGCGCAGCCGCGAGCACCGCGGCGACGAGCTTTCTCATGTGACCCTCCTGCGTGGTTGAGATCGGGAGCCTGCCCTTGCGAACAAGGCCGAGAGTATAGGCCTGCCTTGCATTCGAGCCCTCCCGAGTGGCAGCGAAGCCACCGACGGACACTCAGATCAAGCCACGCGACGACCACAGCGTCGAACGGCGATGGCGCCCGCGCACCGCGCCGGGCTCACCGGCGAATCTTGCTCACATCTCGAGATAGCGCAGCACGACGCGCCCGAGCACCAGGACATCACCGTTGTGGAGATCCGCCTGGACGATCCGCCGGCCGTTGACGAACGTGCCGTTCGAGCTGCGGTCGTCGAGCAGACGCGGCCCCGACGGGCGGTGCACGAGCATCGCGTGACGGCGCGAGACCGACTTCTCGTCGAGGTGCAGATCGGCCGACAGGCCACGGCCGATGTGCATCACGCCCGTGCCGAGCGGAATCAGCAGCGACTCGCCTGGACCTTGAACCTCGAGGAAGCGGCCCGGACCGCTCGGACGCTCCGTCAGCGCCTTGCGCCGCGTGCTCTCGTCGAGGAACGCGATCGAATCGACGCGCTCGGTGAGCCCTTCGGCGGTGGGAGTGCGAATCGGTGCTTGCGTGGTCATACGAGTAGTAGATCCAATGCTACTCACGTGCTCCTGAAGACCTCCGAAGAAACTCCTTAAGTCGAGACCTGCGCTGCGGTTCTGCGGCCCGTTTCAGCCGGGATCGTCGAGTTCGAGGTCTACTGTCCGGTCGCGTCGAGCTTCGCCGGCGCCTTGCCGCCGGGGCCGCGCCGGTTCTTCGACATGCGCTTTGCGCTCCACCAGCCCCAGCCGCCGACCGCGACGACCGGCACCACGTAGAGCATCGAGACGTACCAGTGGGTCAGGCAACCAAAGATCATCGATAAAAACGCTACCACGCCTCCCGGGTATCCGCCGCTGAGGCCGGTCGCTCGCCGCCCGCCCCGCCCTCTGCGCCCGGAGGCGCGCCGCGAGTCGTGCGACGACGGCGCGTCGCGACCACCAGCAGCAGTCCGAGGACGACGATCGCGCCGCCGATCACGATCGCCGCGACCGGCGCCGAGGAGGACTCCGGCGTCCAGTAGAGCTGGCCCGCCACGGCCCCGTGCTGCGCCGCGACCGCGATCGGCACGTGCCAGTCGAAGATCAGCGTGCGCTTGCCCTTGTCCTTGACCTGCGGCGGCAGCACCGGCGACATCCAGTGGATCCGGTGGTCGTGCCATTCGAACTGCCCCGTGCGATCGACGACGCTCCACTGCGGCGTCGCGCTCGGCGTCGCAAACGACGGCACCGTGACGTTGCCGTAGAAGCTCTGGTTTAGGTAGTACGCGGGCGAGTGCTTGTTGACTTCGACCGTCCCGTTCGCTTGCACCCGCGCATACGGTTCGCCTTCGTAGCCCTCGACCGTCACCGTGCGACCCGTGTGGTTCTGCAGTTGCAGGCGGTCTGAGAACTGCAGCACCTGTACGTCCAGGCCCGCGATCTTCGGCGAGATCGAGGTGATCAGCGAGCGGTAGTTCGGGCTCGAGCCCTGATCGTTCAGCGGGTTCTGCTGCTGCCCGCTCGTCGTCGCGAGCGCCGTCGGCGAGGTTGCCAGGAGACCCGCCGGCGCGAGCGCACAGGCGAGCAACACGAGCAAGAGCCGGCAGCGTCGCACGTCGCAGAAACCGTAGCGGAGCCGCCTCGACGCCGAGCCGCGCACGAGCCCGGCTCTCACGTGCCGACGTCTGAGAGCAGCCACAGGCCGAAGCTCGTGAACGCGACCATCACCGCGAGCATCCAGTACTGGCTGCGCACGGCTTCCTCCGGCTCGTCGTACATCACGAGCGCGCGATCGTGCGCGAGCGCCAGGCCGCCGACGTGCCCCGCGATCAGCGCCGCGACCTGCACGTACCAGATCGCCGCGTAGGAGATCACGTGGTAGTCGATTTCATAGCCCGCCGTGCCGAGCAGGTTGCTGCCGTCGCCGAGCGGGTCTGAGGCGAGATAGCCGATCGCCTGTCCCTGCCAGAGCAGCAGCGAGAAGTAGTGCGCGAGCACATACGCGAACGCGATCGGCACGAGCGTGTGCGCGAACGCGCGCGTCAGCTCGCCCGCGTCGTAGCGGCCTGAGACGCTGCGCACGCCGAGGATCCCGACGCGGTAGACCGCGACGATCAAGCCGATGCACAGCAGCAGCCCGAGCGAGTACGCGAGCTCGAGCGCCGGCGTCTGCGAGAAGCCGAGATCCGCGAACAGGCTCTGCAGATGCGGCTCGTTTTTCCGCCAGATGCCGCCGTTTGAGAACCCGTCGAACGTCGTCGTGCCGATCAGCGCGCAGATCAGCGTTACCGTGCCTGCGCGCAGCTCGAGGCGTGGCAGGCCGCTGAGCGGGCGGCGCACGCAGACGCGACCCTGCTCGTCGCGCACGAGCGGCGAGATCCGCGCGAGCAGCCCGAAGTAGACGCCGAAGCCGTCCGCCGAGCCGCTCCACTGCTCGACGCCGAACAGCAGCATTCCGGCGAGCATCACCGCGAAGTAGCCGAGCGCGAGCGCCGCGAGCGTCGACGGGTCGTCGCGATTCACGTAGACGAGCTCGAGCCACGCAAAGCCGAGGATCCCCGCGAGCGCTGGCCACTGCCCGAGCGCCTGCGGGTAGGACAGCAGCGGCCGACGAGCGCTCTCCTGCGCCGAGGCGCCGCGCAGCAGCCCGAGCACGCCCTCGCACGCGCGCGCCGTCGCGCGCCACGGGCTGAACGCCTTGAAGACATCGCCGAAGATCGCGCTCAACACCGGCAGCCCAACCCAGAAGATCACATAGACGAACGTCACCGAGAAGTTCGCGTTCGCGACCTGCGCGCCGTCGAAGCCGCTGTAGACGACGAGCGCGAACAGCCCGACGCCGATCGCGCCCGCGAGCGCGTCGGGCAGCTTCGGCAAGCGCAGCACGCGACGGCGCCGCTCGGCCTGCAGCTGCGGCGTGCGCCACAGCGTCGAGAGCGCGACGAACGAGACGACGAGCACGATCGCCGCCGTCCAGCTGAACAGCCAGACCGGGATCGGCAGGTCGGCCTTGCCGACGATCCCATGCGCATCGGCGCTCGCCGGAAGCGCGAGCCCCAGCGCGGCCGCGGCACCGAGCAGCAGGGGCAGCATGCGGCGGCGCCGGTCTCTCATGCGCGCGTGAGTCTATGCAACGCCGAGCCGCCTCTCGCCGCTCGATCTGCGGCCTTCGCCGTGCGCGCTTGCGTACCCTGCAACTGCATGAGCCCGCTTCCACTCGCCGTCTCGACCGATCTAGAGGCAGCGCTTCAGCTCGGGCCGCTCGCGCTCGTCGCAATCCTCTACGCACGCCGTGTGCGCACGCTCGCCGGCAGCGGCCATCCCGTCGCCGGCTGGCGCCAGGCGAGCTTCTACGCCGGTTTCGTCACGATCGCCGCCGCGCTGACCTCGCTCGGCTCCGCCAGCCAGGACCTGCTGTACATGCACATGGTCGAGCACCTGCTGCTCGGCGACATCGCCGCGCTCTTGATCGTGCTCGGCCTGACCGGCCCGCTGCTCGCGCCGATCCTCAAAATCAAGCTGTTCGACCGCCTGCGCGCGCTCTCGCACCCGGCGATCGCCTTCCCGCTGTGGGCGATCGACCTGTACGTCTGGCACGCTCCCGCGCTCTACCAGGCCGCGCTGCGCCACTCCGGCATCCACGCGATCGAGCACGCGATGTTCCTCGCGTTCGGCGTCAACATGTGGATGTGCCTCGTCGGTCCGCTGCCGACGCCCGGCTGGTTCGGCAACCTCGGGCGGCTCGGCTACATCGTCGCCGTGCGCCTCGCCGGGACCGTGCTCGGCAACATCTTCCTCTGGTCCGGCACCGTCTTCTACCCGTTCTACGGTCCCGGCGACGCGATCCACCACATCTCGCCCCTCGCCGACCAGAACATCGCCGGCGCGATCATGATGGTCGAGGAGTCCTTCCTCACGCTCGGGCTGTTCTGCTGGCTGTTCCTGCGTGCCGCCAAAGAGGGCGAGGAGCGCCAGAACCTGCTCGACTACGCCCAGCTGCACGGGCTCGAGCTGAGCGACGAGCGAGCCGCGCGCGCCGTCGCCGCCGGGCGCGGTGGCGAGCTTCGCCGACGCCTCGAGGGCCGCGCCGAGGCCGCGCAGGGCGTCGAGCCCGGCTGAGCGAGCGACGCGCGCGCAGGCGCCGCGGGCCCGGGCGACCTGCTCGGCTACCGGCGAACGCGCGCGAAGCGGCGCTAGGCTTCAAATATGTGTGCCGGATGCGCGATGGCCGCCGCCTCAGCCGCGACAGGCTTCAGGACTTGGCTTCAGAACCACCACTTCGGCTGGCTCACGCCGAAGCGGATGCGAGCGCTGACGCTCGGCGCGATGTGCGCCGCCGGGCTCGTCTCGACCGTCGGGATCAGCGGCTCGACCGCGCCAGTCGCGCACGCGGCGACGCCGAGCGCTGCTGCCGGACGCGTCGCCTCGCGCTGAGCGCCAGCGCCGCTGCGGCGCGTGCGGCGAGTTGATCGTGTGCGTCCTCTCCTCCGCCGAAGTTGGCTCCTTTCGCACCCGTCTCCTCCTACGGAGCGCCTCCGTTAAGGGGCGCCTCTGATGAGGCTTCGCCTGCCTCACGTGGCGGGCTTCCGCTAAGCGGACTTCCCAGGCCCGTCATCCGTTACGGTGCAGCGCGGAGATGACGGACACCATCGATCCGACCCCGATCGAGACGCCCTCGCCCCTGACAGCCCGCGCGTTGACGCGGCGCTACGGCGACGGCAGCGCCGCCGTCGATGCACTGCGTGGAGTCGACATCACGGTCGCCGCCGAGGAGCTCGTGGCCGTGATGGGCCCCTCCGGGTCGGGCAAGTCGACGCTGATGCACCTGCTGGCCGGGCTCGACCGGGCGACGTCGGGAACGGTCGCGATCGCCGGCACGGAGCTGGAGGGCCTCGACGACAAGAACCTGACCCGTTTGCGCCGCACGCACATCGGCTTCATCTTCCAGTTCTTCAACCTGCTGCCGATGCTCGACGCGGAGGAGAACGTGACTCTGCCCCTCGCGATCTCCGGTGTGCGACCCGACCGCGCCTGGGTCGATGAGGTGATCGGCAAGGTTGGCCTCGATCATCGCCGTCGCCACCGGCCGGCGGAGCTCTCCGGCGGCGAGCAGCAGCGGGTGGCGATCGCACGCGCGCTGATCACCAGACCCACGGTCCTGCTCGCCGACGAGCCGACGGGAAACCTCGACTCAAAGACCGGCGGGGAGGTCCTCGACCTGCTGCGGGAATCGATCGACTCCTATGGGCAGACAACGGTGATGGTCACCCACGATCCGCGCGCGGCCGCAATCGCTGACCGGATCCTGTTCATCGGCGATGGGGAGATCGTCAAGGAACTGGCCGGCGCGAGCGCCGCGGACGTGCTGGACGTGATGGGCGAGCTGGCCACTTGATCCGGGTCGCCCTGAAGGGCCTCGCCGGGCGCAAGCTCCGCGCGGTGCTGACGGCCGTCGCGATCGTGCTCGGCGTGGCGATGATCAGCGGCACCTACATCCTCACCGACACGATCAGGTCGGCGTTTGGGACCGTCTTCAGCGAAGTCTACAAGCGCACCGACGTCGTCATCTCCGCCAAGAGCGCGATCGGCGAAGGAGAAGAAAGCGAACGCAACGAAGCACAGGCTCCCGCCTTCTCCGAAGCGCTGCTGGCGAAGGTCAGACGCCTGGCGGGAGTCGAACAGGCCGCCGGCGGGATCAACTCGACCGCCCAGCTGGTCGGCCGCAACGGCAAGGTGCTGGCGGTCGGCGGCTCGCCGGGGCTCGCCTTCAGCGTGCACACGAGCGGCAACCAACGGTTCAACCCGCTGAGCCTGATCTCCGGACGATTCCCGTCGAGTCCGGGCGAAGTGGGCATCGACGCCGGCACCGCCGAACGCCACCACTATCGGGTGGGACAGTCGATCGGGGTGATCGCCAGAGGCGCCGAGCAGCAGATGCGGATCTCCGGAGTCGTCCGGATCGGCGGCGTCGACTCGCTGGGCGGAGCGACGATGGCGATCTTCAACTACCCCGTGGCGCAGCAGCTCTTCCACCTCGCCGGCAAGCTCAACGCGATCTCGATCGCGGCGCGTCCGGGCTACAGCCCCGCGCAGGTCGTCCGCGAAATCCGCCCGCTGCTGCCGGCGAACGCGCAGGCCCGAACGGGAGAAGCGCAGGCCAGCCAGGCGACGAAGAATACCAACGGCTTCCTCTCGATCATCCAGAACTTCCTGCTGGCCTTCGCCGGCGTGGCTCTGTTCGTCGGCAGCTTCGTGATCGCCAACACGCTGTCGATCACGATCACCCAGCGCACGCGCGAGCTCGCGACGCTGCGCACGCTGGGCGCCACCCGCCGCCAGGTGCTGCGCTCGGTGCTGGTCGAGGCCTTCGCGATCGGGCTGATCGCATCGGTCCTCGGCCTGTTCCTGGGTCTGGCGCTGGCGAAGGGGCTGAACTCGTTGTTCTCCTCGCTTGGCATCGACCTCCCCCAGGCCTCGACGGTGTTCGCGACGCGAACGGTGATCGTCTCGCTGGCCGTCGGCGTCGGCATCACGATGCTGGCCGCACTGCGCCCGGCCATGCGGGCGACGCGCGTGCCGCCGATCGCCGCGGTGCGCGAGGGCGCGGTGCTGCCGCCCACGCGATTCGCGCGCTTCGGCACGGCCGCGGCGCTGGCGACGATTGGCGTCGCCGTTGCCCTGATGCTGGTCGGGCTGCTGGTCAGCTCACTGTCCACGGCGCAGAGCTTGATCGCGATCGGGGTCGGCGCGGCGGCGCTGTTCATCGGCGTGGCGATGTTCGCGAAGACGCTCGTGCCGTCGCTTGCGCGCGCGCGGGGCTGGCCGGCGGCGCGCGTCGCCGGGGCCGCCGGGCGCCTC
>DASZLB010000091.1:0-3005 GCA_035552575.1 Solirubrobacteraceae bacterium | reverse complement strand
TGGAACAGCAACCGCACGATCGGGTTCGGCAGCACGACCATGAACGCCGCCGCCGGGATCAGCAGCAGGTTGATCTGACGCATGCCGTTGCCGACCGCGCGGCGCATCGAGCCCGCGTCGCGGTTCGCCGCCATCCGGCTGAGCGTCGGGAACAGCACCGTCGCCACCGCGACGCTGAACAGGCCCTGCGGCAGCATGTAGACGCGAAACGCGTTGTCGATCGCCCGCGGCGCTTCGTCTGAGACGAGCGTGCCGAAGACCGAGTTGATCAGCTGGTCGAGGTTGACGATCCCGAGGCCGATCGTCACCGGCAGCATCAGCGTGAAGACCTGTTTGATCCGCGGGTCGTGCCAGTCGACGTGAAGCTGAAGGCGGAAGTCGATCCGCCCGAGCGCGACGATCGCCAGGAGCAACTGCACGAACGTCGCGACGAGCACCGCGATCGCGTACGCGTGCAGCTGGTTGCCGTCTTCGTAGCCGCCCGGGTAGTGCGGGCGCAGGATCACGAGCAGCACGAGGATCACGACGTTCCACACCGCCGGCGAGATCGCCGGGATCGTGAAGTGGTCATACGACTGCAGGACGGCCACGAGGATGCCCGTCAGCCCGAGGATCAAGACGACTGGGAAGAGGATCTGCGAGAGGCCGACGAGCAGCGACGTCAGCTCTCCCTTGAACGTGTCGCCGATGAACAGCGGCATGATCACGCCGGCCGCGAGGATGAAGAACGCCGTGATCGCACCTAGCGCGATCAGCATGATCCAGAACAGCGTCGACGCGAGCCGAAAAGCCTCTTTCTTGCGCCCCTTCTGCAGCAGTTCCGTGAAGACCGGCACGAATGCAGCCGACAGCGCCGCGTTCGCGAACAGGTTCGCGAACAGGTTCGGCACCTGGAAGGCCAGCGTGAACGCAGACGCCGGCCCGCGCGTGCCGAAGAAGCTCGCCGCGACGATTTCGCGCAGCAGCCCGACGATCCGTGAGACGCCCGTCAGGATCGAGAAGATCGCCGTGTTGCGCGCGACGCCGCGCCCCGCCGGCGACGCCGGCAGCTGCGGCTCCTCCCCGCCATCCGGCAGCTCCGCCATCAGCACCGAGGACTCCTCCGCCGTCACACGAGCCTGCTGCGGCGTGAGCGGCTCCTCCGGCGTGAGCGGCTCCTCGCCGCCGGCTTCTCCAGACTCAGACAAGGCCGCTATAGTACGGCGCTCTGCGGCGCGCCCGGGCCGGTCCTACCGGTGCCTCGCGGCTCTTCTCATGGCCAACATCCACTCTCAAAAGAAGCGCATCCTGCGCACCGAGCGCGAGCGTCTCGAGAACCGCCAGTACACCTCGGCGATCAAGACGCACTTCCGCCGTCTCGAGTCACTCGTCAAAGACGGCGACGACACAGCCGCCGACGCGACGCACCGCGACCTCGTCTCGACGATCGACAAGGCCGTCAAGCGCGGCGCGATTCACCGCAACAACGGCGCGCACAAGAAGTCCCGCGCCGCGCGCGTCCGCGCGAGCTCTTCCTCCTAGTCCGTCCTTCTTGCCAGGGTTGTGAACCGGGTGCCGGGAGCCCGCGAAGCCCGATGACTACGAAGTCGAGATGGCCAAGCTGATCTATTCGGCGATCTGCTCGCTCGACGGCTACGTCGAGGATGAGGAGGGCAGGTTCGACTGGGCGGCACCAGATGAGGAGGTGCACGCGTTCGTCAACGATCTCGAGCGGCCGATCGGCACCTACCTATACGGTTTGGGCGTGGCAAGCGCGCCGTGCCAGATGACGTCCGCGCGCGACTCGAGCTTCTCGACGAGCACCGGTTCCGAAACGGCGTCGTTCACCTCCACTACCAGCGTGTGTGCCTGACCGAGAAGCGCCGCTTCAGCCTGTAATCGACTCGATCGCGCGCAGCGCGAGCGTGTCCTCGCTCAGCGCCGCAAGCGGCGTGCGGTCGGCTGAGATGACCGCGCCGCCGCGCGAGTCCAGCTCGAGGTCGGCGAGCACGCCGAGCGCCGCGCGCAGGCGCGCCGGGTCGCTGCGCGCGACGTCCGCGACGAAGCGCTCCGCCGCGCGCGGTGGCATCCGCAGACCGCGCTTGACGTTCGCCGCCGACTCGCCCGCCTCCAGGCGGACCGACACCGCGAGCGCGTCGCGCAGGCGCTGCGCCATCAGGTAGATCAGCCCCGAGAGGCGCTCGCCCTGCTCGCGCAGGCGCATGTACGCGAGCGTCGCCGCGTGCGCGTCCGCGCCGACGAGCGCGTCCGCGAGCGCGAATGCGCGGTACTCGGCCGAGTGCGCCGAGCGCTGCTCGATCTCCTCGACGCCGACCGTTCGCTTGCCGGCCTCGCCCGCTTCGCCTTCGAGCAGCAGCTTCTCGAGCTCGCGCAGCAGGCGCTGCTGGCGCTCGCCGACCTGCGCGACGAGCGCCTTCGCCGCCGCTGCGTCGAGCGCGAGGCCCATTCGCCCACCCTGCTCGCGCGCCCACTTTCCCAGCTCCCACGGCTTGACCGTCATCTGCACAACGACCTGCCCGCCTGCCCGCTTGACCGCCGTGTGCAGCGCCGCCGGCGCCTTCGCCCGCCCCTCCTCGCGCGCGAACAGCGCAAGCGTCGTCTCCGGCGGCATCTGCGCCATCGCCGCCGCGAGCTGCTGTTCGACATCGGCCTCGCGCCAGCGCTCGACGCCTTCGACGACGATCACGCGCTGCCCGACCGACAGCGTCATCGCCGCGAGCGCCGCCGCCGCGCCCGCCGGCGAGGCCGACTCGCCCTCCAGCAGCTCGACGCTCGTCGCATCCGAGCCCGGCCCTTCCGCCAGCGCCCGCAACCCGGCGCGCCGCTCCGCGACAGCCCCGTGGTCGTCACCGTGGATCAGGTATGCAGGCTTCAGCTCGGGCATGCAGCGAGTCTAGGCGCCGCGCCCGATGCGCTACCTCACGACGAGGTTCACGAGCTTGCCCGGCACGACGATCTCCTTGACGATCTCCTTGCCGTCGATGTGCGCCTGCACGTTCGGCGCC
>DASZLB010000090.1:0-14733 GCA_035552575.1 Solirubrobacteraceae bacterium | reverse complement strand
TGATCTTCATCTCGCCGAAGCCCGGCAGCGCTTCGATGTTCGCGCGCAGCGCAGCGCCGTCCTTCGCGTCGGT
Organism: Solirubrobacteraceae bacterium; assembly: GCA_035552575.1. Taxonomy (GTDB): domain Bacteria; phylum Actinomycetota; class Thermoleophilia; order Solirubrobacterales; family Solirubrobacteraceae; genus Palsa-744. The sequence goes on along the minus strand of DASZLB010000090.1, from coordinate 14,660 downwards.
CCAGACGCGCGCGGCGTCGCCGTCGTACTCCTCGACGACGTGCACGGCGAGGTCATGCACGCGTCCGGCCATCGAACCGGGGAAGCGATGGATCGCCGGTTTCTCGCGGAACGCTGGCTCCAAGTCGGCTGCTGCGAGCCTGCGCGCATCGAGCGAGCCGACGCGCTCGCGCAGTACGAGGGGACCAACGAATGCCTTTTCCACCGTGACTTGTTGATCCAAGGTGAACCCAATCAGCAACGCCATTGGGTCGGACGCGATCAGCTCGTTGGCCTCGTCGGAGTCGGTGAAGTAGAGGCGATCGGGCACGTTTTACTCTCCAGACGAGATGAACCCTGTCGTGGCACGGCTCATTCCGGGATCGGAACCGAGGAACGGCGTTATGTCCAAGGGCGGCGCGGCGGTATTCGTGGTGCTGACACGGACCTCTCGTTCCAGGATGCCCCGCAGCGAGTCGCCGATTTCTGATGGCAGGCCATCGGCCTCGTCAATGAATCGCAGGAGCTCTTTGCGCAATTTCCTCAGCATCTCGGCGTACTCCCAATTCCGCCCGACCGAAGGACGGTCCAGCGTGAGGTGCTGGATCTCGCGGCTGATCTGCTTGTGCTGTTCTCTGAGGGTGGGCCAAGGCCGTGTACCCCATGCCTTGCAGTAGTCGGCGGCAAAGATGCCTCTCTCGTTCACCTGCCGGGTCTCCCACTTGCGAGGCGGACAGACGAAGTCCATCAGCGCCCGCATGTGCACGAGGAACGACTCCAGATTGGCCATGTAGAGCGTCTTGCTCTGCCACCCGTAGCCCTTGTTCCAAGAGCTTTCGTCCTCGAACAACGCAACCGTGTTCGAGACCATCTGGACCTCGTACAGCAAGTGCTCCGCGCCTTGACGCAACTCATCGGCGGTCGGCTTTGGGCGGAGGTAGGCAGCCCTCTTCGTGCCGGGCGAGAGGCGCAAGGCCCATGCTCGCAACGATCTACGCATTACGATCCTTTGGGCTTCGCTTTGGTACGCAGCAATGTTGGTCGAGCGCGAAGCCGATCAGCAGCGCCATCGGGTCGCTAGCGATCAGCTCGTTGGCCTCGTCTGAGTCGGTGAAGTAGAGGCGGTCGGGCACATGGCCGAATGCTATCCGCCGCGCAGCGTCGCGAGCTAGCGCGGCAGCAACTGAAAGATCGGAATGACGCGCCCGGCCTTGCCGGCGCGCTCGCGGTAGCCGGCGTACTCGGGAAAGACGAGGTCGCCAAGCGCCCACAGCCGTTGCCGCTCCGCCTCGTCCTCGACGAGCTCGGCGCGAAACGGCACGCCGCCGTAGACGATGTCGGGATTCGCGCGGACGTTGTAGTACCACGCGGGGTTCTCGGGCAGCCCGCGCTTGGAGGCGATGATCGTCACGCGATCGCCGTCGTTGAAGTAGAGCGTCGCGTTGCGGCGCGGCAGGTCGGTGCGCGCGCCGCGCGACTCGAGCAGCCCGACGGCGAGCGGGCCGGCGGTGCTCAGCCGCCCGCCGCTCAGCTTCAGCAGGAACGGGTCGAGCTTCCACGAGACGTTCGTCGAGAACCAGGCGCCGAACTTCGTCGCGGAGAGGCGCGCGAGCGCGAAGTAGAAGCGGCTGCGGCGCTTGTGCGGGTCTACGTAGGGAAGCTGTCGCGCGCGGACCCTGCCGGGCTCGGCGGGGCCGTCTGCGGGGCGCTCGGCCATGCCTCGATGCTACAGCGAGATTCCGGCTGTTGGGCGTCAGGCGGGCGCGGCGCTCTTCGCGTCGGCTGACGCGAGCACGGCATCGAGCAGCCCTGGGAAGCGCTCGTCGAGATCCTCGCGGCGCAGCGAGTTCAGCCGCGACGTTCCGAGCACCTGCTGCTCGATCACACCGGCTTCGCGCAGCACTCGGAAGTGGTGCGTGCAGGTCGACTTGCTGACGTCCATCTCGAAGGACCCGCAAGCGCGCGGCTCGGGATCGGCGCTCAGCTTGCGCACGATGCGAAGCCGCTGCGGATCGCTCAGCGCGTGCAGCACGGTCGGCAGCTCGAGGTCTTCAGTCGCGGGGTGGTGGAGGCCCATATTTTTAATTGTACGACGTTTATCGAACTGCTGCTACGATGGTCGTCGTACTTACGAACAGAAGGGTGGCGCGATGCGAGCGAGATCATCACAGAGCACGAAGACACCGCTGGTGGCTTCGCCCGCGGCACCGTCTCAGCAGGCCGCGAGCGAGGCGCGCGCGACGGCCGTCGTCGAGGCTGCGTACATCCTCGAGGCGCGCACGCGATGAGCGTGACCGCAAGAGCGCCGAGGCACGCAGCGCGTCGTCGCCTGTCTGCATATGGCGGGTGGGCCGAGCGGCGCGGCGAGCACCTCGAGCAGGGGCCGGAGGTGCGCACCGGGGGCAACCGCAAAACGCTGCTCGTGCTCGTCTGCCTCGCGCAGCTGATGGTGATCCTCGACGTCTCGATCGTCAACGTCGCGCTGCCCTCGATCAAGGGCGGTCTGCACTTCTCGACGACGGGGCTGCAGTGGGTCGTCAACGCGTACACGCTCACGTTCGCGGGCTTCCTGCTGCTCGGCGGCCGCGCTGCTGACCTGCTCGGGCGCCGCCGCGTGTTCCTCGCGGGGACGGGGCTGTTCGCGCTCGCCTCGCTCGCGTGCGCGCTCGCGGACTCATCGACGCTGCTCGTCGCCGCACGCGCATTGCAGGGGATCGGGGGCGCCGTGATCTCGCCGGCGAGCCTCGCGATCATCGCGACGTCGTTTGCCGAGGGACGCGAGCGCAACAAGGCGCTCGGAGTTTGGGGCGCGATGGGCGGCGTCGGCGGCTCGCTCGGCGCGCTGCTCGGCGGCGTGCTCACACAAGGTCTCGGCTGGCCGGCGATCTTCATCGTCAACGTGCCGATCGGCCTCGCCGTGCTCGCGCTCGGCCCGCGGTTGATCCCGGAGGGACGCAGCACGCTCGATCACAAACACTTCGACGTGCTCGGCGCGAGCCTGGTCACGGGGGCGCTCTCGGCGCTCGTCTACGGGATCGTCCGCACGGACACGCTCGGCTGGGGTTCGCCCGGGGTCGTCGTGCCGCTCGCTGCCGGCGTCGCGATGCTCGCGGCGTTCGTGTACGTCGAGGGCAACGTCGCGCTCGCGCCGCTCGTGCCGCTGTCGATCTTCCGCCGCAAGCGCCTGCGCGCGGCGAACGTCGTGATGTTCCTGCTCTACTCGGGCGTCTTCGCGATGTGGTTCTTCCTCTCGCTGTACCTCCAGCAGGTTCTGCACTACGACGCGCTGAAGGCCGGTCTCAGCTTCGTGCCGATGACGCTGTCGGTCGTGCTCGGCACGACGCTCGCGCCGCGCCTGGCGGCGCGCCTCGGCGAGGGACGCGTGCTGGCGCTCGGGATGCTGCTCGCCGGCGCGGGCCTGCTGCTGCTGACCGGCGTGCGCCCGGGCGAGAGCTACCTTGCGAACGTCCTGCCGGGCGGTGTGCTCTCGGCGCTCGGCCTCGGCCTCTCGCTCGTTCCGGCGACGATCGCGGCCGTCTCGGGCGTGCCGGCGGATGAGAGCGGGCTCGCCTCGGGCCTGCTGAACTCCTCGCGGCTGATCGGCGGCGCTCTCGGGCTCGCCGTGCTGAGCACGATCGCCGCATCGGACACGCACTCGGCCGCGCGCGGCGGCGCTTCGGGCCTCTCGGCGCTGACGAGCGGCTTCCAGCTCGCGTTCCTCGTCGGCGGCGTCGTCAGCCTGATCGGCGCGCTCGTCGCGGCAGGTCTGCTGCGCCGCCCGAAGCAGCACGAGGGCGCGGTCGCCGCGGCGCCCAGCGCGACAAGCTGAAGGCGCGACGGCCGCCCAGGCGAGCCTTCGCGAACGGTCCTATGCGGAGCTTTGGGCGCCTCTGACGAGGTTTGACAGCGTTTGTTATGGTCAGACACGGAGAGGTCGGCTCGAGCACTGGGGCGCTTAAGGACGAGATCGTGGGGACCGGCCGCCCACGCAGAGCCACAGGGGGTAGGGATGAGGATTCGCTCGTTGTTGACGGCGACGCTGGCCGTCTTCGCACTCGCGGCCGTGCTGCTGAGCGGCGTTGCCGCCGCCGCACCGGCCGCGCACAAAGTGAAAGAACCGTTGCCGCCGATCGAAACGGGCGGGGGCTGCGAGTTCATCGCGAACCCGGGCAACCCGGTCTGCATGGAGCCGTTCCCGGACGACTACTACACGGTCGCCGACGCGAGCAGCGTGACGGGACGGCGGATCGCGTTCAACACCGAATCGACGCCGACGAACGTCGAAGGCAAGCACATCGAATCGGCGCCGTACAACGCGGCCGACGGCTTCAGCCCGGGCTCGGTGATCCTCGTCAAGGTCCCGGGGCTCGAAACGACGGCTGACGTCAGCGCGACGCGGGCGGTGCCGGTCAACAAGCTCAACCAGTACAAGCGGCCGAACGCGCCGGTTGTCGTGATCGACGCGCAGACCGGGCAGCGCTGGCCGATCTGGACGGAGATCGACTCGACGGCGACAGAACCGTCGAAGCGCGTGCTGGAGATCCATCCGGCGGTCAACTTCACATCGGGCCACCGCTACATCGTCGCGCTGCGCAACCTGAAGAACGCGGCGAACGAGAAGCTCGAAGCGCCGGCCGGCTTCCAGTACTACCGCGACGGCGTCGCCTCCGAACAGGAAGCGATCAACGCGCGCCGCCCGCACTTCGAAGAAATCTTCTCGACGCTCGAAAGCGCCGGGATCGCGCGCAGCAACCTGTATCTCGCATGGGACTTCACGGTCGCAAGCGACGCGAACAACACGAGCCGCGAGCTCGCGATGCGCAACGACGCGTTCGCGCAGCTCGGCGACACGAACCTCGAAGACGGCGTGCCGCAGGGCGTCTCGCCGAGCTTCACCGTGACGAAAGTCGAAAACGAACCGAACCCGGGCCAGATCGCGCGCCGGGTCAAGGGCACGTTCGTCGTGCCGTGCTACCTGTTCCCGAACTGCGGGCCGGGCGGCACGATGCACCTGAACGGCGAAGGCGCACCGATTCAGAATGGCACTTGGACGGCGAACTTCGACTGCATCGTCCCGCTGTCGGCGACGACGGGGCCCGCCGAACAAGCGCGGCCGTCGCTGTACGGTCACGGGCTGCTAGGCAGTGCTTCGGAGGTCGCTTCGAGCCCGCAGCGCAGCCTCTCACAGGAACACAAGATCGTGCAGTGCGCGACCGACGAGATCGGGATGGCCGAATCGGACATCGGCGTCGTCGTCGCATCGCTCGAGAACGCGTCGAACTTCCCGGCGGTGCCGGACCGGCTGCAGCAGGGGCTGCTCGACGAGCTGTTCCTCGGGCGCGCGCTGATCAGCTCGAGCGGCTTCACGACGAACGCGGCGTTCCACCAGGACGGCACGCTGAGCTCAGGCTCGGTGCTCGACACGAAACATCTGTTCTACAACGGCAACAGTCAGGGCGGGATCATGGGCGGCGCGTTGACGGCGATCTCGCCGGACTTCACGCGCGCATCGCTCGGCGTGCCGGCGATGAACTACTCGGTGCTGCTGCCGCGCTCGGTCGACTTCGACGAATTCGCGCAGGTCTTCTACCCGTACTACCCGAACCAGACCTCGCGGCCGCTCGTGCTCGACATGATGCAGATGCTGTGGGACCGCGGCGAGCCTGACGGCTACGCCGCGCGGATGACGAGCAACCCGCTGCCGGACACGCCGGCGCACCAGGTGCTGATGGACATGTCCTTCGGCGATCACCAGGTGACCGACTACGAGGCCGATGTCGAGGCGCGCACGATCGGTGCCTCGGCGCACAAGCCGGTGCTCTACAAAGGCCGCTGGCCGAACACGAACGTGCTGTGGGACGTTCCGGCGATCCGCTCCTACCCGTACACCGGCTCGGCCGCGTACTACTGGGACATCGGGCCGATCCGCGAAAGCGCTCCGGGCTCGGGCAAAAACGTCGGCACCGAACCGCCGCCGTATGAAAACCTGCCGAACCGGACAGGTGAAGACCCGCACAGCGCCCCGCGCGCGGCACCGGCCGAGCAGCAGTTGGTCTCCGACTTCTTCAACGGAGCGATCCAGAAATCGGACAACTGCAACCACGGCCCGTGCTACGCCGGGAGCTTCACCGGGCCGTAGCCGGCCACGAAGTCGAGACGGAGAAGGCCTCGGGAGCGATCCCGGGGCCTTCGGCCGCCGCCTCATTTTACGGCAGCGGGTCGATCGGCTCAGGGGTGCCGCCACTCCTGGCGCGAGCCCAGCCTGCTTCCAGCTCGCTGCGGTGCAGGTCGGCCCACTGCGCCACGAGTTTGAGCGCTCGAGCCGGCAAACCGCCGACAAGCACGTCGCCGCGAGACAGACACAACGGCGCGAAGCCCGCCTGCTCTCGAACCGGCGCAGTGGCGCGTCGGCGGCGATCTGCAGACGCATAGTTGACCCAAGGCAGAAAACGCGGATAGGTTAGGCCGAGCCGCCTTTGGGGATGAACGTGCCAGACGTTCAGGGGGCGGAGAACGTCAAACAGGGAGAAGAAATGGTCAAAGCCAGTCGCATCGTCGGCATCGTCGTCGTGCTCGCGGTGCTCATCCCGGCGGCCTCAGCGGCCGCATCGCAGTACGTCGCGCTCGGAGACTCGTACTCCTCGGGCGTCGGCACGAGGGTCTTCTACGAAGAATCGGGCAGCTGCAAGCGCAGCCCGGATGCGTACGGGCCGAAGGTCGCCAGTGCGAAGGGCTACACGCTGAGCTTCCAGGCGTGCAGCGGCGCGAAGACGACCGACGTCAACGCGAACCAGCTCGGCACGCTGAGCAGCTCGACGGCGCTCGTCACGATCACGATCGGCGGCAACGACGCGGGCTTCTCGAACGTGATCATCAACTGCGCGCTGTACTACTTCACGTGCGGCTCGGCGATCAGCGAAGCGAACAGCTTCATCGCGACGAAACTGCCGGCCCTGCTCGAAGCGACGTACAAAAAAATCCGCGAAAAAGCGAGCACGGCGAAAGTCGTCGTGATCGGCTACCCGAAGCTGTTCACGAAAGAAGGAGCGACGTGCAACGCCAACTTCCTGACGTCGTCGAATGAGAAGAAACTGAACGAAACAGCCGAAAAACTCGACGCGACGATCAAGTCACGCGCGGAAGCGTCGAAATACACGTTCATCAACCCGACATCGCCGTTCGAAGCGCACGAGGTCTGCTCGTCCTCGGAGTGGCTCAACGGCCAGTCGCTGCCGCTCGAAGAAAGCTACCACCCGAACGTCTCCGGTCAGTCGGAGTTCACGACGCTCGTGGAGGGTGTGCTGTAGGAGAGCCGGCCCTTCGGGGTCGCCTGGCGGTCTGTCCGCGACGGCTCAGTCGTCGCGGGCAGATGCGCCGCCGTATGCCTGGGGATCGCCGCCCTGCGCGTCGATGAACTCGTCGCTCTCGCGGCTGCCGAGGAACGGTGTCAGCCAGAGATGAGCGATGTGCGGCAGCATCGTGGCGACTTCGGGCGTGCCGTGATCGCGTGACTGCAGGTAGATGATCTCGAAGATGCACGCGACGATCGCCTCCATCGCAAGCCCCGACGGCGGGTGCTCGAGCGGCCGGTAGACGAGGCCTTCGTGGAGGAAGAACGTGAACGCGATGTGGCTGTCCTCGACGCGCTGGATCGCGGCCGGCCCGACGGCATAGGCCTCGACGAAGCCGATGTGCGCGACGAGCGGGTTGTCTTCGAGCACCTGCGTCAGGGCGCGGCCGCCTTCCCAGCTTCGCAGCGGCCAGCTCGCACCTGAGAAGAATGCTTTCGAGGTCAGATCCATCAGCTGCGCGTAGCCGAGCTCGTGGACCGCGAGGAACGCGTCCTGCTTGTCGGCGAACAGGCGGTAGAAGACGTCCTGCTCGACCCCGGCGAAGTCCGTGATGTCGGCGACGGTCGTCGCGAGGTAGCCGTTGCGCTCGGCCATCCTCGCGGCGGCGTAGAGGATTCGCAGACGGTCCTGCTCGATCGCCTCCTCCTCGGAGACGCGCGGCTGCCCCGGGGGCAGCGCGTTGGGCATCCGCTGGATCGGTGCATCGGGAACGTGTGGCGAGGGATCGGGGCGCGGCGCCGGGCGCAGCGTGCGCCAGCGGTGCTCGCCGAGCGGGCGGGCATAGCTCGACAGCCATTGTTCGAGCACGTCGGCCAGCCGCGAGATCGCCGGCTCGCCGCGGCGCAGTCGCGGCGCGATCAGGCGGTAGACGCCGCCGATCAGGACACGGTGCTCGATGTCGGGCGCGACAGTGTCCTGTGGCACGGTCGCGAGCGCCTGCTCGATCGCCTCTGCGATCGCCGCGATGCCGGCATCGCGCGCGTCGCGACCCTGTGCACCGCCGGCGAGCGCTTCGCTCAATTCGAAGCGCGCCCCCGCGGGCTCGGCGCTCGCAAACGCCACGAGCGCCTCGACGGTCGCGAGCGAGGCCTCGCTCGCGGGACGCGCGTCGATGCTCGTGCGCACGAGTGCGGCCATCTGCAGCGCGACGTCCTCGATCGCAGCTCTGAAGACATCGTCGCGGTCGGCGAAGTGCTCCTCGAATGTGGCGAACGGTACGCCGGCAGCGGCGAGTACGGCAGGTACGCTCGCGCCTGCGTAGCCGTCGCGGTTGACCACCGCGATCATCCCTTCGAGCAGGCGTTCGCGCTGTGTGAGCTCGCGTCTGTATTGCATCGCGTCCTCGCTTGCCAGCTCACGCCGCTTTGCGGCGAATCGCTGCTCGCCGCGGTCGTGCGGATAGCTCGTGCCGGCTCGGGTTCGACCGACTCTAGCTGGTGCTTGCAGGCGGGACAGCCGTTTTGCTAGCCCTCGCGGGCACTGCGGCAGGTTCGTACAAACGTCGAACATTGCCTGCGCACGATCGTCTGCGCGTCCGCCCGTGCCAATGTCGAACCGAATGGGGGGAACTGCAGACACGCATCGGCGCTCGGCCGCGACGCACCGGTCGAAGGCGAAGCCGGGCGAGCATTCGCACAAGCCGGGCAAGCACCACAAGCGCAAGCACCACAGGCGCCACAAGCACGCGGCGGCGGCGAAGCCGCTGGTCAAAGCTCCGGCGTCGAGCGTCGCGGGCCTGCCCGGAGCCCCGGCGCCACCGGCGATTCCGGTCGAAGCGCCGGCGCCTTCGGCGGCCGCGACGCCGGCCGTCGGCGCGGCGATCACGCTCGCGCAGGCACGACGGCTGCTGTGGCGCGCCGGGTTTGGGCCGAAGCCGGGTCAGGCCGAGGCGCTCGCGGGGCAGCCGGTCGAAGCGGTCGTGCAGGGCCTCACGCGCCCGAGCGGCGCGGCCGTCCTGCACGGAGCGGCGCCGGTCGACGACGAAGGCAACGCGCTCTCGCCGGCGGACTCGTGGGGTCAGGACCACTGCTGGTGGCTCGACCGGATGGTCCGCTCAGACCAGCAGCTCGTCGAGCGGATGACGTTCGTCTGGCACGACTGGTTCGCGAACTCGAACGAAAAGGTCAACAGCCAGCAGCGGATGCTCGATCAGAACAACCTGTTCCGCGCGAATGCGCTCGGCAACTTCCACGACCTGTTTCTCGCGGTCACGACGGACCCGGCGATGCTCGTGTTCCTCGACGGCATCTACAACGACAAGTGGGAACCGAACGAGAACTACGCGCGCGAGATGATGGAGCTGTTCTCGCTCGGCGCCGACCGCGGCGCCTACAGCGAGGACGACGTGCGCGAGATGGCGCGCGCGCTGAGCGGCTGGACGGCGGACTGGACCGAAAGCAGCGGCCTGCAGAACTTCCGCTTCGTCGCTTCGCGCCACGACGCAGGCAACAAGACGATCTTCGGCCTGACGGGCAAGTGGAACTGGGAAGACGCGGTGCGACTGTGCGTCACGCACCCGCTGCACGCATCGTTCTTCGTCGCGAAGCTATGGAGCTACTTCGTGCCGACGCCGCCCGCCGAAGCGACGCTCGCGTCGCTGCAGGGTCTCTACATCGGCTCGGGCTATGAGATCCGGCCGGTCCTCGAGGCGATCCTGCAGCACCCCGACTTCCTCGACGGCTCGGAGCTCGTCACGCCGCCGGTCGTCTACAACGCCGGCCTGCTGCGCGCTATCGGCCGGCCGATCGACACCGTCGCCTGGGCGTGGCTGTGCGCCGGCGCAGGGCAGCAGCTTTTCTACCCGCCGAACGTCTCCGGCTGGGACTTCACGCGCTGGCTCGACACCTCGACAGCGAAGGCGCGCTGGGAACTGGCGAGCTACGTCACGGCGAAGACCTACCCGAACCCGTGGCCGGGCTCGGGCGAAGCGCACTACAGCGAAAGCGAGGAACCGGCCGAAGCGCTCGCGAGCGCACTCTCCTACTGGGGCAATCCGGGCCTTTCGAGCGAATCGCAAGCCGCGATCGCGGCTTTCGGCCAGTCCTGCCTGCAGGGGCTCGTCACGGCCAAATGGCAGAAGAGCCCGTACAAGGCGATGCGCCAGAACGCGTTGCGCATGCTGATCGCGACGTCTCCGGACATGCAGGTGAGCTGAGATGGCAGAGAGCTGCTCGTGCAACGACTTCACGCGCGCGCAACTGCTGCGTGCGGGCGTCGCGCAGGCCGGTCGCGGACTGCCGTCGATCGAGCCTGGACAGCCGATCCCGGCCGGAAGCGGCATGGACAGGCGCGCGTTCCTCTTGCGCTCGGCCGGCGCGGTGCTGTCGGTGTACGGCGCCGCGGCGCTCTCGCCGCGCCACTTCGAAGAGGGCATCGCGCAGGCAGCCGCCGAAGCGCCGCCCGACCAACCGGTGCTCGTCTCGATCTTCATGGAAGGCGGCTGGGACGCGCTGTCGGTGCTCGCGCCGGTCAGGGAAGCGAAGTACCACGAACTGCGCCCGGCGCTCGCGCGCAGCGAAGGCGAAGGCGTCGAGTTCTCCGAGGACGAAGCGCTGATGTGGCATCCGCAGGCCGCGGGCCTCGCGCAACTGCACGGCGAAGGCAAGGTCACGGTGTTCCCGGCGATCGGCTATGACCCGCCGGACGAGAGCCACTTCACGAGCCGCCACTACTGGGAGGTCGGCGAGCTGAACGCACAGACGCGCTCGGGCTGGATGGGGCGCTATCTCGACATCGCCGGCGAACCGGGCAACCCGCTGCAGGGGCTCTCGCTCGACTACTCGCTCGCGCCGGCGCTCGCGACGACGCGCGTTCCGGTCGCGGCCGTGTCCTCGCCCTCCGACTACGACTTCTGGGCATACGGGCTCGGCGAACCGCTGACGGGGCCGACGCTCGACGCGTTCGGACAACTCGGTGCGCTCGCGGCACCGTCGCCGGCTTTCGCGCAGGCGCGTACGGCTTCGCTGAACACGAACATCATCCGCAATCAGATCGCGCCGTTCGGCGAACACGAAGGCAAACCGGGCTTCGCCTCGCCCGTCAGCTACCCGGCGAGCGGCGGCGAGTTCCCGCGGCGACTTGCCGCGCTCGCGGCGATGCTCGACGACGAAGCGCTGCCGATCAAATGCGTCTCGCTCAGCGCCGTCGGCTCCTACGACACGCACTCGGACGAGGTCGACACGCTCAGCACTAACCTCGGCGAGACGGTCGAAGCGGTCGTCGCGTTCCAGCGCGACCTCGAAGCGCGCGGCCTCGACAAACGCGTGATCGTCCAGCTCTGGTCGGAGTTCGGCCGGCGCCCGCGTGAAAACGGCTCGGGCACCGATCACGGCGCGGCCGGCGTCGCGTTCCTGATCGGCTCGCGCGTGAAGGGCGAAATGGTCGGCGAGTTCCCGGGCCTCAGCACGCTCGACCCGAACGAAAACGTCGTCAACACCTCAGACTTCCGCGCGATGTACGCAGGGCTGCTCGGCCAGTGGTTCCAGACCGAAGCGGGACTCGTGATCCCGGGCGCGGGCACGGGCGAGGCGGGCTCGAGCACGTACGGCACCGTGCCGCAGCTGATCGCATGACGCGCAGCACGCCGCTTCACGCCGCCGCGACGGTGCTCTGCCTGCTGTGCGCGCTGATCGCAGGCAGCACGTCTGTGACCGTCGCGGCGCTCGCGCAGGCGCACGGCTCCGCCAAGCAAGACGGCCGTGCGACGAAGCGAAGCGGCTGCGCCCGGCAGAAGCGCCGTCACTCCAGGCGCGCGAAGCGTTGCCGCGCCCACCACGTGCCGGCGAAGCCCGCAGAGCCGCTCGCGCCTGCTCCGCTCGCGCCCGCGGCGCTGCTGAGCGTGCCGCCCGCAGTCGCGCCGCCCGCGCCGCCGCCCGAGCCGGTCGTCTCCGGCTCGACGCCCACGACGACGCCGAGCGAAGTGCCGCCGGCGGAAGCTCCGGGCGAAGTCGAACCGCCGTCGGTACCGCACGTGCAGGTCAGCGCCGTCGAGTACAGCTACACGCTGTCGCGCACGAGCGTTCCGGCGGGCAAGGTGATCCTGCAGTTCGTCAACGACGGCCAGGACGAACACAACCTGCAGATCTCCGAAGGCGAAGAAGGCCCGCTCGCGGGCTCGTTCGCGGACACGCCCTCGAAAGGCGTCGGCCAGCTTCAGCTCGAAATGCGCTCAGGCTCCTACACGCTGTTCTGCTCGCTTCACGGGCACGAGGCGAAAGGGATGAAGGCGACGCTGACGGTCGAATAGATCCGGGCTGCGCCGGGGCCAGTCCGTCGTCGCGTAGGCGCTACTGCTGCTCGATCGAGTCGACGCGGTCGGGATAGAAGGCGACGCGCCCGGCGAGCTCGGCGACGGGCGGATATGGCGCTTTGTACTCCCAGACGGCGTTGACGGAGCGCTCGCCACCGGCAGGGATGCTGTAGTAGCTCGCGTCGCCCTTGTACGGGCAGTAGCTCTCGTTGTCGGTCGCCTGCAGCAGCGCCGGGTCGATCTCGTCGAGCGGGACGTACTCGACGGGCGGGTAGTCGGCCTCGCGCAGCGTCAGCGAGTTCTGCGTGTCGACGAGCACCTGCCCGGCGACCTTGACGACGACGCGCGCGGGGTTCGGCTCGATCGTGATCGGGTGATCCGGGCCAGGTTGGAGGATCGGCTTCTCGCTCATGCGCTGCGCTCCTTTTGAGGGATATTTAGTTGCGCGTACACCTATAGCACCGCGAGCTGAGGCCCCGCACGCCTCGCGCGACTGCGTGTCGACTCCCGCTCAGCCGCGGCGTTCGAGCGGGACGATCCGTGCCGGCGCCTCGTCGCCGAGCCCGTTGAGCACGCGCGCGGCGCCGACGACGTCGCCGCTGTCGTAGTAGTCGGTCAGGATCAGGTTCGGGATGTGGTGGCGTTCGGCCTCGCACTGGCGCGCGCGTTTGAGGATGAACGAGCGCTTGTTCAGCGCGACGTTCGGGCTGCGCCTCGGCGGGAACACGTCGGCCCAGTCGTTCATCGTCAGCAGCGGGTTGCTCGCGAGGCCGCGATAGGGCGCGCAGCTGAACTGCTTCGGCTTCACGGCGCCCAGCGGCGTGTCCTGGATGAAGTCGAAGCCGTTCATGTTCCACGCGTGCTTGCCGCTGACGGGCTCCTGCGTGAAGACGAGGACGTTGTGGCGCGAGCGGATCAGCTCGCCGAGCGTCGGCATCTGCTGGCCGTGGCGCAGCACGGCGAGATGCGAGTAGAGCCCGGACGTCTTGAAGACGCGTTCGAGCGAGCCTTCGGAGACGTAGTCCTCGTCGAACAGGATCAGCACGTTGCCGGGGTTCTTCTGCAGGAACTTGCGCATCGTCTCGAGGAAGCCGACCATCTTCGTCGCGCCGAGCTCGCACAGCGAGTGGCACAGCCAGACTTCGGGCTTGCCCTTGACGGCGCCTTTGGTCGAGCCGAAGCCGACGGACGCGCTGAAGCGCTCGAGTGCGGAGCGTCCCTGGGGGTCGAGCTTCTCCGAGACGCGGTTGACGCGTTCGCCCTCGGCGGCGATGTCGGTGCGCACGTGCCCGGGCGCGCTGCCGACGCCGTAGTGCGTCGAGATCTTGAACGCGCGCAGGCCGTCGTCGAGCTGGCGCGCGATGCTTCGGCTCTGGTTGGCGATCAGCCAGCCGGGCGTGTCGGCGGCTGACATCGCGTTGTGCGTGCCCGCGAAGACGACTTGGTCGAGGCGGCGCGTGCAGAGCTGCGCGTAGCCGTTGCACGTCAGCGGCCCGTGCGCGAGCGCGCCGTCGACGGAGCTTCCGCCGAGCGCCGCGGCGACGCCGCCGATCAGCACGCCGAGCGTGACGGCGGCCGCGAGGAGTCCGCCGCGACTGCGGCGCAGCGACGTGCGTTGGCCCTCTGGCGCGACTCCGGCGGCCGAGAGCAGCTCGCCGGCGCCGAAGTAGACGAGCAGCACGCCGCAGACGACGACGAGCAGGTCGATCACGAACGTCGGCTCGGCGATCAGCAGCAGCCCGGCGGCGAGCGCGCCGAGCCCGCGCAGGACGAGCCCGCGCTGCGAGCTCGGCGCGAACAGACGTGCGCGCAGGCGCGTGATGTTCGCGCCGGCCGTGTACGGGCGCAGCACACTTGCCGACGCGGCGGCGATCACGGTCGCGATCGCGGCGAGCGCGAGCGCCCATTCGGAGAGCTCGCCGAGATAGCTGTCCCACAGCACGCCGGCGGCCGCGCGCACGTCGGCGTTGCTCAGCTCTTCGGCGCCGTAGAGGTTCGACAGGACGGCGTGGCGCAGCAGCAGCAGGTCGGCGAACATCGCGAGGCCGGCGACGGCGAGCGCGACGGCGCAACGCGTCACGG
>DASZLB010000089.1:0-14583 GCA_035552575.1 Solirubrobacteraceae bacterium | reverse complement strand
ACGGCTGCGGCTGCGCGCTCGGCTGCGGCTTTCTCGTCTGCTTCTTTCTTGGCCTGTTCCTCGGCCTCGCGCTTGGCCTGCTCTTCGGCCTCGCGTTTGGCGCGCGCTTCGGCCTCGACGCGGGCTTTTTCCTCGGCTTCCTTGCGTGCCTTCTCCTCCTGGGCGCGGAAGACGGAGTGACCCTCTTGCACGACCTGGCCGATCGCCTGCGTGATCAGCGCGCAGGAGCGGATCGCGTCGTCGTTGCCGGGGACGACGTAGTCGATCCCGTCGGGGTCGCAGTTGGTGTCGACGAGCCCGATGATCGGGATCCGCAGGCGGCGCGCCTCTTTGACGGCGATCTCCTCGGTTTTGAGGTCGATCACGAACATCGCGTCGGGGACGCGCTGCATGTTCTTGACGCCGCCGAGGTTCGCGCGCAGCTTGGCGAGGTCGGCCTGCGCGCCCATTCGCTCGCGCGTCGGCAGCAGCGCGAGCTGGCCCTCGGTCTCGTAGCGTTCGAGGTCGTGCAGCCGGCGGATGCGCTGGCTGATCGTTTCGAAGTTCGTCAGCAGCCCGCCTAGCCAGCGGTGGTTGACGAACGGCATGTCGGCGGCTTCGGCGACCTCCTTGATCGTGTCGCGCGCCTGCTTCTTGGTGCCCACGAACAGAACGGTGCCACCGCGGTGGGAGAGCTCGTTGGCGAATGCCTGCGCCTGGTCGAGCAGCGCAGAGGTCTTGACGAGGTCGATGATGTAGTTGCCACCGCGCTCGCCGAAGATGAACCGGCGCATCTTCGGGTTCCAGCGACGCGTCTGGTGGCCGAAATGAACGCCGGCCTCGAGCAGCTCGGCGATGCCTACTTGAGCCATGGGTACTCCCTTTGTTTATTGATTGTCCGTTCGGCTGGAGCGCGGACCCGCAGGGTGCGACTGAATGTCGCCGCTGCGGGCAGGGCCGCGTCCTGGATTCCGAACGGGTAGACGATTCGATTTGGAACGGTCAGGATAGCCGTTCTGCGCGCTCCAGAGCGCTCTGCAGATCTGCCGGCAGCGGCGAGCAGACGTCGACGGGCTCGCTCGTGATCGGGTGCGCGAAGGCGAGCCGCGTCGCGTGCAGGAACTGGCGCTGCAGGCCGAGCGCGCCGGCGCCGCCGTACTCGGGATCGCCGGCGACAGGGTGCCCGATCGCCTGCAGGTGGACGCGGATCTGATGCGTGCGTCCTGTCTCCAATCGCAGGCGCAGCAGCGAGTGCTCGGCGAGCGCCTCGACGAGCTCGAAGTGCGTGCGCGCTTCGCGCGCGTGCGCGCCGCCGACGGCCATCCGCGTGCGCACGCGCGCATCGCGGCCGATCGGCGCCTCGATCGTGCCGGTGCGCGCGGGCGGGCGCCCGAGCACGAGCGCGAGGTATTCGCGCTGCACCTCGCGCTCGGCGATCGCTTTCTGCAGCAGCGCGTGGGCCTGCTCGGAGCGCGCGACGACGAGCAGCCCGGAGGTGTCGCGGTCGAGGCGGTGGACGATGCCGGCGCGCTCGGGATCGCCGCCTGAGAGACGTCCGGCGAGCAGCTGCGAGAGCGTCTGCTCGCGGTGCCCGCGCGCGGGGTGCACGACGAGCCCGGGCGCCTTGTCGATGACGAGCAGATGCTCGTCTTCGTAGGCGATCGCAAACGGCGTCACGACGGCTGCGCGGGCCTGCGCCGCGCGGCGCGCGCGTGATCGATCACGAGAAACAGGATCAGCACGCCGAACGTGATCGACACGTCGGCGACGTTGAACGGCGGCCAGCCGAGCGGGAGCTTGACGAAGTCGGTCACGGACCCGTCGCGCACACGGTCGGCGACGTTGCCGATCGCGCCGCCGAGCAGCATGCCGGTCGGCAGCCAGATCAGCTTCTCGCGGCTGTGCAGCGTGAAGTAGACGAGCAGCGCGACGAGCGCGAGGCCGATGACGATCGTGACGGCGACGTGGCTGCCGGGCAGGAAGCCGAAGGCGACGCCGTTGTTGCGCGTGTTGACGAGCTCGACGCCGGGCAGGAATTTCCGTTCTTCGCCTTGCACGATCGAGGCGTTGACGGCGTGCTTTGAGAGTTGATCGGCGACGACGACGAAGACGAGCACGAGCACGGCGCGAAGCCACGGGCTGCCAAGCAGCGAGAAGCGCGGGCGCGAGCGCGGCGGCGGATCGCCGCTCGGCTCGCGATCCTCGCCGGCGTGCACGGCGCTCAGCCGTGGATCAGGTCGTTGACGACGATCGTGTTGACGATCTGCAGCGTGAAGATCGCGAGGATCGGGCTGAGGTCGAGGCCGCCGAAGGACGGGATGATGCGGCGGAAGAGCCGCAGGAACGGCTCGCAGATGTCGCGCAGGAAGCCGAGCACGAGATCGAGCGTGCGCGAGTAAGGCGGCCGGATGCCGACTGAGAACAGCAGCTGGATGACGATGTAGAGGACGATCAGCAGCGTGTAGACGTAGATCAGCGTCGAGAGGTAGTCGGCGATCTGCGTGCGCGCGCTCGCGAGCGGCAGAAACAAGGCGGCGAGCACGCTCAGCTCGCTTTCGGCTCGAGCACGGCGTCGAGCGCGTCGCTGAAGGCAGCACGCAGCCCGGCGCGCTCGAGCGCATCGACGCCGCGAGCGGTCAGGCCGCCGGGCGATGAGACCTCGCGGCGCACGGCGACCGTGTCGTAGTCGCGCCGGCGCAGCAGCTCGGCGGTGCCGGCGAGCGTCTGCACGACGAGTTGCGCTCCCTGCGCGGCAGGAATGCCCTTGCGCACGCCGGCGTCGACTTGCGCCTCGGCGACGAGCGCGACATAGGCGGGCGCGCACGACATCAGCCCCATCGCGACGTCGACGAGCGAGTCGTCGAGCACGACGAGCGTGCCGAGATCGGCGAACAGCGACGCGACGAGCGCGTCGAGCGAGGAGTCGCGGTCGGGGTGCTCGCGCTGCGCGGTGTCCTCGGCGTCGCGGCCTTGCACGACAGCGCCTTGGCGAACCTCGACGGGTAGCGACGGGATGAAGCGGTAGACGGGCTTGCCGGGATAGGCATCGCGCAGCGCCGAGAGCGGCGTCGCAGCGAGGATCGACGCGACGGCTTTCGCGTGCGGCGCGACTTCGGCGGCGACGTCGTGCAGCTGCGCGGGCTTGTGGCAGAGCACGACGAGATCGGCGCGCTCGGCGACGTCGGCGTTGCTCTCGAGCGCCTCGCCGCCGACCTCGGCGACGAGCGCCTTCGCGCGCTCGGCGAGCGGATCGGCGCAGAGCACGGGCTGCTGCCAGCCGCGCGCGAGCGCACGCGCCATGTTGCCTGAGCCGATCAGTCCGATTTGCATTGCAGAGCCAGCGTATCGGCGAGTTTTGGCATCGGTCGAGGCATCTGAGGTGTCAGCTTCAAGCCTGGCAAGGACGCAGGGAACGAAGCGTGCTCTGCACACGAGCGACCGAGGACGCCGCCAGGCGCAGGAGATGGCGCCTCAGATCAGGACTGGTTGAAGAAGCCCTTCTCGATCAACCTGGCGCGCTCCTCGGCAGAGATCTCGACGTTGCGCGGCGTGAGCATGAAGACCTTGTCGGCGATCCGCTGCATGCCGCCGTCGAGCGCGTACGTGAGGCCCGAGGCGAAGTCGATCAGCCGCTTGGAGAGGTCCGTGTCGGAGGACTGCAGGTTGAGGATCACCGGGATCGAGTCCTTGAACTTGTCGGCGATCTGCTGCGCGTCGTTGAACGACTTCGGGATCACGAGGTGCACGCGGACGTCTCCGTTCGTGCGTGCGCCGACGGACTTGAGCACGGTCGTCGAGCGCCCGCCGCGGCCTGCGGCCTCGTCGTCGTCGGAGAAGATGTCATCGAACTCGTCTCGGCGGCGGCG
Organism: Solirubrobacteraceae bacterium; assembly: GCA_035552575.1. Taxonomy (GTDB): domain Bacteria; phylum Actinomycetota; class Thermoleophilia; order Solirubrobacterales; family Solirubrobacteraceae; genus Palsa-744. The sequence goes on along the minus strand of DASZLB010000089.1, from coordinate 10,738 downwards.
CAGGCGGCGCACGTTCGGCCGCTCGCGGTAGCGGTCCTCGATCTCGGCCTCGGGCGGAGCGTCATCGAAGTCGTCGTGATACTCCTCGGCGAGGCCGAAGTAGACGAGCGCACTGTGCCAGGAGTCGCGGAAAGCCATTCGTGTAGGTGCGTTTTCGCCCGGACGGACGAATTCCCTGCTCATGCTAGTCAATTGGCGACCGAGCGAGCACCGAGATCGCCCAACGCGGCTGCGTGGCGCGAGCTTGCGGTCGAGTAGCATTCCGCGCCCAAACGAGGGGGCTTGTGCGGGAGAGACGCTCTGCGCCGGCTCCCGCTCGAACAGCGGGAACGGAGGGACGTTCGTGGATCGCAGTGAACTCGAAAGCCGGATCGCGGAGCTCGGGCCGTGGCACTACCAGTTCGAGTTCGACGACGGTGTGATCACGCCGCCGTCGGACCCGGGCAAACTCAACCGCCACGAACAGCGCCGCCGCTACTTCTTCGACGCGCTGCTGAAGGTCACGGGCGGGACGCTCGAGGGCAAGCGGGTGCTCGACTTGGGTTGCAACGCCGGCTTCTGGGCGAGCAACGCGATGGCGGCAGGCGCGGACTTCCTGCTCGGCGTCGACGCGCGCGAGCGCCAGCTCGAACAGGCGCGGCTCGTCTTCGAGGCGAAGCAGATCGAGCAGAGCCGCTACCGCTTCGAACAGGCGAACGTCTTCGAGCACTCATTCGACGAACGTTTCGACATCGTGCTCTGCCTGGGCCTGATGTACCACATCTCAAAGCCGACAGAGCTGTTCGAGCTGATGGCGGGCGTCGGCGCGGAGATCCTCGTGATCGACACGGTCATCTCGCCGCTGAACTCGAGCGTCTTCTCGGTCCAGCGCGAGAGCGTCGAGGGCTGGCTGCTCGCGGCCGACTACGAAACGGTGCTGATCCCGAGCAGGCAGGCGGTCGTCGATCTCGCGGGCCAGTTCGGTTACGAGACGGTGCCGCTGAAGCTGAACATGACGGACTTCACGGGGCTCGGCGAGTACTACTCAGAGCAGCGCCTCGCGTTCATCTGCGCGAAGAGCACGTCGCTTACGATGCTCGAGGCAGAGCCCGTGCACCCGCTGCCACCGCTGATTCCGCCTCGGTATGTGCGCAAAGCGCGGCGGAAGCTCAAGCAGCTGCGGGGCTGAGCTACTCGTAAAGCGTCGAGCCGACGCGCACGATCGTCGCGCCCTCTTCGACGGCTACGACATAGTCCTGCGAGGTGCCCATCGAGAGGTGCTGCAGCGAGTGCTCGTCGGCGAGCGCGCGCAGCTTCGCAAACCACGGGCGGCTCGCGTCCGCCTCGGCGGCGAGCGGCGGCATCGTCATCAGCCCGACGACGGGAATGGGCGAGCGCGCGATGAACTCGCCGAGCCGATCGGGAGCGACACCGGCCTTGCCCTCCTCGCCGGCGATGTCGATCTCGATCAGGATCTGCAAGTCGGCCCGCGCAAGCGCGCGGTGACGCTCGAGCTCGCGCAGCGCAGACTCGGAGGCGACAGAGTGGATCAGACGTACGTGCGGCACGATCGACTTCACGCGGCGGCTCTGCAGCTGGCCGATGAAGTCCCACTCGAACAGCTCGCCGTGCGCGGCGTGCTTGGCCTCGAGCTCCTGCGCGCGGTTCTCGCCGACGAGCCGGATGCCGGCCTCGGCGAGCAGCGGCAGGTCGTCGCTCGCGACGTACTTGACCGCGGCGAGCAGCTCGACCTCACCGCGATCGCGCCCCGGCCGAGTGACGGGCGAACGATGGACGGCGCCCGCGATCTCCTCGCGAACATGTGCAAGGTTCGCGCGGATGCGCTCGATCCGCAGCTCGCCGATCAGCCGAGCCACGCAATGCCTCCCTGCCGCCCGGCGCGCACGCCTTCGCGCCTATGCGAGAAGAAGCGCTCGTCGCAGATCGTGCACGCGTCGGCGTCGTGCACGCGCGCGACGCCCGCGGCGATCAGCCGTTCGCGCGCGATCCCGCGCATGTCGATCTTCTTGCCGTCCCGATATGGCGCGTCGCGACTGTCCTGCCCGAACGCGGCGTGCACCTCGGGCCCGACCTCGTAGCAGCAGACGCCGGCGCCGGGACCGACGACGGCCTCGATCGGCCCCGCCGCGCCCAGCTCGCGCAAGGCGGCGACTCCCTCCTCGAGCACACCCGCGGCGAGCCCGCGCCAGCCGGCGTGAACCATCGCAACTGCGCCGTCGCCGGCGAGCGCGACGGGCAGGCAGTCGGCTGTCAACACCATCGCACCGAGGCGCTCGATCGCAGTCGCGTGGCCGTCGGCGTCGATCGCGACGGCCTCTCCCCTCTCGCCGGCGAGCAAACCGACGCGCTGCACAGCGGTGCCGTGCACCTGGCGGCTCGCGCACAGCCAATCGAGGGCAAGCTCGTCGCAGAGCGTGTCGCGAGCTTCGCGCCCATGCTCGTGCCCGTCGCCGGTCTGCGTCGAGAGGTTGGCGAGCGCGCGCGAGGTGAAGAGCACGCGCGCGTTGCCGGGAAGCTCACAGGAGAACCCTTCGGCGTGCTCGACAACGCGACCTCCTACCGGCGAAGTCACTGCATCAGCTCCACTGCACAGCGCAGTCCAGGCGCCCGGGCCGATCTGGCGTCTGCTGTCACGAGCGTCGCCTGCAGTGCCTCCGCGAGCGCGACATAGGCGGCGTCGTACGGAGTGAGGGTGTCACGAAGCTCCCAAATGCGCGGAATCAACGGCAGATGTGGCGCTCTGACGAGGTTCAGCGCCGCGAGATCGTCCAGCGCCTGCCGCGCTCCATCCGCGTCCAGCCAGCCTGCGCTGAGCTGCCGCCGCCACGCCATGGCCACCTCGAGATCGATGACCTCGGGGGCACACAGAACGCTCTCAGCATGCAGCCGCGCGCGAGCGCGTTTCCCATCGGAGCCATCATCGGAAAGCGCTGTCGCCAGGACTGACGCGTCGACCACGATCACGACGCATGCGCGTCGCGCGCCTCGCGGATCACCTGCGTTGCATAGTCGAGCGGAAGGCTGGCCCCGGTCCGTCTGCCGGGCCGACTGAACAGCTCGTCGATCGTGGGCCTCCTGGCCTGCTCTTCCAGCGAGGCGAGGAGATAGGCCTGCAGCGACTGACCTGCCGCGTCAGCGCGCCGACGCAAAGTCTCATGAACGTCCGGAGGCACGTTCTTGATCTGCATGCTCGGCATGGGCCAACTCTAGCGCCATTTTGGCGCCACTTCTGCTTTTAGATGATCCACAGCGTTAGGCATCATCCAAGGCGGCCCGCAACTCCGCATCGCGTCCCCTCAGCTCACCGTCGAGCTTGCGCATCAGCGCGTGGCGCAAGCGCCTGCCGATGTCGGGACCCGCGCCGATGCCGGCACCGAGCAGGTCGTCGCCGCCGATCTCGAGTTCGACGAGGCGCAGCTCGCCCAGCCAGCGGCGCGCGGCATCGGCCGCAGCCGCGGTCGCACTACCTTCGCCGTCGGCCAGTGCCGCGGCGAGGGCGACGGCCTCGAGCGGCTCGCCATGCGCGATCTCGTAGATCTCCGACGGCCGCTCGGCGCGCTTCAGCCGCGCCGCCAAGCGCGGCGCGAGGATCGCGCTGTGCACGGCGCGCTCGCGCTCCGCCGCCGGGAACTCCCAGCCGTCGAGCAGCACGCGCAGGCGCGTCTCGTAGTCGGTCGTGTCGAAGGAGTGCGCCGGCAGCAGCAGCGCCGCAAGCAGCAGCACGTCCGGCCATGCGTCGGGAGGCGGCGGGAGCACGTCGAGCGCCGCGCGCGCGAGCGCCGCGTCGAGCGTGAGCGACTGATGCAGCGCGCTCAGCACGCCGAGCTGCGCGAGCGACTCGAGCGCTGCGACGGGATCGGGCTCGGCGAGCGCAAGGCGAAGCTCCGCGCCGATGCGCGCCGCAGAGACCGTGTCGAGCGCGCCGTCGGCGATCGCCGCGGCCGCGAGCTCGGCCGTGTGAGGCTCGATCTCAAAGTCGAGCCGTGCGCGATAGCGCGCCATGCGCAGCAGGCGCGTCGGGTCGTCGCGAAAGCTCCGCTCGTGCAGCACGCGCAGCACACGCGCGTCGAGGTCCTCGCGCGCCCTCGGCGCGCCGGCAAGCCGGCCGCGCCGCGGTCCGTTCAGCGCGACGTAAAGCGTGTTGATCGTGAAGTCGCGGCGTTCGAGGTCTGTTTCGAGCGTGCCGTCGGCGACCTCCGGCAGCGCGCCGTCATGCGGGTATCGCTCGGAGCGACGCGTCGCGACGTCGATCTGCCCGCCGGGCCAGCGCACGAGCGCCGTGCCGAAGTGCTCGTGGGACGTCGTCTCGAAGCGCTCGCGAGCATCTTCGCCGGCAACCGCCTGCAGCTCTCGCGAGAGATCGGCGGCGAAGCCCTGGGCGTCGTGCTTGACGACGACGTCGAGCTCGCGCGGCACACGGCCGAGCAGCATGTCGCGCACGGCGCCGCCGATCAGCACGACCTCACCGCGACGCGCCTCGGCTACCTCGCATAGCTCGCCTCCGCCGGGCTGCTTGCACAGCTGCTCGAGGACGTCGACTTCGCTGTGCGCAGGCGCGCTCAAGGTCTCGACCCGCCCCGACGTGCCGTCAACCGACGCGCACGGGGATCCCGGCCGCCACCAGATGCTGCTTGGCCTCGGCGATCGTGTAGCGGCCGTAGTGGAAGATCGATGCGCAAAGCGCCGCGTCGGCGCCGGCGCGAAGCGCTTCGGCGAGGTGCTCGAGCTCGCCGGCGCCGCCGGAGGCGATCACGGGGACGCTGACGGCCTCGCTCACGGCCGAGATCAGCGGCAGGTCGTAGCCGTCGTTCGTGCCGTCGCGATCCATGCTCGTCAAGAGGATCTCGCCGGCGCCGCGCTCGACGCCCTCGCGCGCCCACTCGACGACGTCGCGGCCGGTCGGCGTGCGACCGCCGGCGAGGTACGCCTCCCACTTCGACGGCGCGTCGAGCCCGCCGCCGACGAACGGATCGGCTTTGGCGTCGATCGCGAGCACGACGCACTGCGCGCCGAACACGTCCGCGAGCTCGTTGATCAGCTCAGGACGCTGCAGCGCGGCTGAGTTGACGGCGACCTTGTCGGCGCCCGCGTCGAGCACGGCCTGCGCGTCTTCGGCCGAGCGGATGCCGCCGCCGATCGTGAACGGCACGAACACGTCGTCGGCCGTCGCGCGCGCGAGCTGCGCGATCGTGTCGCGCTTCTCGTGCGTCGCTGTGATGTCGAGGAAGACGAGCTCGTCGGCGCCCTCGCGGTCGTAGTGCGCAGCGAGCTCGACCGGGTCGCCGGCGTCGCGGATGTCGAGGAATTCGACGCCCTTGACGACACGCCCGGCATCGACGTCGAGGCACGGGATGATGCGCTTGAAGTGCATCGGGCTACGGTAGCCCGTCTGTTCAGGGGGCGGCGGGAACAACTGCATAGCCGCAGGTGACCGTTGCGTCCGCCAGATCGCGATCCCACGTGACCGTGACGAGCGCAGCGTCTTCGATCGCGATCGCCGAGGCGAGATGAACGGCGTCGTACCCGCGCAGACGGTGAAGCTCGGCCAGTTCACCGGCGAACTGCGCCAGCGCGCCGTCGATGTCGATCACGCGAAGCTCGGCGTACAGACCGTCGATCGCGCGGACGGCGCCGTGCAGCGTGCGCTTGTCGATTCGGCCCGTCCGGAAGGCCGATGCTGCCGCGGCACGCGCCTCTGGGTATATGAGCTGGCTGGACGCCACCGACTCGGATTTGTCCCACAAGTCTTTGGCTAGATCCGATCCCTGCTCGACAAAGACGAGCTTGATCAGCGCCGACGTGTCGAAGTAGGCGATCAGCGTCGCTGCTCGGCGACGAGGTCAGATACCGGCTCGAGCGAGCGGAACTGCCGGTGCTCCGTGCTGGCCCGCTTGCGCCGGGTCGGCTCTCGCACGAGCCCCCGCGCACGCAGATCGGCAAGCGGGTCCGCTGGGTTCATGGGCGAGAGGCGGGCCACTCGCCTGCCCCGCATCGTCACCACCACCTCGCCGCCCTCAGCGGCATGGCGCACATATCGGCTTAGCTGATCGTGCAGCTCACGAACGCCGACTTCGGTCTTTGGCAAATGTAGCGTCATTAAGCTAAGTATAGACGCTACATAAGGGAATCAGGGCAGGCCATCGCAGGCGGCGGTAATCTCGCAGCGGCCGTCGCGAACAGTCTCGGCGCCCTCAGCCGTCGAGCACGGTCAGCGCCTCGGCGACTGTGAAGCGCCGCTCGTACAGCGCCTTGCCGACGATCACGCCGTCGAGACCGTCGAGTTGCCGCTCCGAACGCAGCGCCGCGATTGCACGAAGGTGCTGAAGCTCGCCGATGCCACCCGAGAGGATCAGCTTGCCGTCGTCAACAGCACGGACAGCGCTCGCCGCGTCCTCTGGGTCGATGCCGTCGAGCATCCCGTCGTGATCGATGTTCGTGTAGACGAAGCGCTTGATGCCGCCTTCGCCTTCGCTCCAGCGCGCCAGCGCTTCTTGCGCCGTTACCTGCGTACGTTCAAGCCATCCGTGCGTCGCTACGTTCCCGTCGCGTGCGTCGATTGATACCAGCACATTCTCTTGCCCGTGCTCTTCCATTGCACGCCATGGCAGCTCAGGGTCGGTGAAAATCGCCGTACCTAGGATTACGCGCGCGGCGCCGGCTTCGAAGGCCTGCTGGATTGCGTAATCCGACCGCAGGCCGCCGCCGAACTGCACCGGTAGCCCGAGCTCGCCGACGATCGTGCGGAGATGCTCGATATTGACCGGCTCGCCGCTCTTCGCTCCGTCGAGATCGACGACGTGCAGGTAGCGCGCGCCTTGCTCCGCAAACGCGCGCGCCGCCGACAGCGGGTCCTGGTCGTAGACCTTCTTCGCGTCGAAGTCGCCCTTGACGAGCCGCACGGCGTTGCCGCCGAGGATGTCGATCGCCGGGTAGAGGTTCACCGGGCGTCTGTTGCGGCCGCGGCGCTCGGCTCGAGCGCGTCGATGCAGACCTGCGCGAAGTTCGCGAGCAGACGCAGCCCGGCAGCGGACGACTTCTCGGCGTGGAACTGCACGCCGTAGAACGAGCCCTTCTGCACGGCCGTGACGAACGGCGCGCCGTACTCGGCGACGCCGAGCACGTCCTCTTCGCGCGCGGGCTCGGCGGCGAGCGTGTGCACGTGGTAGAAGGCGCACTGCAGCGGCAACCCGGCAACGAGTGCCGAGTCGGGTTTCGTGAAGGCGACCTCGTTCCAGCCGATGTGCGGCAGCTTCAGCGAGCCGACGCGCAGACCGTGGACCTCGCCCTCGATCAGCCCGAGGCCGTCGGCGCCGCCGAGCTCGCTCGAGTGCTCGAAGGCGAGCTGCAGGCCGAGGCAGATGCCGAGCACCGGCGTCCCCGCAGCGACGCGCTCGCGTAGCAGCTCGTCGAGGCCGAGCTCGTGCAGGTTGTGCATCGCGCGCGGAAAAGCGCCGACGCCGGGGACGACGAGTCCGTCCGCGGCGCGCAGCTCGTCGGGATCGCATGAGACGCTCGCTTCGGCGCCGACGTGCGCGAGCGCCTTCTCGACCGAGCGGCGGTTGCCCATGCCGTAGTCGACGACGGCGATCTGCACGTCCTGCTCGATCAGCGCGCTCATGCGGTCAGCGTTCCCTTCGTGCTCGGCACGCCCGTCTCCGACGGGTCGATCGCGGCGGCCTCGCGCAGCGCTCGCGCGAAGGCCTTGAAGGCGGCCTCGATCATGTGGTGCGCGTTCGTACCCGCTTCGACGCGCAGGTGCAGCGTCAGCTTCGCGGCGTTCGCGAGCGCGCGGAAGAACTCCTCCGTCAGCTCGTGCTCGAAGCCGCCGGTCGCGCCGGGCGGCAGCTCGGCGTCGAACGCCGTGAACGGGCGCCCGGAGATGTCGATCGCGCAGCTCGCGCGCGCCTCGTCCATCGGCACCGTCGCGGTGCCGTAGCGGACGATCCCGCTGCGGTCGCCGAGCGCCTGGTCGAGTGCCTGCCCGAGTACGATCGCGGTGTCCTCTGCGGTGTGGTGCGCGCCCGTCTCCAGATCGCCGCTGACCTTGACGTCGAGATCGATGCGCCCGTGGCGCGCAAGCAGGTCGAGCATGTGGTCGAGGAAGCCGACGCCCGTCTCGCGCGTGCCCGCGCCGGTGCCTTCGAGCGCGAGCGATAGGCGCACGTCGGTCTCGCCCGTGCGGCGCTCGATCTGCGCGCTTCGCTGTCCAGTCGAATCGGTCATCGTCTAATTGTCGCCGATGCGCGCCTCCATCGAGCGCGCGTGCCACTCAAAGCCCTCCGCGCGCGCGATCGGCACGCCGGCTTTCGCGAGCTTCGCGGCCGCGTCGGCGCCGATCCGCACCTCGGCCATCCGCCGGCGGAAGTGCCGCGGCGAGAGCATCGAATCGAACCGCGCCGCGCCGCTCGTCGGCAGGATGTGGTTCGAGCCCGCGACGTAGTCGCCGAACGCCGTAGCGCTCGCCGAGCCTACGAACACGCAGCCGGCCGACTGGACTCGTGACGCGAGCGCCTCGACATCGGCGCCGATCAGCTGCAGGTGCTCCGGCGCGAACTCGTTCGCGATCTGAATCGCCTGCCGCGAGTCGATCGCCTCGACGAGCGCGAACGTTCCTCCTTTTATTGGACGCTCCGCGTCTCGTGTAGCGAGTCGCGCCGCCAGCGCATCGATCGCTCCGGGCCCGGCCGAGACGCCGACGACGAGGCTCCCTTCGCCGTGCTCACCCTGCGCGAGCATGTCGAGCGCGGCCAGCTCGATCTCGTGCGGCTCGGGCTCGGCGCCGAGCACGACGAGCAGGTCGCTCGGTCCGGCGAAGCCGTCGATGCCGACCGTCGCCGAGAGCTGTCGCTTGGCCTCCTGCACGTAGAGGTTTCCGGGGCCGACGACGACGTCGACGCGCGCGACCGTCTCGCTGCCGTACGCGAGCGCGGCGACAGCCTGCGCGCCGCCCATCCGGTAGACGCGCTCGACGCCGCACAGCCGGCACACGCCGAGGATCGCGGCGTGAATCTGCCCGTCGGGGCCTGGGGGTGCGCAGACGACGACATCGAGCACGCCGGCCGTGCGTGCCGTGACGACGCCCATCGCGACGGTGCTCGGATACGGCGCGCGCCCGCCCGGCACGTAGATCGCCGCCGCCGAGACGGGGATCTCGCGCAGCTTGACCTGCTGGCCTTGCGCCAGCGCGACGCTCGCCTCGCGGTCGACGCCCGCGTCGGCGACCTGCGCGACGTTCGCGATCGTCACCTGCAACCCGGCGACGAGCTCGAGCGGCAGCGACTTGATCGCCTCGTCGAGCTCCTGCGGTGAGACGAGCAACCCGCGCGGCTCGGCGCCGGCCGTGTCGAAACGCTGCGTGTACTCGAGCACTGCCGCATCGCCGCGCGCGCGGACGTCGGCGAGGATCTCGCGCACGGCCTGCTCGACCGATGCGCCGCCGGGCACGAGCTCGCGCAGCTGCGCGGCGACCCCGGCAGGACCACCGAGCCGCTCGATCTCTGCGACCTCGACGCGCTCGATGCGCATCTCAGCCCACGTCGGCGCTCGACAGCTCGCGCAGCTGCTCGAGCAGCGCGTCCATCTGCGCGGCCTTCAGCTTGTGCGAGACCGGGTTGGCGATCAGCCGCGCCGTGCAGACGACGATCTGCTCGCGCTCGACGAGGTTGTTCTCGCGCAGCGTCGTGCCGGTCGCCGTCAAGTCGACGATCGCGTCGACCATCCCCGTCAGCGGCGCGAGCTCGACGGAGCCCTTGACCTCGACGATCTCGCTCTGGCGCCCCGTTTCCTCCAGGTGGCGCGCGGCGATCCGCGGGTACTTCGTCGCGACGCGCATCACGCCGAGGCGGCGCAGCGACTCGAGCGCCGGATCGGGGCCGGCCTTGCTCGCGAGCACCATCGTGCAGCGCCCGAAGCCGAGGTCGAGCAGCTCGTAGACGTCGCGGCCGCCCTCCTCGGGGCGGTGCGCGGCCTGCTCGAGCAGCACGTCCTTGCCCGTCACGCCGATGTCGGCCGCGCCGGCCTCGACGTACGTCGGCACGTCGGACGGGCGCATCGTGACGACGCCGATGTCCTCGAACAGCAGCTTGCGATCGTTGTTGCGCAGCTCCTCCGTCTCCAGCCCGAGCGCCGCGAGCAAATCGACCGTGCCACCGAACAGCGCGCCGCGCGGGACCGCGATCGTCAGGCCGTTGATCGGGCTCATCGCGTTCGTGCCGCGGCCGTGACCGAGCGCAGCTCCGACAGCGCTCCCGTCCCGCGTTCCTCGCCGGCGAGCGCCTGGTGCAGCGAGTCGACGTACAGCGCGAAGCCGACCGCCGGCAGGCTGCGCCCGAAGCGCCCGAGCAGCTCGTCGTAGCGTCCGCCGCCGCCGATCGGCGCGCCGATCGCGGGGTCGTAGACCTCGAACACGGCGCCCGTGTAATAGCCGATGTTGCGGATCAGGCCGAGGTCGAAGATCACGCGCTCGGCAACGTCCTCGTCGAGCAACTCGTAGACGCGGCGCATTCCCGTGACCGCCTCGACGGCCGCCGCCGGCGGGTCGGTCAAAAGCTCCGGGCCGCCACGGCGCTGCGGCACGCTCAGCAGCAGCTCTGCGTCCTCGTCGGACAGACCGGCCTCGTGCAGGCGCAGCTCGAGCTCGACGAAGTCGCGCCGCACGAGCGTCTCGAGCAGCCGCGCGCGGTGCTCCTGCGGCACTTGCAGGCTCTCCATCAGCGCCGGGAACAGCGACGCGTCGCCG
>DASZLB010000088.1:0-11246 GCA_035552575.1 Solirubrobacteraceae bacterium | reverse complement strand
GGCTCTCGGTCGTCGCCTCATCGAGCTCGATCGCGCTCGTGATCTCGACGGGCAGCAGCTGGTTCTCGCGCTCCCACATCGCCTCGAACTGCTGGCGCGTGCGGAAGATCACGGGCATCCGGTGGTTCTCGATCAGCAGCTTGAGAAAGTTGACGAAGACCTCGTCGGCTCCGTCGAGAATGCGCGCGAGCGCGTCCTGCTTCTCGGCCGTAGAGAAGTACGGCGAGAAGAAGAACACGGCCAGCTCGCGGTTCGAGTCGAGCGCGTCGGCGAACTGCGAGAGCTGCTCGCGCAGCTCATCGAGCTTGTCGTGCTCGCGAGCGACCTCAAACAGCGAGCGCGCGTATACCTCAGCCAGCTCGTCCATTAGTTGTTCGAGACTCCTTGCGAGATCGAGGAGAAGTCGAGCTCGTTGAGCGCCTCCTCGACGAGCCGCTTCTGATCGTCGGTGTCGAGCGTCTTGCGCGTGACCTTCTCGGTCGCGAGCACCGTCAGGTCGGCGACCTCGCGGCGGATGTCGTCGAGCGCGCGTTTGCTCGCCGCTTCGATGTCGCGCTCGGCGCGCTTGGCCGCCTCGGCGAGGATCTCCTGCGCACGCTCTTTCGACTCGTGCTCGTGCGCGTCGGCGGACTGGCGTGCACGCTGCATGATCTCTTCCGCCTGCGCGCGCGCCTCCTTCAGCCGCTCGCGGTATTCGTGCAGCAGCTCGTCGGCCTCCGTGCGCGTGCGCTCGGCCGTGTCGATCGACTCTTCGATGCCGCGCTTGCGCCGTTCGAGCGCTTCTGAGATCCGCGGGAAGGCGAGCTTCGAGAGCAGCACCATCGTGATCCCGAAGACGAGCAGCGTCCAGATCATCAAGCCAATGCCCGGCTTGATCAGGAAGCTGCCCTTCGACGCGGCGAGCACGACGGCGGTTGGCTGTGCGAGAGCGCCAGGCATCGCGCTAGACGATGAACGCGGCCAGCAGGCCGGCGACGAGGCCGTAGAAGAAGCAAGCCTCGGTCAGGGCGAAGCCGAGCCACTGCAGCTGCGTGATCTCGTCGCGCATCTCCGGCTGACGCGTGATCGCTTCGATCGCCTTGCCGAAGATGATGCCGATGCCGACGCCGGCGCCCACTGCGCCGAGGCCTCCGCCGACGCCGAGTCCGATCGACTTGCCGGCCTTGGCGACTTCTTCGGTCGCAGCGGCGAGGACGGTGATTAGGGCTATGTGCACGACTATTGACTCCTTTAGTGGTCTTCGGCGACCGCGCCGCCGAGGTAGATAGCGGTGAGCGTGGCGAAGATGAACGCCTGCAGAGCGGCAACCAGGCCGACCTCGAAAGCGAACAGCAGCACGCCGAACGGCAGCGTGAACCAGGCCAACGCGGTGATCCCGAGGATCACCGCGAGCGCTCCGGCCATGAACAGGATGATTAGGTGGCCGGCAAGGATGTTCGCGAACAGACGAATCGTCAGCGAGAGGATCCGCATGAAGTTCGAGAGCACCTCCAAGAAGAAGATCGCGACGGCCATGCCGCCCTGCACGCCGCCGGGCACGAGGCCTTTGAGATAGCCGACCGGCCCCTTCGCGCGCAGGCCTTCGTACGTGTAGGAGCAGAACACGGCGAGCGCGAGCACGAGCGGGATCGAGAGATTCGCGGTCGCGGCGTACAGCGAGAACGACGGGATGTGCAGCCCGGCGATGTCGATCTTGTGCTCGGTGTTCGTCGGCAGCGGGATGTAGCCGATCAGGTTCGAGAACATGATGAAGAGGAACAGCGCGCCGACGAACGGGAACCACTTCGCGGCCATCTCCTCGCTCATCGCGCTGCCCGTGATCTGGTTGCGCATCAGTTCGTAGAGCAGCTCGACGGCGGCCTGGACCTTGTTCGGGCGCTGCTGCATGCGCCGCGCGATGTAGATCATGCTGACGGTCGTCGCGATCGCGGCGAGCACGAGGTACAGCACGGCCTTGTTGATCGAGAAGACGCCGAGATGGACCCAGTTGTCGAGCTTGAACTCGTTCTGCGGTTCGTAGACTTTGTTGCGCGTCCCGTGCAAGCCGTAGATCGCGCCGAGCACGACGATGCCGCCGATCCAGACGCCTGCCAGGATCAAAAGCGTTCGTTTGGCGCTGCTCTTCGGCTGCGTGACGGTTCCCCCCTCGGTGGCGCTCATCGCCGGCCTGCACCTGCCTCGCTCGGCGGGAATCCCAGTTTGTGGTGGGCGCTCATGACGTGCTCGCTCTGCCGGGTGTGCCCGCCGACCCTTGCAGCGGGCCTTCGCGCGTGACGAACGACATCACGAAGTAGACCGTGAAGGCGGCGAGCAGCAGCGCCGCGGCCATGATGCCGTCGTCCTTGCTGACGACGCGCGCGAGGATCACGGCGAGCGCGACGAGCCAGACGCGTCCCATCATGCCGGCGACCTGCAGCCCGGCGCGATACTTCGGATCGCCGACGCGACGAGCGCGCGAGTACATGAAGATCGTCCCGAGCCGCGTCAGCAGCCACGCGAGCGCGCCGATCAGGTAGCCCGCGAGCGGGAGCCCGCCGGCGAGCACGAACGGAGCCGTCGCGAGCACCAGGCACACGTCGAGGTAGCGCAGGGTCGCCACGTCAGCTCGGAGATCCGGGGGTTCGTCCGTGGCATTTCGTCCACAGCTGCCGGCGACGGCGCGAGGGCGCTCCGAGCAGCGCGAGCCGCCCGCCGGGCGGGCAGCTGCGGCGCGCCGTGCGAGCGCGCTGCGACGCGAGCCTCGAGGCGATCCGGCGCGGCGAGCGGTAGAAGCAGTGCCGGTAGGCGAGCTGGCGCGCGCGCGGCGCAAAGCGCGGGCGCAGCTTCGGCGGCTCGGACGATTCGTCCTTGCCGAGGCCGCTCAGGCGCAGGTGATCCTCGTTGGCATCGAAGTCGGTCATATGCGTGGCGCCACCCTACAGACCCGACGAGAAGTCCGCGCACACAGTTGCGGCGGGCCGTCGGCGCGTCCTCCCGACGGTTCAGGAGGCGCTTCACAAGCGTCTGCGGCAGCCAGCCCACTGTATCCGGTCTTGCACTTCGTAACAAGTTTGTGACATACGTAACGCCGGTTTTGCGGGATTTACGCGGCGCTGCGGTACTCGTGCCACGCTTGCCGCGCCCGCGTCAGCGAGAGCTTGCCGCCGAGCCGCTCGGGCGAACCGACGAGCAGCAGCGCAAGCGCGAGGACGAGCAGGCCGCCGACGATGTCGAGCACGAAGTGATTGCCCGTCGAGAGCACCGCGAACGCGGTCACGCACGGGTAGAGCACGGCCACGGCTCGAATCGCGCGGCGCTCGCTGATGCGCCACAGCGCGACCGTGCACCAGCCGGCCCAGGCCATGTGCAGCGACGGCATCGCCGCGAGCTGGTTCGCGGCCGACGCGAGCGCGCCGGTGTGCCACGAGCCGAACGCGTGCGTCGAGGCGACGACGTCGGCGAAGCCGTCGAGCATCCGCGGCGGCGCGACGGGGAACAGCCAGAAGACGACGAAGCCGAGCACGTTGACGAGCACGAGCGTGTTGCGCAGCGGGCGATACAGATCGGCGCGCTTCCACCACAGCCAGCCGAGGATCCCGAGCGTGACGACGAAGTGCGCGTTGTCGTAGTAGTTCGCCAGCACGACGCCGAGCGTGCGATGCGCAGCCAGCCAGCGGTCGAGCGACAGCTCCGGGTCGATCTGCAGCAGCCGCTCGAGGTGCAGGATGCCGCGCGCGTTGCCGAGCGCCGTCGAGAGGCGCAGCGGCGCGAGGTCGTTGACGGCGTCGTAGAGGAACAGCAGCCACGCGATCGCGAGCAGCTCGACCCACCAGCGCGAACGCGCAGGCGCGACGGCACGCTCGCTCGCGCCGGCCGGGCCGGCCGGGCGCAGCGTGGCGGCGGGCGAGCCGCTCCCCCGATCGATCGCGGCGCTGGACAAGCGTTCGATGTTACCCCGCAGGTCAGGGGGATACGGGCTCGAGCCCGCGCTCGGCGAGCGTCTGCAGCACGCGCGGCAGCGCCGCGACGGTCCGCTGCCACGAGCCGGGCGCCGAGTAGTCGTCGGCGTCGTGCAGCAACAGCACCGAGCCCTCGCCGGCGCGATCGGTCACGAGCGCGTGAATCGACTCGGCGCTCGCACGACGCTCCCAGTCGCGGCCCCAGTGACTCCACAGCAGCGTGCGCCAACCGCGCGCCCGCGCGAGCCGCAGCGCGGCGCTGTTGAGCACCCCATACGGCGGGCGATAGAGCGCAGGCGCGATACCCGTCGCCTCGCCGATCGCCGCTTCGGCGCGGTCGATGTCGGCGCGCACCTGCGCCGGCGTCAGGCGCAGCAGGTTGCGATGGCGCTGGCAGTGCAGCCCGATGCCGTGCCCGGCCGCGACGATCTCGCGCGCGAGCGCAGGGTTGCGCTGCACCTGCTCGCCGACGAGAAAGAACGTCGCGCGCAGATCGGCGGCCGCGAGCAGCTCGAGCACGGCCGGCGTGCCCTGCGCGTGCGGGCCGTCGTCGAACGTCAGCGCGAAGCCGCGCCCGCCTGCGGTGCGGTCCTCGACGCCGAGCGGCGCGCGCAGCGCCGGCAGCGCCGCGGCGAGCCCCGGCAGCAGGTATCCGGCCATCGCGATCCCGGCCACTGCTCCGGCGATCGGGCGGCCGAGGGTGCGATGATCGTGGGCAGACATGGTCGATCTCGTGCTGGGCATAGGAGCGGCCGTCGCGGCGTCGACCCTCTACAGCCTAGGGATCGCGCTGCAGGCGCTCGACGCCAAGGACTCGCCGGCCGGCGAGCATCTGCGCCTCGCGCTCGCCTGGCGCCTGCTGCGCCGCGCACGCTGGCTGCTCGGCACGGGGCTCTCGATCCTCGGCTGGCCGCTGCAGATCGTCGCGCTGCTGCTCGCGCCGCTCGTCGTCGTGCAGCCGGCGCTCGCGGCCGGCCTGCTCGTGCTGATGTTCCTCGCACAGCGAATGCTGAACGAGCACGCGGGGCGGCGCGAGTACTTCGCGATGGGCGCGATCGTGATCGGCGTGATCGGCGCCGGCCTGACGGCGCCGCCGCGAACGACGGGCCACGGCTCGGAGGATCTCGCGATCACGCTCGTGCTGCTCGGGCTCGGCGTCGCGAGCCTGCTCCCGTACGCGCTGCGGCTGCTGACGCGCCCGCCGGCGGCGCTGACGATGATCGGCGCCGGCCTCGCCGGCGGCTGGAGCGGCGTAGCGACGAAGCTCGCCTCAGACGACCTCTCGCGCGGGCATCTCGGGCTGGCGGCGCTGTGGGGGCTCTCGACGGCAGCCGCCTCGGGTGTCGGCGTGCTGAGCGAGATGAGCGCGCTGCAGGAGCGACCGGCGATCCAGGTCGCTCCGGTCGTGTTCGTGACTCAGACTGTCGTCCCGATCGTCGTCGCGCCGCTGCTCTTCGGCGAGAGCTTCGCCGACACGCCGCTCGGCGGCGTGCCGCTGTCGGCCTCGCTCGCGCTGCTCGTCACCGGCGCGGCGCTGCTGGCGAGGTCGCCGCTGCTCGTCGCGCTGATGGCCGGCGAGCGCGTCAACCAGTCGAGCGGCTCCGCGCCGAGCCCCTTGGCGTCGAGCCGCGAGATCAACCGTTCGAGCCCGAGCACCGACGCGGCCGATCCGTCGAGCTCGACGACGAGCACGTCGCCGGCGCGCGTCGTGCGCTGAAGGTCCGGATCCTCGGCGCTGAGACGCTGCGCACCGCAGACCGGCGTCGCGCCGGCAGTGCGTGCGAGCACGAGCTGCCCGACCGAAAGCCCGCCGCGCGGCTGAAGGAAGTAGAAGCGGTGGCCGAGCCCGAGCGCGCGCGCCTGTGCGTGCAGCGCGCCGCGCGTGCGGACCCAGTGGAAGATCGAGTGCCCCGTCACTTCCGGCACGAGCTCGTCGCCGAGCGAGCGCAGATAGCCGATCGTGCTCGACGACGGCACGGCGCCGTCGTCGGCGAACGACACGTGGATGCCGCGCGAGGCGAGCTGAGCGGCGACGAGCGAGACGTCGCCGGCGGCCGGTACATGGACGATCAGGCCGACGTCCGGCTGGTCGGTCTTGACCTGCTTGAGCGGATGGACGTGGAGGATCTTGCTCGCGAGCGCCGTCACGTCGTCGGTCGAGGCCATCCACGTGCCGACGGCGAGCAGCAGCACGAGCTGCGTCGCGAGCGCGACCGTGCGCAGGCGCCAGCGCGGGATCGGCCGCACGCGTCGCGGCGCCTGCAGGACGACGTCCGCCGCCGCAAGGTCGTTCAGCGCGTTGCCGCCGCCGTTGCCGCTGTTGCCCCCGTTGCCGCCGTTGACCGTGCTGCCCGGGCCGAGCTCGACGCTCGGTTGGGTGCCGTCGCCGGCGATCGCTTCCGGGTGCGCGGCGAAGCTCGCTCGGACGTGCTCGCGAAGCTCCGTCGTGTCGTTGGCGAGGCGCACGAGATCGAGTGCGGCCATCGCGCGCGTATTGACGCGCGCATGCCCGACGGGCAGTCCGTAGGAGACGACAGGCGTTCCGGCCGCCATCGCCTCGAGGCACGTGACGCCACCCGTCGAGTGCACGAGCACGTCGGCCGCCGCCAGCAGCTCGGGCATCTTGTCGGTGAACTCGTAGACGCGCACGCGCGGCTCGGACTCGAACGTCCGTCGCAGCTTCTGCGCGAGCTGCTCGTTGCGCCCGGCGAGCACGACGATGCTGCTCGCCTCCGGCACGCGGATGAACTCGCGCACGGCGCCGAGCACGTCGCCGACGCCCCAGCCGCCGCCGGAGACGACGACCATGCGCCCGTCCTCCGGCAGGCCGAGCTCGCGCCGCGCCTGCAGCGGACAGCGATCTTTCAGGAACTCCTCGGAGATCAGCGGCTGCACGAGCTTGACGCTGTCGCGCCCGGCGATCCGCTCGACGGAGGTGAGCGACTCGCCGTACATGACCATGTGCATGTCGATGCCCGGCTGCGCCCAGAAGAACAGCCCCGTCAAGTCGGTGATCGTCGCGACCGTCGGGCAGCGCACCTCGCCGGTGCGCCGCAGCCGCGCGAGCACGACGGTCACCGCCGGATAGGTCGAGACGACGACGTCCGGGTCGTGTTCGGCGATCGTGCGTGCGAGCGGGCGTGAGCCGAACAGGCACAGCAGCCGCGTCGCGAGCGCGCGAACCGGCGGAACGTGGTTGAGCAGGCCATAGACGAGCGTGTACGTCCACGGGATGAAGCGCAGCTGCACGCGATAGCCGTCCTCGACTACCGGTTTGAGCACGCGTCCCATCGCGCCGAGCCCGTCGATCACCGTCACCTCGGTCGGTTCCGGCGCGGCCTTCAGCTGCGCGGCCAGCGCGCGAGCGGCCGCGGCGTGGCCCTCGCCGACGTCCGCCGAGAGGATCAGGACGCGGCGAGGTCCAGGCGACCTGGGCGGCGGTGGTTTGCGGTGGCGAAGTCGCATCAAGGAGGGATCCGGCGGCGCCCGTGCCAAAGGCGCTTCAGGGCAGTCGTACATGCACTTACCGGCGGAGTGCGGCAAGCGTTACACGTGCTTGGGACGGATTCTACATTCCCTCGCGCATGCCTGCCTGGCAGTAGACGTAACAATGAGGCGATGCCGATCGCCCCGGCCCCGCCGAGCGCGCCGATCCACGCCGGCGGACGACTACGCGCGGGCCGTCGCCGCGACGCCGCGAGGACCCCGGCGGAGCGCCCCGCGGGCTTGCGCCGCGCGCTCGGCCTGCTCGGCCTGCTCGGCGTGGTCGTGACGGTCTTCTTGACGAGCGCCGGCGCCGCCGGCGAACCGTCGCAATACGTGCCGGCGCGCTCGGGCGGCTGGCCCGGCTGGCTCGCAGGCCCGTTCGAGGGACTCGGGGCGAGCCTCGGCTCGGGCGGCTTTCAGACGCTGACGCTGATCATGTGCGCGAGCTACGCGCTCGTGCTGCTGGGCGCGCGTACGCTGCCACTCGGCGCGATTGCCGCCGCGATCCTCGCCGCGCACGCGGTCCTGCTGCTTGGCCCGCCGCTGCTCTCCCAGGACGTCTTCGGCTACATCGGCTTCGCGCGACTCGGCGCGCTGCATGGCCTCGACCCGTACACGCACGTGGCCGCGCAGGCCTCCGGCGACGAAGTCTTCGCGTTCGTCGGCTGGCCATACCAGCACTCGCCCTACGGCCCGCTGTTCACGCTGCTCAGCTACGCGACGGCGCCGCTCGGCCTGGCCGGCGGATTGTGGGCGTTCAAGGCGATCGCGGTCGTCTCGAGCCTCGCCGCCGTCGCGCTGACCGCGCGCGCGGCCGCACGGCTCGGGCACTCGGCCCGCTGGGCGGCGGCATTCGTCGGGCTAAACCCGGTCGTGCTCGTGCTCGCGGTCGGCGGCGCGCACAACGACACGCTGATCCTGCTCGCACTCGCCGCGGCGCTGCTGCTGAGCGCCGGCACGCACGCGCGCGTTCGCGCCGCATCGGCGACGCTCGTGGCGGGCGTCGCGGTCAAGGTCACGGCCGGGCTCGCGCTGCCGTTCCTCGTGCTCGGAGCGCGCACCGGGCGCGAGCGCGTGCAGGCACTCGCGGGCGCGGCGATCGGCATCGTCGTGCTCGGCGCGATCGCGCTGATCGGCTTCGGCAGCCACGCGCTCGGCTTTCTCAGCGCCGTCGGCGAGCAGCAGCAGCTCGTCGCCGTGCACAGCATCCCGGCCGAGACGGCGCGGCTCGTCGGGCTCAGCGGCGCGCCGGGCTGGTGGCGCAACGTCTTCGCGGCCGGCTTCGTGCTCGCGCTGCTCTACTCGCTGTGGCGAACGGCGCGCGGCGCCGACTGGCGCATCGCCGCCGGCTGGAGCACGCTCGCGCTGCTGCTGTCGACCGCGTGGCTGTTGCCGTGGTATGCGATCTGGGTGCTGCCGCTAGCGGCCGTCAGCGGCAATCGGCGGCTGCGCGCCGCCACGCTGCTGTTCTGCGCGTATGCGGTCCTCATCCACCTGCCGCTCGCCGAAGGGTTGCTCACGCCGCCGCGGGCCCTCTCCCGCGTGCACGTGCGCACCATCGTTCACCGCCACCGCGTCGATCTCTCCCGTTTCGAGGTCACGCGCGATCCCCTGCTCGATCTCCGTCGCTGAGGCGCCAGGTCGCAACCGGCGCAGGCGGATCGCGTCGAGCCGGCGGAACTTGAGGATCTCGAGCACGTAGACGAGGTAGACGCTGGCCGCCGCGACGATCAGCCCGAGGCCGATCATCACGAGCGTCCAGCCCGTGTAGAGGTGGCCTTTGTGGTCTGAGTACGGGACGAAGCGCAGCGCGAGCGCCAGCCCGGCGAGCATCAGCGTCCACGCATAGAGGTAGGCGATCGTACGCCGGCTGGAGAATCCGATCCGCGCCATGCGGTGATGGAAGTGCTCGCTGTCGGGGCGATAGAAGGGCTGTTTGTACTTCAGCCGCTTGAGCACGACGAACGTCGTGTCGAGGAACGGCACGGCGAGCAGGATCAGCGGCAGCACGAACGAGACGACGGCGGCCGTCTTGACGGCGGCCTCGACGGTGATCACGCCCATCAGCAAGCCGAGCAGGTTGGCGCCGGCGTCGCCCATGAAGCTCGACGCCGGCGGGAAGTTGAAGATCAAGAAGCCGAGCGCCGCGCCGGCGGTCAGCGCCGCGAGGACGCCCGGCTGCTGGCGGCCGAGGTCGAATGCGATCACGGTCATCGCACCGGCGATGATCGTGCAGACGCCCGCCGCGAGGCCGTCGACGCCGTCGGAGAAGTTGACGACGTTCATCATCGCGACGAGCCCGACGACGCTCAGCACCGGGCCGGCGTTCGTCACGCCGGCGTTCGGAAATGCGAGCGTGCCGACGAATGGCAGCGTGATCGCCTTCACGGCGACGCCGAAGTGCACGACGATCACGGCCGCGACGATCTGCCCGGCGAGCTTGACGACGGGCGGCAACTCGTAGCGGTCGTCGATCGCGCCGACGAGCGTGATCACACCCGCGGCGAGCAGCACGCCATGCCACAGCTCGTGTTCTTTGCCGAACCCCGCCGGAAGCCAGATCAGGCCGGCGGCGAGCGTGCCGGCGAAGATCGCCAGTCCGCCGAGCAGCGGCGTCGCGCTTTCGGAGAGCCCGCGCTCACGCGGTTCGTCGATCGCGCCGACGAGCCGCGCAAAGCGCATCGTCAGCGGCGTCAGCAGCGCAGTGACGGCAGCCGCCACCAGGAACGCGTACAGCGCGTCGAGCTCGGTTGGATGCGCCATCGACCCCCGACAGCATCGCAGGCGCGGCCGTCGCACACCACCGCAGCGCGGCAGCGGTGCGCTAGACGGGGGTCCCGGCGGGAAGCTCCTGGTAGAGCGGGTAGCGCTCGGCGATCTGCGCGACGCGCTCGGTCAGCTCGCCCGCGCGCGACTCGTATTCGGGCGTCAGCGCGCTCGCCATGATCTTGCCGACCTCGACGAAGTCCTCGTGCTGCAGTCCGCGCGTGGCGAGTGCAGGCGTGCCGATGCGCAGCCCGGAGGCCTCCATCGGGGGGCGCGGGTCGAACGGGATCGCGTTGCGGTTGACGGTGATGTCGATCGCGTGCAGGCGGTCCTCGGCCTGGCGGCCGGTCAGCTCCGGGTCGGAGTCGCGCAGGTCGACGAGCACGAGGTGCACGTCGGTGCCACCGCTCAGCACCTTCACGCCGTGGCCGGCCTTCAGCAGCTCCTCCGCCCACGCCCGCGCGCCGTCGAGCGTGCGGCGCTGGCGCTCGGCGAACAGCTCGCTCGCGGCAATCTTGAACGTGACGGCCTTCGCGGCGATGACATGCTCGAGCGGACCGCCCTGCTGGCCCGGAAAGACGGCCGAGTCGATCTTCTTCGCGTACTGCTCCTTGCAGAAGATCGTCCCCGCGCGCGGGCCACCGAGCGTCTTGTGCGTCGTCGTCGTGACGACGTCCGCGCCGAACTCGATCGGGTTCGGGTGAAGCCCTGCCGCGACGAGCCCGGCGAAGTGCGCCATGTCGACCACCAACAGCGCACCGACTTCGTCGGCGATCTCGCGGAAGCGCGCGAAGTCGAGCTGGCGCGGGTAGGCCGACCAGCCGGCAAGCAGCATCTTCGGCCGGCGCTCACGCGCGATCCGCGCGACCTCGTCCATGTCGATCAAGCTGCTCTCGCGGTCGACCTCGTACGGCGCGATGTCGTAGAGACGCCCGGAGACGTTGATCTTCATCCCGTGCGTGAGGTGCCCGCCGTGCGCGAGCGAGAGCCCCATGATCGTGTCGCCGGGCTGCAGCAGCGCGTGGTAGACGGCCGTGTTCGCCTGCGCGCCCGAGT
>DASZLB010000087.1:0-2180 GCA_035552575.1 Solirubrobacteraceae bacterium | reverse complement strand
AAGCAGACGAGAAGGCCGCAGCCGAGCGTGCCGCCGCAGCCGTCGCGCAGCAGCCGCCCGCTGCCCCGGCGACGCCTGCTCCCGCCGCAGCAGCTCCCGCCGCAGCAGCTCCCGCTGCAGCAGCACCAGCCGCGCCCGCCGCCGCGCCGCCCGCGACGCCGACGCCGCCCGCCGCCGCGCCCGCTCAGCCCGCCAAAGCGGCTGCCCCTGCTAAAGCGCCCGAGGAGAAAGCCGCAGCCGAAAAAGCCGTCGCCGCGGCCGCCGCGCAGCGGCCCGCCCCCGAGTCGACGCCCGTACCCGCGACGCCGGCCGATCCGGCCACGCTCGAGCCGCAGAGCGAGTCCGTCACGCCGAGCAACGCGAGCCCCGACTCGAGCCGGCCCGCGGAGGAGCAGTCCGCGCCGCCCGAGACGGCCGCCGAGAGCGAGGCCGAGGCGCCCGCCGCCGAGACACCTACCGAGACACCCGCCGAGAGCAAGCCGCAGGCCGAGGAGCCCGCGAAGGAGGCACAGCCGCAATGAGCACCGTCGAGATTTCCGCGAAAGACGTCAAGGCGCTTCGCGAGCGCACGAGCGCAGGCATGATGGACTGCAAGAAAGCGCTCACCGAGGCTGGCGGCGACATGGACAAGGCCGTCGAGATCCTGCGCCTGAAGCAGGGCAAGAAGATCCAGGACCTCGGCGAGCGCGTCGCGACGGAGGGCACCGTGCAGGCCTACATCCACGCGGGCGCGAGCGTCGGCGTGCTGATCGAGGTCGACTGCAACACAGACTTCGTCGCGAACAACGACGACTTCGTCCAGTTCGCGCGCGACGTCGCGATGCAGATCGCCGCGACGCCGAGCGTCAAGTACGTCAGCCGCGACGATGTCCCCGCCGACGCGCGCGACGCCGAGGCGAAGATCTACGAGCAGGAAGCCGCCGACAAGCCCGAGAACGTGCGCGAGAAAATCGTCACCGGCAAGCTCGACTCGTGGTACGAGACGATCGTGCTGCTCGAGCAGGAGATGCACAACCCGAAGTTCGACGGCAAGACCGTGCAGCAGCTGCGCGACGAGCTCACCGCGACGACCGGCGAGAACGTCGTGATCCGGCGCTTCGCCCGCTTCGCCGTCGGGCAGTAGACGCAACCTCCTGTACAGCCTGTGACGAAGTAGGCTCTCGGCGCGATGGCCCCCGCCTTCAAACGAATCCTGCTGAAGCTCTCCGGCGAGGCGCTGATGGGGACGCTCGAGTTCGGCACCGATCCCGAGCGCGTCGCCGGCGTCGCGCGCCAGGTCGCAGACGTCCAGCAGCAGGGCGTCGAGGTCGCGATCGTCGTCGGCGCCGGCAACATCTTTCGCGGCATGCAGGGCGCCGCAGCAGGGATGGACCGCGCGACGGCCGACTACATGGGCATGCTCGCGACGGTGCTCAACGCGCTGCCGCTGCAGGACGCGCTCGAGAAGACCGGCACGAACACGCGCGTGCAGTCGGCGCTCGGCGTCTCGGAGGTCGCCGAGCCGTACATCCGCCGCCGTGCGATGCGCCATCTCGAGAAGGGCCGCGTCGTGATCTTCGCGGCCGGTACGGGCAACCCGTTCTTCACGACCGACACGGCTGCGGCGCTGCGCGCGGCCGAGATTCACGCCGAGATCATCCTGATGGCGAAGAACGGCGTGGAGGGCGTCTACACGGCCGACCCCGCCGTTGACTCGAGCGCGCAGTTCATCCCCGAGATCACGCACATGGAAGCGCTCGAGCGCCGGCTGCGCGTGATGGACTCGACAGCGCTCGCGCTCTGCATGGAGAACGCGATGCCGCTGAACGTCTTCAACATGGACGACGAAACGGCGCTCGCGCGGATAATCTCCGGAGAGCGCGTCGGGACGCTCGTTTCGACATCTCAAGGAGAGGGCGAAGATGGCCGCTGACAGCCTGATCGACGAACTGCTGCAGGACGCGCGCGAGCGGATGGCGAAGTCCGCCGAGTCCGCGCAGCACGAGTTCTCGACGGTGCGCACAGGGCGCGCGAGCCCGGCGCTGCTCGATCGTGTCGTAGTCGACTACTACGGCGCGATGACGCCGCTGAACCAGCTCGCGACGATCTCCGCGCCCGAAGCGCGCCTGCTCAGCGTGCAGCCCTACGACAAGTCCTCGATCAAGCTGATCGAGAAGGCGATCAACGAGTCAGACGTCGGC
>DASZLB010000086.1:0-4356 GCA_035552575.1 Solirubrobacteraceae bacterium | reverse complement strand
ACGCCGAACAGCTTCGTCGTGACGAGCAGCAGGCTGCCGCACATCGCGAGCGCGAGGAACACGAGCCCCGCGATCGACACGCGGTTGGCGAGGAAGACGACGTGGCGCTTGTCGTCGTGGCGGAACAGCAGGCGGTGGTATGCGGCCGGCGCGATCGTGCAGACGGCAGCGAGCGCCGAGCACAGCAGCGTGACGAAGTACACACCGCGCAAGTACGGCCCGACATGAGCGAAGCCCGTGTCGAACGGGACGACCAAGAGGAACGCGAACAGCACCTGCACGCCGGTGACGACGACGCGCAGCTCCCCCGTGATCTCGTCGAGGTTTCGATCCAAACGCTGAAGCGGCGTCTCCGGGCGCCCGTCGCCCGCCGCTTGGCGATCAGCAGACATCTCGCCCATTCGATACCCGCCGCGCAGCGGCGCATAACGAGCGAGCGGCGGCGCGTTTGACGCCAATCGGCGACGGGTACGAAAAATGCACTCAGCCAGATCGAGCAAAGGAGCAGAGATGCCACCTGCCGGCGTGAAGAAGGGCACGAAGCGAGCCCGCCAGTACGAGCACGTGCTCGAGAGCGAGCGCGAACAAGGCGCTTCGGAGAAACGCGCCGAGGAGATCGCCGCGCGGACGGTCAACAAGGAGCGCGCACGCAGCGGTGAATCGAAAACGAGCTCGAAGACCTCGACCGAGGACATCTCCTCGGGCCGCCGCGGTGGCCTGCGATCGGGCAAAACCGGTCCGCGCGGGCGCACGCGCGAGCAGCTCTACGCCGAGGCGCGCAACCTCGGCATCGACGGGCGCTCGAGCATGAACAAGGCGCAGCTGCGGCGCGCCGTCGAGAACAAGAAGCGCTGAGCGGCTCGAGCAGGACCTAAGCGGCTTCGCTGCTCGCAGCGACACGCATGTGCACGCGGACAGTCGTGCCGTCCGGGCTCGAGCGAACCTGGACGAGGTCGCACAGGTGATTGACGAGCCACAGCCCGCGCCCGCCGTGCTGATCGACCGGCGGCGGCAAGCGCCCGGCGAGCGGGTCGTCGATGAAGCCCCTGTCGCGAACCTCGCAGACGAGCGCGCCGGGCTCATCCCAGATCCGCAGTGCCCCCCCGCCGCCGCCGTACTGCACGCTGTTCGTGACGAGCTCGTTGACGGCCAGCACGAGGTCTTCGCGCGTGCCTTCGTCGAGGCCCGCTTCGGCACCGCGCCTGCCTACGAGGCCGCGCACGGCGCCGAGGCCGCGCGCGGTGTACGCGAGCTCCTCGCGCTCGGACGGCGGGCTCGGCAGCGAGCCGTCGAACGGCCCCGCGGCGCGGTGCAGCGGCAGGTATGCGCGGTTGCGGCGGCTGATCCCTTCGTGCATCACGGCAGGGTGCGTCAGGCGCGCCGCCGCGATCGTCTTCGCGTCGAGCGCAGCGAGGTCGTACGGACACAGAAGGCGCCAGCGCGGGCCTTGCGCAAAGGCCTCGTTCAGCAGCGCCTCGTGGCGTTCGGACTCGTCGATCTCGGCGCGAGAGCGTCCGGCCCAGATCGGTTCGCCGATGCCGCGCAGCGTGCATCCGGAGGCTGCATGTCGTGCGAGCAGCTCGCGCCACGCTCCGATCGCGCGGCCGGGGTTGCTCCCGAGCTCGTGCATCGCGAGAAACTCGACCTCGCCGGCGCGCGCGCCAAGCGCTCGCTCGAGCAGCTCGGCCCGTTGCGGCGCGACGGCGACGAGCACAGGCTCCGGTGCGTCGAGTCCTTCCATCACGAACGGCAACGCCCCCTGCAGAAAGCCGTCCTCGCCTTCGTAGAACAGCGCTTCGTGTCGGAATGAGTCCTCCACGAGAGCGACTTTGACAGCTCCCGCGGAGAAGGACTCGCTCATCCCTCGTTCGGCCGTAACGGATTCCACGTGGGTCGGGTCCGTTCTCTAGCGCCCGTACCAGCGCCGGCCGCCGCCGTCTGCGACGCCGCCGACGAAGAAGCCGATCAGCCACAGCAGCACGGCGATGATCAGCACGTACCAGAGCACGTGCGCGGCGAAGCCGAGGCCCCCGAAGATGGCCAAGATGAGCACTAGTGCGATCAGGGCAGCCATGTGTTGTTCCTCCTTGTCAATAGCCCAGGCGCGGTTGCCGGGCGCTCGATCGGTCTACCCCTTCTGATCGCTCGTCAATCGGAGCGTCGGCAGCGCCACGCACCGGCTACACGCCTGCGAGTCCGCGCTGGACGGCTGTTTTCGAGCGCAAGCAGCGGGTAGGCCCGATGCAGAGGGCAAACAGCAGAAGATTGGAGGCCACCGATGTCAGACCAGTTGAGCGGAAAGAAGATCGCATTCCTCGTCGCCCAAGAGGGTGTCGAGGAAGTCGAGCTGACCGAGCCGTGGAAGGCCGTCGAGCAGGCCGGCGGCGAGCCCGTGCTGATCGCGCCAGAAAGCGGCGAGGTGCAGGCGCTCCAGCACCTAGACAAGTCGAAGACGTTCCCGGTCGACGAGACGCTTGCCGATGCCGAGCCGGACGACTACGACGGCGTCGTGCTGCCCGGCGGAGTCGCGAACCCCGATCAGCTGCGTACGGAGTCGCACGCGATCGAGTTCCTGCAGCGGTTCTTCGCCGCCGGCAAGCCTGTCGGCGTGATCTGCCATGGGCCGTGGACGCTCGTCGAGGCCGATCTCGTGCGCGGCCGCACGATCACCTCGTGGCCGTCGCTGAAAACGGACATTCGCAACGCCGGCGGCGACTGGGTCGACGAGGAAGTCGTCGTCGACGAGGGGCTCGTCTCGAGCCGCAACCCCGACGACCTGCCGGCGTTCTGCGCGAAGATCGTCGAGGAGTTCGCCGAGGGCAAGCACGACGTCGCTCACGCTGGCGCTACGGCCGAGGCGTAGGCACGGGCCCCGGCTCCGGCGACGCAGACCAGGCGCCTCACGCGCCGCGCGGCTCGGGCCGCGCGTTAGGCGCGCCGGAGAATGCGGAGCACGGCCGCGCAGCCTGAGCGGCGCTCGCTGGGATCGCCGCTCACCAAGCGGCGACAAGGAGAGAGCGATCAAGAAAGCGAGGCGGCGCCCGGGGCAGGCCGGGCGCCGCCTGGCCCTTTCGCCGAGAGCGGTCCTGCGGCGGTCAGCGGCGTGGCGATCTCCTCGAGGCTTCGCCGCTCGGCGTTGATGCCGAAGACGAGCTCGGCGATGCCGCCGATGATCATCATCACGGCGCCGAGGCCGAGCGCGAGGAACACCTGCTCGTAGCTTTCGGTGTTGATCATCCGGCTGAAGACCTGCGGCCCGATCACGCCGCCGATCCCCGTGCCGACGGCATAGAAGACGGCGATGCAGAGCGCGCGCGTCTCCATTGGGAAGACCTCCGAGACGGTCAGGTACGCGGCGCTCGCGCCGGCCGAGGCGAAGAAGAAGACGATGCAGATGGACGCCGTGAAGGACACGTCGTCGAGCTGGTGTTCCTTGAACAGCACGCCTGTGACGATCAGCAGCGCGCCCGAGAGCAGGTACGTGCCAGCGATCATCGGCTTGCGCCCGACGATGTCGAACAGCGGGCTGAGCAGCAGCGCGCCGGCGAAGTTGCCGGCCGCGAACACGGCGATGTAGTACGGCGCGTTGCCCGACGGCGTGTGGAAGTACAGGCTCAGCAGGTTGCCGAAGCCGAACAGGATCGAGTTGTAGAGAAACGCCTGGCCGATGAACAGCGCGAGGCCGAGCACCGTGCGGCGCGGGTATCTCCGGACGACCGTGTGGACGATCGTGTGCAGCGGAATCGCTTTGCGCTGATGCACTTCCAGCGGCTCGCCTTCGGGCTCGGGCAACGCTTGGCCCGTCTCGCGTTCGACCTCCTCTTCGATCCCGGCGACGATCTTCTCGGCCTCCTGCTCGCGACCGTGGATGAACAGCCAGCGCGGGCTCTCCGGCACGTTGCGGCGCACGAGCAGCACCGCGAGGCCGATCACAGCGCCGAGCACGAACGACAGGCGCCAGCCGAGGTTTGTCGGGAAGATGTTCGTGTTGAGCATCAGCACGGCCAGCAGCGACCCGCCGATGCCGCCTAGCCAGTAGCTGCCGTTGATCGACACGTCGACGCGCCCGCGATGGTGCTTCGGGATCAGCTCGTCGATAGCCGAGTTGATCGCCGCGTACTCGCCTCCGATGCCCATGCCCGTGATGAAGCGCACGATGAAGAACCAGCCCGGAAAGAACGAGAGCGACGTCAGCAGGACACCGCCGAGATAGATCGCGAGCGTCAGCATGAACAGCTTCTTGCGCCCGAGGCGGTCCGTCAGCTCACCGAACACGAGCGCGCCGACGCACGCGCCGGCGATGTACAGCGACGCCGCCCAGCCGGAGACGTCGGCCGCGGAGATGCCGACGCCCGC
>DASZLB010000085.1:0-5488 GCA_035552575.1 Solirubrobacteraceae bacterium | reverse complement strand
CTTCCGTGACGGCCCGCGCGCGACGCGATAGTCTCGCCCGCGAACGCGAAGCTGCCGCAGCGAACATGGCGATCGAAACCGAGCCCATCGGCACGTCCGAGCCGCCGCTCAGCGCGGCGCTGCGGATCTCCGCGCGGGCCGGCGCGCTCGCCGAGCGCGCCGAGCGCGAGCGCGAGCTGCCGCGCGAGCTGCTGAGCGAGCTGCGCGACGCCGGGTTGATGAGCCTCTGCCTGCCGCGCTCGCTCGGCGGTCGCGAGGCGCGCCCGGCCGAGATGGCGCTCGCGCTCGAGCAGCTCGCAAGCGCCGACGGCGCGACGGCGTGGTGCGCGATGATCGCCTCGACGAGCAGCCTGCTCGGGGCCTACCTGCCTCGCGAGGAGGCCGAGCTGATCTACGCCGGCGGCAGCGCCGTGACCGGCGGCGTGTTCGCGCCACGCGGGCGCGCCGAGCGGCGCGACGGCGCGTACGTCGTCACCGGGCGCTGGTCGTTCGTCAGCGGCGTGCAGCATTGCGATTGGGTGCTCGGCGGCTGCGTCGTGCACGACGGCGAGGAGCCTGTGCTGCTCGCCGACGGCAGCCCCGACGTCCGCCTCGCGCTGATGCCGATCGACGCCGTCGAGGTGATCGACACGTGGAGCGTCTCCGGGCTGCGCGGCACCGGCAGCCACGACATCAGCGCCGTCGCGCAGCTCGTACCGGCGACGCGCGTCGTCGCGCTGCTCGACGAGCGCCCGCGTCATCCCGGCGCGCTCTACTCCTTCCCGCTGTTCGGCCTGCTCGCGATCGGCATCGCCTCCGTCGCGCTCGGCATCGCGCGCGGCGCGATCGAAGACCTGACCGAGCTCGCCGGCACGAAGACGCCCGCCGCCGGGCGCAGGACGCTTGCCGAACGCGCGACCGTGCAAGCCGAGCTCGCGCGCGGCGAGGCGTCGCTGCGTGCCGCGCGCGGGCTCGTGCTCGCCGAAGCCGACGCCGCTTGGCTCGCCGCCGCCGACGCCGCCGACGGGGCCGCGATCCCCGAGGAGCGCCGCCTTGGCCTGCGGCTCGCCGCGACGCACGCGACCGGCGTCGCCGCCGAGGTCGTCACCGCGATGTACCACGCCGGCGGCGGCAGCTCGATCTATGACTCGAGCCCGCTCCAGCGCCGCTTTCGCGACGTGCACGTCGCCACGCAGCACATGATGGTCGCGCCCGCCACGTGGGAGCTCGCCGGACGGCTGCTGCTCGGGCTGCCGACCGACACGCGCCAGCTCTAGGCCCGAGCAGATGCGCCTGCTGACCTACGACGACGGCTCCGGCCCGCAGGCAGGCGTGCAGCTCGGCCAGGAGATCGTGCCCGTCGCGGCGCTGCACTCGCACGGCGGCTCCGTGCGCGGCCTGCTGCACGCGCTCGACGGCGACGAGCTCGCCGAGCTCGGCCGCCGCGCGCACGACGCCGATGCGCGCGTCGCGATCTCCGCCGTGCGGCTGCTCGCGCCCGTGCCCGACCCCGAGAAGATCGTCTGCCTCAGCCTCAACTACCGCGATCACGCGGCCGAGGCCGGACAGGAGATCCCCGCCGCGCCGATGTGGTTCGCGAAGTTCGCCAACTCGCTGATCGGCGGCGGCGAGCCGATCCTGCTGCCGCCGGCGCACGCCGATCACGTCGACTACGAGGCCGAGCTCGCCGTCGTGATCGGGCGCGCCGCGACGCGCGTCAGCGTCGAGCGCGCGCTCTCTCACGTCGCCGGCGCGATGCCGTTCAACGACGTCAGCGCGCGCGACCTGCAGTTCCAGAACCCGCTGTGGACGAGCGGCAAGGCGATCGACACGTTCGCGCCGTGCGGGCCCGCGCTCGTCACGCTCGAGGAGGCCGGCGACCTGCAGTCGCTCGCGCTGCGCACGCGCGTCAACGGCGAGACGCTGCAGGAGGGCACGACCGCCGATCAGATCTTCGCCGTCGCCGAGGTGATCGCGTGGCTCTCGCGGACGATGACGCTGCTGCCGGGCGACATCGTCGCGACCGGCACGCCCGCCGGCGTCGGCGCCTCGAAAGGCCGCTTCCTGCGCGACGGCGACACCGTCGAGGTCGAGATAGACGGCCTCGGCGCGGTCGTCAATCCTGTGCGCGCCGCCTGATCGCGCCGCGTCGAGTCGCTTCGTTCCGGCTCGCGCGAATCTGCGTAAGCTGAGGCCGGGATGAGCGCCGCGAGCGATTCACGCGTCACGCAGCCGGTCGAGCCGGCGCCGCGCGGGCGCAACCCGTTCGACGAGAGCGGCGTGCAGCGCGGCGCCGACGGGCGCGCCTTCTACAAGGACCGCCCCGTCTCGCTCGTGCAGATGCTGCGCGACAGCGTCGATCGGGACGCGCGCGCCGTCGCGATCGTCGAGCTCGGCGGGCCGACGCTCAGCTACGGCGAGTTGTGGGACCGCGCCGCGCGCGTCGCCGGAGGGTTGCGCGATGCGGGCGTCGCACGCGGCGACCGCGTCGCATTGCGCCTGCCCAATGGCGCCGACTGGGTGCTCGCGTTCTTCGGCACACAGCTGCTCGGCGCGGTCGTCGTTCCCGTCAATACGCGCTTCACCGACGAGGAGGTCGCCTACGTCATCGAGGACTCCGGCGCGACGTTCGCGTTCTCGCCCGGCGAGGCGCTGCCCGACGGCGAGCCGCTCGCCGTCGAGGACCTGCAGCCGAGCGATCTCGCGGCGATCTTCTACACGAGCGGCACGACGGGCGTGCCGAAGGGCGCGATGACGACGCACCAGAACTTCCTCACGAACGTCGAGAACGCCTTGCGCGCGCGCCAAGTCGATCGCGAGGACGGGCCGAGCCTCTCGACGCTCGTCTCCGTGCCGCTGTTCCACGTGACCGGCTGCAACAGCCAGCTCTTGCCGCTGCTCGAGTGGGGCGGACGCGTCGAGATCCTCTCGAGCCCGCTCGACTTCGACGGCTTCTTCGAGGCGATCGCCGCGCACCGCGTCAACCAGCTCGTCTCCGTGCCCGCGATCTACCACGCGCTGATCCGCCACCCGCAGTTCCCGGAGCTCGACGTCGACGACGTGCGCTGGGTCTCCTACGGCGGCGCGCCGATCGCCGAGAGCCTCGTGCACGCGATCCAGGCCGCGTTCCCGAACGCGCGCGTGGGCAACGGCTTCGGGCTCAGCGAGACGTCCTCGCTGACGTCCTACCTGCCGCACGAGGAGGCCGCCGAGCACGCCGACTCGGTCGGCTTCGCGATGCCCGTGACGGACCTCGCGATCGACGAGCCCGACGACGAGACGGGCGTCGGCGAGCTGCTCGTGCGCGGCGCCAACGTCGTCGCCGGCTACTGGAACAAGCCGCAGGCGACGGCCGAGACGTTCGTCGAGGGCTGGCTGCACACGGGCGATCTCGCGCGGATCGACGCCGACGGCCTGCTCTACATCGTCGATCGCAAGAAGGACATGATCAACCGCGGCGGCGAGAACGTCTACTGCATCGAGGTCGAGAACGCGCTCGCCTCCGCGCCCGGCGTCGGCGAGGCCGCAGCAGTCGGCGTCCCCGACGAGATGATGGGCGAGAAGGTCGGCGCCGCGATCGTGCCCGCGCCCGGCGCTACGCTCGACCTCGCAGCCGTGATCGCGCACTGCCGCAAGCATCTCGCCGACTTCAAGTGCCCGCAGTACGTCACCGTGCTCGCCGAGCCGCTGCCGCGCAATCCCGGCGGGAAGGTACTCAAGGCGCAGTTGCGCGACGAGACCGATTGGGGCGAGCCGCTCCGCTAGCGAAGCAAACGAGAGGGAGGCCGAGGATGTCAGCAGTGCAGACGGTGCAGGGGCCGGTCGAGGCCGACGAGCTCGGCGTGACGCTCGTGCACGAGCACGTCCGCTTCCGCGACGAGGCCGTCGCCGAGCAGTGGCCAGGGCGCTATGACGAGCAGCTCGAGCTCGATGCGGCGCTGCTCGCCGTCAACGCGGCGAAGGAGCGCGGCGTGCGCACGATCGTCGACCCGACGGCGATGTTCGGCGGGCGCGACGTGCGCTTCATGGAGCGCGTCGCCTCCCAGACGGGTGTTCGGATCGTCGCCTGCACGGGCATCTACAGCTACGACTACCTGCCGCACTACTTCGCCAACCGCGACATCGACGTGATGGCCGACCACTTCGTCGAGGACATCGAAATCGGCGTGCAGGGCACCGAGATCCGCGCGGCCTTCCTCAAGTGCGCCGCCGATGCGGCCGGCGTGACGGAGAACGTCGAGAAGATCCACCGCGCCGTCGCGCGCGCGAGCGTGCAGACGGGCGCGCCGATCATGGCCCACTCGATGCCGGCCGTCGCCACCGGCCCGCGCCAGGTCGAGATCTTCGCCGAGGAGGGCGTCGAGATGGCGAAGGTGCAGATCGCGCACTGCGGCGACAGCGAGGACGTCGAGTACATCCAGGGGCTGATCGACAAGGGCGTCTATGTCGGGCTCGACCGCTATGGCCTGGAGATGTACCTGCCGATCGAGAAGCGCAACGCGACCGCCGCCGAGCTCTTGCGCCGCGGGCACGCCGAGCAGCTGATGATCTCGCAGGACTTCTGCGCGACGATCGACTGGTTCCCGCCCGAGGCGGCCGAGGTCTTCGAAGGCCAGGGCGCGATCCGCAACTGGTCGATGACGCTCGTCTTCGACGAGGTCGTGCCGGCGCTGCGCGAGCTCGGCGCGATCGACGACGCGATCTTCAAGACCCTCTTTGTCGAGAACCCGAAGCGCTGGCTGACGGCATGAGCGACGCCGCGAAGCCCGCCGCCGTGAGGACGCTGCCGGCGCAGTTCGACGAGTGGGAGATCGCGCTGCACGGGCGGCGCGTGATCTACCGCGTCGCCGGCGACGGGCCGCCGATCGTGCTGATCCACGGGATGCTCAACTCCTCGAGCCACTGGCGCTCGGTAGCGCTCGAGCTCGCGCGCGACTACACCGTGATCGCCCCCGATCTGATCGGTCACGGCGACTCAGCCGCGCCGCGCGGCGACTACTCGCTCGGCGCGCACGCGGCGAGCATCCGCGACCTGCTCGCCGCGATCGGCCTGGACCGCGCGAGCATCGTCGGGCACTCGCTCGGCGGCGGCGTCGCGAAGCAGTTCTTCTACCAGTTCCCGCAGCGTGTCGAGCGCCTCGCGCTCGTCTCCAGCGGCGGCCTCGGGCACGAGGTGACGGCGTCGCTGCGCAGCGCCGCGCTGCCCGGCGTCTCGCCGCTGCTCGCGATGACGATCCGCCCGCGGCTCGTCGGCGCGCTGGCACGAGGCGGCGCGCTGATGCGCGAGCGTGGGGTGGGGGCCGGTGTTTACCTGCAGGCGGCCGCTCGCGCGCTGCGCCCGCTGCAAAGCGCCGAGTCGCGCGAGGCCTTCCTGCAGACGCTGCGCGCCGTGATCGACGTGCACGGCCAGCGCGTCAGCGCGACCGATCGCCTGTACCTGCTCGAGGCGCTGCCGACGATGATCGTCTGGGGCGAGCGCGACAACACGATCCCGCTCGCGCACGGCCGC
>DASZLB010000084.1:0-4536 GCA_035552575.1 Solirubrobacteraceae bacterium | reverse complement strand
CGTGAACGGGTAGTTCGCCGCCTCCGCGCCGGCTTTCGTCAGCGCGTTGAACAGCGACGACTTGCCGGCGTTCGGCATCCCGACGATGCCGATCCGCGTGCTCACGCCGGACCGCCCGCGGCGAACACGGCCTCGCTCGGCCTGTGCCCGTTCGAGCTCGGCCGCACCGGCTCGGCCGCGTCGTCACTCGCCGACGGCACGCCATCTCGATCGCGACCGCGCACCGCGGTGACGGCCGTGCCGAGCAGCGTGCCGGCGAGCACGTCTGAGGGGTAGTGGACGCCGAGGTAGAGCCGCGAGTACGAGAGGCCTCCCGCAAGCGCGTAGAGCGGCGCGCGCGGCAGGCCGAGCCGCGAGTACGCGAGCGCGCCTGCGAACGCAGTCGAGGCATGCGCGCTCGGAAAGCTCAGCGCCGTCGCCGTCGGCGTCAACGCCGGCAGCCCGCGAAGCTGCGGACGCCGCCGCCGCACGACGAGCTTGATCGCCGTGTTCAGCGCATACATCCCGCCGACCGTCCCCGCCGCGCGCAGCCAGCGCGACCGTCGCGCACCGTCGAGCGCCGCCCCGCCGGCGCCGATCGCAAGCCACACTCCCGCGTGTTCGCCGAGCAGCGAGAACCGCTCGACCGCCCGCTCGCTCGATGGCGTGTGGCCCCAAGTCCGAGCGAGCCGTAGTAGCCGCTCGTCAAGCGACTCGGGAGGGCGTCTACCCAGCACGACGCGGGGCTGAAGGGTCGATGGCCAAGCCAGACAAGGACGCAGCGAGCGAAATGTGCGCGAAGGGCGATCGAGCGTCTACCCGGCAGATGGTCGTTGAGCAAGCGCGACAAGGATGCACCGAGCGAAGTGCGCTCTGCGCACGAGTGAGAAAGGACGCAGTACCGCGCCGCTCAACGGCCACCTGCTAGCCGAAGCCGACGCGGAGGTCGTCACTCTCGGAGCGCACATAGACGACCTGCCCGAGGTCGAGGCGGACCGGCCCCTCCTCGCTTGCGAGCTCGTGCCAGCCCTTGTCGCTGAGCGCTTTGTAGAGCGCCTTCAGCTGCTCGTCGCTGACGCGCAGCGCGAGCACCTGCCCGCCCTGGAAGCCGATGCTGATCTGCTGCTTGCTCGATGCCATCAGTGGGTCTCCGATCCTCTCGCCGGTTCGACGATCTCAGTGAGCACGCCGGCCGTCGCCCGGGGGTGCATGAACGCGACGCGCGAGCCGCGGATGCCGACGCGCGGCTGCTCGTCGATCAGCGCGAGCCCGGCCCGCTTGAGCGCTTCGAGCGTGCCGTCGATGTCGTCGACCTGGTAGGCGACGTGATGCAGTCCCGGGCCGTTCTTCGCGAGGAACTTGCCGACCGGCGTGTCGGCGCCGAGCGGCGCGAGCAGCTCGACGTGGTTCTCGCCGACGTCGAGCAGGACCGCCTCGACGCCCTGCTGCTCGACGACCTCGCGATGCGCGAGCGCGAGCTCGAAGCCCTCGCCGTACAGCGCAAGCGCAGACTCGAGCTGCTCGACGGCGACGCCGATGTGGTCGATCCTCGTGAACACCCCGCGCAGTTTATTCGTGTCCGCGCAGCTCCGCCGCGCTCGCCGCCGCGACGACGCGCAAGCCGACGCCGGGCGTGCGCTCCATCCGCGGCACGCCGGCCATGATCTCGTCGATCGCGTCGCGTTCGAGCACCTCGCGCTCGAGCAGCTCGCGCGCGAGCGCGTCGAGCTGGTGGCGGTGCGCGACGATCAGCCGCTGCGCGGCGCGGCGCGCCTCCTCGATCAGATCCTGGCGCTCCTCGTCGCGGATCCGCAGCGTCGTCTCCGACAGCTGCACGCCGCCGTCCGGCGCGCGCCCGATGCCGGCCGTTCCCATCGCGAAGTCGTGGACCATCTGGTGTGAGATCTCGGCGACGCGCTTGAGGTCGTCCGAGGCGCCCGTCGTGATCGCGCCGAACACGACCTGCTCGGCGACGCGGCCGCCGAGCAGCACCGTCATGTAGTCGAGCAGCTCCTCGCGCGTCTTCAGGTAGCGGTCTTCGGCCGGGAGGTTGAGCGTGTAGCCAAGCGCCTGCCCGCGCGGGACGATCGAGATCCGGTGGACGCGGTCGACCGACGGCAGCAGCTCGCCGCACAGCGCGTGGCCGGCCTCGTGAAAGGCGACGACCTGCTTCTCGTGATCGTTCAGCACACGGCGCGACTGCACGCCGGCGATCACGCGCTCGATCGCCGAGTCGAAGTCGATCATCTCGAGCTTCGCCGCCTTGCGCCGCGTCGCGAAGATCGCCGCCTCGTTGCAGATGTTCGCCAAGTCGGCGCCCGTCAAGCCACTCGTCTGCTGCGCGACGAGGCTGAGGTCGACGTCCTTTAGCGGCTTGCCTTTGGTGTGCACCTTCAGCACGCCTTCGCGCCCTCGCACATCCGGCGGCACGACGAACACCTGACGGTCGAAGCGTCCCGGGCGCAGCAGCGCCGGGTCGAGCTTGTCGAGCAGGTTCGACGCCGCGATCACGACGACGCGCCCGCTCGAGGCGAAGCCGTCCATCTCGACGAGCAGCTGGTTCAGCGTCTGGTCCTTCTCGCCGGAGATGTCCGAGCCGCGGCGTCCGCCGACGGCGTCGAGCTCGTCGATGAAGATGATCGCCGGTTCGTGCTTGCGCGCGACCTCGAACAGCCGGCGGATCCGCGCGGCGCCGAGGCCCGCGAACATCTCGACGAACGACGCCGCCGACTGAGCGAAGAACTGCGCGCCCGATTCGTGCGCTACGGCCTTCGCGAGCAGCGTCTTGCCGGTCCCCGGCGGGCCGTGCAGCAGGACGCCCTTGGGCACCTTCGCGCCGCGCTCCTGAAACGGCTTCGGGTCGCGCAGGAACTCGACGAGCTCCTCGAGCTCCGCCTTCGCCTCGTCGACGCCGGCGATGTCCGCGAACGAGACCGACTCTTCCGAGGACGGCTTGATCTGCTGCGGCTTGACGCGCGGCATCACCTTCAACGTGCGCCACATGACGAAGATCAGCGCGATGAAGAAGACGATCATCACGACCGGCGACCAGTTGTACGCCGCGTTCTGGATCTGCTGGACGATCGACGTGTGCGCCGGGGCCGCCGCGACGACGAGCGGCCCCGCCTGGTGGAACGCCGCGACGGGCACGAGCGCGTGCGAGGAGTGCGCGTAGCTCAGCAGCGCGCTCGCCAATTGCTTCGGCGGCGCCGTCAGAACGTGGCGCACCGTCGCTTCAACCCCCGAGCTCGTCCCGGCGAGCAGATCCACCATCCTTGGCATCGACTCAGTATTGCTAATCGGATGTTCGATTGCGAGGGTTCACCTGTCACATTCGCAAGATCTTTCACGGTGAACGTGCGCAAACCTGCGCATACGTGCGCAGTCCTCGGAGTCCCTCTAACGTGCTCCGCCGCCGCCTTACCGCGGCGCGCGCTCAGCCGAGCGCCGAGACGGCGAGATCGCTGAAGAACTCCGTCGCAAAGCGCAGATCGCGCACGTCGATGCGCTCGTCCGCGGAGTGCACGAGCGGCGCCGTCTCGATCAGCGATTGGTGGCGCTGCGGGAAGAATCCGTACGCGACGCACTCCGGGAAAGCCGCGCGAAAGTGGCGCGAGTCGGTGAAGCCCGGCAGGATCACCGGCACGACCTCCGCACCTGGATCGCGCCGACCGATCCAATTGATAATCGTCCTCATCAGCTCCGAATCCATCGGCGAGCGGTTGCCGACGACCTGCTCGGTGAACTCGACGCGAAAGCCGTCCTCCTCGCCGAGCACCTCCGCGATCCCCCGGCGCACCTGCTCCTCGCCGAGACCCGGCGGCACGCGGCAGTCGACTTTCAGCTCGGCACGGCTCGGAATCACGTTGATCTTCTCCGACGCGCGAATCCGCGTCGGCGTGAACGTGACGCCGAGCATCGGCTCGAACATCGTCGCCAGGCGCGAATCGGCGGCTCGCAGCCGCGCGATCGAGCCGGCCGGATCCTCCGCGTCCTCGCCAAGCCCGCGCAGGAACCCGCGCGGCTCCTCGGTCAGCTCGTAGCTCGGCTGGCGCGCGGCGAGGCGATCCAGCAGCGGCCCCATCTTCAGCAGCGCGTTCTCGCCCATGCCCGGCATCGAGGCGTGTCCGGCGACGCCGTCGGTCGTGAGGGTGAAGCGAAAGACGCCCTTCTCGGCGCAGCAGACGCCGTAGCAGCGCGTTCCGCGGTACTCGAACACCGCCCCGCCGCCCTCGTTGACGAGCAGGTCGCAGCGGACCTTCTCGGGGTGTTGCTCGGTGATCCACTGGGCGCCGAGCTCGCCGCCGGTCTCCTCGTCGACGACCGCCACGATCAGCAGCTCGCCGCGCGCCGGGCGCCAGCCCGAGCGCGCCAGCGACGCGCCGGCCGCGATCTCGGCGGCGACCTGGGACTTCATGTCCAGCGCGCCGCGTCCCCACAGATAGCCGTCGGCGACGTCGCCCGACCAGGGGTCGCGCGTCCAGTCGGCCGGGTTGGCGAGAACGGTGTCGACGTGGCCGAGGTAGCACAGCGTCGGGCCCTCGGCCTCCCCTCGCA
>DASZLB010000083.1:0-27350 GCA_035552575.1 Solirubrobacteraceae bacterium | reverse complement strand
AACAGCTCAGCTGCGACCCCACGCAGACGCCATGAACCGCCGTCGCAACAGCTCGCTCGCCGGGAGTCCGCTGCTGATCGGAGCGGTGACGACGCTGATCGTCGTCGTCGCCGTGTTCCTCTCCTACAACGCGAACAACGGACTGCCGTTCGTGCCGACCTACAACGTCAAGGTCGTGCTGCCCGAGGGCTCGGGTCTGCAACCCTCCAACCAGGTGCGGATCGCGGGCACGCGCGTCGGGCTGATCGGCTCGCTCTCGCCTCACCAGGATCCGCAGACGGGACGTGTCACGGCCGTCGCGACGCTGCACCTCGAAAAGAAGGTCGAACCGCTGCCGGTCGACACGAAGGCGATCGTGCTGTCGGTCTCGGCGATCGGGCTGAAGTACCTCGAACTCGAAAAGGGCAGCTCGACGAAGACGCTGAAGGCCGGGCAGGAGATCAAGCTCGCGCGCGAACCGGTTGACATCGATCAGCTGTTCAACATGTTCGACGAAAAGACGCGCACGGCGATCCAGGTCAACACGAACAACTTCGGTGACGGGCTCGCCGGCCGCGGGCTCGGGCTCAACGAAACGATCCACACGCTGCGCCCGCTCGTCGAACACGGGATCCCCGTGCTGCGCAACCTCGCCTCGCCGCAGACCGACCTGCGCGGCTTCTTCAAAGGTCTCGACCGTCCCGCCGAAGAGACTGCCCCGGTCGCCCAGCAGAACGCCGACTTCTTCAGCGAGCAGGACACGTTCTTCACGGCGTTCGCCAGCGTCGCGAAATCGCTCGAAGAAGCGACAGAGGGCGGGCCGGCCTCACTCGAACAGGCGATCTACTCGTTGCCGCACGAGGCCGAATTCACCGAAAAGAGCACCGAGTTCATGCGGCTGCTGCGCCCCAGCGCGAAAGCGCTGACGACGGTCGCCAAGCCGCTCGGCGATGCGATCGCGGTCGGCGCGGTCAACCTGCGCGAAGCGACCAAGCTGAACACGCAGCTCGCGGCGTCGGCGCAGCAGCTGCAGAGGTTCGCCGAAAACCCGGTCGTCACGGTGAGCCTCGAAGACTTCACGCAGACGCTGCAGTA
This sequence comes from Solirubrobacteraceae bacterium, assembly GCA_035552575.1. Taxonomy (GTDB): domain Bacteria; phylum Actinomycetota; class Thermoleophilia; order Solirubrobacterales; family Solirubrobacteraceae; genus Palsa-744. The sequence goes on along the minus strand of DASZLB010000083.1, from coordinate 26,276 downwards.
CGGCAACCCGGTGTTCGCCGGGCTCGCGCCGGAGCAGGCGTACTGCAATTACCTGACGCTGGCGTTCCGCAACGTCGCAAGCCTGCAGTCGCAGAACATCGGCGTCGGCACGACGGGACGCGCCGGTCTCGTGCTCGCGCCGACGGGTCCGAACAACGAGGGCTTCCCCTCCGCGGTGCCGGCCAACGGGCCGTCGACGCAGAAGGCGAACGTCAGCTCCAACGCGGTCGTCGACAACAACCACGTGCACTTGAACCCGTACCCGAACGTGGCCGGTCCGGGGCAGGCGAAACTGTGCGAATCGGCCAACGAGAAATACGAACCGGGCAAGCTCGTCGACGGCAACAGCGCCCCGGCGAACGTCGCGACGAACCGCGAATTCACCTCGCGCGACCAGAACCTGTACGGCGAAAAGTACTCTGCCGCGCAGCTCAAGGAGCTCGGCATCGCGACGGCGCCGAAGACGACTAAGGCGAAGAAGAAGACGAAGGGGAAGAAATCGTGAGCCGTCTGCGCTGGTGGCGCCGCCACGACGAGATCCCGGTCGTCGAGCTGAACCGCACGAGCCCGGTGCGCTTCGCGATCGTGTTCCTCGTGATCGTCGCGATCGCGATCTACTTCGGCTTCACGAAGCACATCCCGTTCAAACACGGCTTCCGCCTGAACGCCCAGTTCGCGAGCGCGATCAACATCAAAGGCAAGTCACCCGTGCGGATCGCCGGCGTCGACGTGGGCAAGGTCACTCAGATCAAGCGCGACGGCTCGACGGCGCTCGTCAGCATGGAAATCGAATCGCGCGGCCTGCCGCTGCACTCGGACGCGACCGTGAAGATCCGCCCACGGATCTTCCTCGAAGGAAACTGGTTCGTCGAACTGCAGCCGGGCAGCCCGTCGACGAAGACGCTCTCCTCGGGCGCGACGCTGCCGAGCACGCAGAGCTCCGACCCCGTTCAGCTCGATCAGGTGCTCGACGCGCTGAACACCGACACGCGGGCGAACCTGCAGAACTTCCTGATCGGCTACGGCGACGGGCTGACACGCAAGCCGTCGAAGGCCGACAATGCCGAACAGGACCCCGAAGTGCGCGGGCTCAGCGCCGCCGAATCGCTGAACAAGCTCTATCGCATCGCGCCCTCGGCCGAGCGCGGCGGCGCGATCATCAACCAGGCGATCGGCGGCACCGAACAGCACGACCTGTCCAAGCTCGTGCAGAGCGTCGGCAAAGTCACAGCCGCGCTGAACGTCCACGAACAGCAGCTCGGCGAACTGATCGGCAACTTCAACAGCTTCTTCCATTCATTCGCCGCGCAATCGCCGAGCCTGCGCAGGGCGGTCGCCGAACTGCCCGGTGCGCTGCACAGCGTCAACACCGGCTTGCGCGAACTCGACGCAGCGTTCCCGGCGACGAAGACGTTCGCGAAAGACATCCTGCCGGGCGTCAACAACACGCCGCAGACGGTCACCGCGACGCTCCCGTGGATCGAGCAGGTCGAAGCGTCGCTGGCGCCGAACGAGCTCGGCGGCGTCGCCAAGGGCCTGCTCGCCGCGACGCCGCAGCTCGCCAAGCTTACGGCCGAACAGGTGCCGTTCCAGAAACAGGCCGAACTGTTCAACAAGTGCCTGACGAAAGTGATCATCCCGGCCGGCAACACGCGGCTGCAAGACGGCTCCTCGACGACCGGCGTCGAGGACTACAAGGAGTTCTGGTACGCGCTCACGGGCGTGGCCGGGATCGGGCAGACGTTCGACGGCAACGGCACGATGACGCAGTTCCTGACCGGCAGCGGCGGGCCGACGATCCGCTCGGGCGCAGCGAGCGTCGAGGGTCACCCGGGCAAAGAAGGCCTGAAGCTGCTCGCGCATGCTTCGCTGGCGCCGCAGGGCACGCGCCCGGCGTTCCCGAAAACCGAGCCGGCCTACGAGCCGCTCGTGCCGTGCTACACGCAGGCGCTGCCCGAATTCAACGGTCCGCTCTCCTCGGGCCCCGCGGACGGGAGCGGCTGATGGCCGAGACCGGGCACAAACACGAGGGCGGGCTGTCCGTCCGCGACCAGATCGAGCGCTACCGCACGGCGTTCATCTCGATCGTCGTGATGATCGTCATCGCGGCGGCCGTCGGCGGCTACATCCTCGCGCACGAGAACCTCAAGCTTCCGGGCTGGGTGCCGGTGCTGGGCCGTGACTACTACACGCTGAAGGCCGACATCCAGACCGCGCAGGCCGTGACGCCGGGACAGGGCCAGGCCGTGACGATCGCCGGCGCGAAGATCGGCGAAGTCGCGAGCGTCGACCTGCACAACGGCGTCGCGACGATCACGATGAAAGTGACGCCGAAATACGCCCGCATCTATCGCAACGCGACGTTGCTGCTGCGCCCGAAGACGCAATTGCAGGACATCACCGTCGAGGTCAACCCAGGCACGGCGTCGGCGGGCAAGCTGCCAAGCGGCGCGACGCTGCCGCTGTCACAGACCGCGCCGAACGTCAACTTCGACGAATTCCTCTCCTCGCTGGACGCCGAAACGCGCTCCTATCTGCAGGAGCTGCTGGCAGGCGCCGGCGAAGGCTTCAAGGAAAACGGCAAAGCGTTCTCGGCGACGCTGAAGCGCTTCAACCCGCTCGCGCGCGAGGTGAAGGAAATCTCCTCCGAACTCGCTCTGCGCCACGCCAACACGGCACGCGCGATCCACAACTTCAGGCTGCTGACGGAAGCGCTCGGCGGCAAGGACAAGCAGCTCGCGGAGCTCGTCGATGCCTCCAACGCCGTGTTCGGGACGTTCGCGAAAGAGGACCAGAACGTCCAGAGCCTCGTCCGAGAACTGCCCGGCGCGCTGAACAAGACGAAGAGCGGCCTCGGCAAGCTCGCGACAGCAGCACACGTCCTCGGCCCGACGCTGCACAAACTGCAGCCGTTCGCGAGCGCCCTCGGCCCGGCCAACGAGGCGACGCGCAAGCTGACGCTCGCGACGACACCGATCATCAAGAACGACATCCGCCCGTTCGCGCGTGAAATCCTGCCGACAGTCAACGAAGTCGCGCCCGACACGAAGCAGCTCGCCGAAGCTTTCCCGAAGCTCGCCGCGAGCTTCGGCGTGTTCAACGAATTCTTCAACGAGCTCGCGCACAACCCGGGCAAGAGCGAAGGCGGCTTCCTGTTCTTCCTCGACTGGGCCAACCACAACCTCAACAGCGTCGTCAGCTCCTCTGACGCCAACGGCGTGCTCGGGCGCACGCTCGTCTACCTCAACTGCGAAGTCGCGCCGCTGCTGAAAGCGGTCGGCTCGGTCAACCCGAACGTGAACCTGCTCGTCGGGCTGCTCAACCCGCCGGACGCGCAGGCGTGCATCAGCAACGGACTGATCAAAGGCGCCAAAGGCAGTGCTGCGCACGAGGTGAAGAAGCCAAAGGCGCCGGCCTCGAAGCTGCTCGGCGGCCTGACGCCGGCGTTCGGCAAGGCACAGTCCGCCTCCGGCGCGAAGGCAAAGGCGCATACGAGCGCGTCGCGGGGAGGTCGCTGAGCATGCAGAAGCGCGCGCCGACACTCGCCAACATGATCGTGATCATCCTCTTCGTGCTGAGCTGCTTCGGGCTGCTGCTGTTCCTCTGGGAGTCGTTCGGCGGCCCACTGCCGCTGAAGCCGAAGGGCTACCGGATGACGGTTTCCTTCCCGGCGTCGCTCGCGCTCGCCGAACAGTCCGAAGTGCGTATCAGCGGCGTCGATATCGGCCGCGTTGTCGCATTGAAACTCGGCAAAGGCGGACGTACCCGCGCCGAACTTGAAATCAGCCAGAAGTACGCGCCGATCCGCGCGAACATGCACGCGATCCTGCGTCAGAAGACGCTGCTCGGCGAGACCTACGTCCAGCTGATCCCGCAGAAAGGCGGTCATTCGGGTCCGTTCCTGCCCGACAACGGGCAACTCGCCGACGCGCAGGTCGAACCGTCGGTCACGCTCGACGGGATCCTCTCGGCGTTCGACCCGAAGACGCGCCGCGACTTCCAGATCTGGCAGCAGTCGGTCGCCGAAGGAATCGACGGGCGCGGCGAACAGATCAACGCGGCGTTCTCCTCGCTGCACCCGTTCGTCGAACACGCCAACACGCTCGTCGGCATCCTCGACTCGCAGGAGGGCGCCGTTCGCGCGCTGATCAAGAACACGGGCGTCGTGTTCAACGCACTCGGCAGCCGCGACCACCAGCTCGAAGGACTGATCGTCAACGGCGAGCACAGCTTCCACGCGCTGGCCGAAGGCAGCCAGTCCTTCGCAGCCGCGTTCCGAGCGCTGCCGGCGTTCGAGAAGAACTCGCGCGTGGCGCTGAAAGAACTCGACCGCTTCGGCGACGACGCCAGCCCGTTCCTCGACGAATTCAAGGCCGTCGAGAAGAAGCTCGCGCCGCTGCTGCAGGCCGCGAAACCGTTCGCGCCGCAGTTCGACAGCTTCCTCAGCTCGCTCGGGCCGCTGACGAAGGCCGCGAAGAAGGGGCTCCCGGCGACGGGCAAGATGCTCGACCTGACGACGACGCAGCTCGAAAACTTCCGTCCGATCCTGCACAACTTCGATCCGTTCCTGCAGTACCTCGGCGAATACGTCCCAGAGCTGCAGGCGTTCTTCGCCAACTTCACCGCCTCGACGCAGGCGCACGGCAGCAACACGAACACCCCGGGCAGCCCCGCCCAGCACTACCTGCGGATCATGAACGTGCTCAACCCGGAGAGCCTCGCCGTCTACGCGAAACAGCCCGGCACGAACCGCGCCAACCCGTACTTCAAGCCGGGCGCCTTCCGCGCGATCGCCAACGGCGGCCTGCAGGTCTTCAACACCAGCGGCTGCGCGAACCCGGTCCCGTCTGTCAGCGGGCCGCCGAACGCGACGATCTCCCAGGAACTGATCAACCAGCTGATCGAATTCAACGTCGCCAACGCTCCGGAAACGCCAAACAAAGTCCCGGCCCCGGCGTGCAACCAGCAGGGCCCGTTCACGTTCAACGGTCAGACGAGCCAGTACCCGCACGTCGTCTACGCTGGAAAATGATGAGCGACGAGTACCAGTTCCACAACACCGACGTCGACCTGACGGGCAACCCGGACGAGGGCGACTGGTCGATCCGCTGCACCGACGTGCACAAGCGCCTCGGCGGGGTGCCGGTGCTCAACGGGCTGACGGTCGCGATCCCGGACGACACGATCACGGTCGTGCTCGGCCCCTCGGGAACCGGCAAGAGCGTGCTGATCAAGCACCTGATCGGGCTGATGTTCCCCGACTCGGGCGACGTCGTCGTACACGGCGAACACGTGCCGAAACTGACGATGCCGAAGCTGCTCGAGCTGCGCCAGCGGATCGGCGTGCTGTTCCAGGACGGCGCGCTGTTCGGCTCGATGTCGGTGTTCGACAACGTCGCCTTCCCGCTGCGCCAGCACACCGATCAGAGCGAGGCCGAAATCGCGAAGATCGTCACCGAGCGGCTGACCGACGTCGGCCTCGGCGACGCGATGGACGATGCGCCGTCGCAGCTCTCCGGCGGAATGCGCAAGCGCGCCGGCTTCGCGCGCGCGCTCGTGATGGAACCCGACGTCGTGATCTTCGACGAGCCCGACTCCGGCCTCGACCCGGTGCGCACGGCGCTCCTGTGCGAACTGATCCAGGAGATGCACCAGATCCACAAAGGCACCTACATCGTCGTCACGCACAACATCGCCTCGGCGCGGCAGATCGGCGAATACATCGCGGTGCTGTGGAAGGGGCGGATCGTCGAGGCCGGCGACGCCGAGCGGATGTTCTCCTCGGACAACCCGTTCGTCAGGCAGTTCCTCAGCGGCTCCGCGGAGGGGCCGCTGACGATGGACTGAGCCGGCCGCCCGGCCAAGCCGCTCGGCCAGCCCGCTTGGCATCTGTCGGCGCCGTATGCGAACATATGTTCGTACATGGTCGTCTGCGTCTACATGCCTCGCTTCGAGCTGGTTCTCGCCGCCGGAGGGGCGCGTGCGCTTGTCGGCCGTGCGGTGGCGACGGCGCCGATGCCGGGCTCCGAGCAGCGCGTAGGGGAAGTCTCGGGCGCAGCCGAGGCGCGCGGCGTGCGAAAGGGTATGGCGCTTGGGGAGGCGCTCGCACGCTGCCCGGACCTGGCGCTCGTCGCTGCCGACCCTGTGGGGGTGGACGAAGCGTGGGAGTCCACGCTGTGCTCGCTCGAGGCGATCGGCGCGGCGGTCGAGCCGGCGCGCCCGGGTCTCGCGTACTTCGAGACCGAGCCGCTGCGCGCACTGCACGGCACGGATGCGGCGACGATCGCCGCCGTGCGCGGCGCCGGTCCGGGTCTGGGGAGCCCGGCCGGAGGGGCGGCGCCGCACGGCGAGCGCCACCTGCGCGTGGGGGCGGGGCCGACGCGCTTCTGTGCGCTGGCGGCGGCCCTGGCGGTGCGCTCGCGCCGCCCGCTGGTGCTCGAGGGCAAGGAGGCCCGGCGCTGGCTCGCCACGCGCCCGATCGAGCTGCTCGGTTTCCGCGCGGAGACCGAGCAGCTGCTCGAGCCGCTGACGCGCCTCGGTGTGCGTACGCTCGGCGAGCTGGTGCGTCTGGGGCGTCCCGAGCTCGCGGACCGCTTCGGGGAGACGGGGGTGCTGGCTCACGAGCTTGCCTGCGGCGGCGACAGCCTGCTGCGCCCGCGCCGGCCCGAGGAGCGACTGCAGGAGACGATGAGCGTCGGCGACGCTAGCTCGGGCGAGTCGCTGCAGCGCACGCTCGGCGTGCTGGTCGACCGTCTGCTCGCGCGCAGCGAGCGTCGAGGGCGCTCGCTGCGGGCTGTCACGCTCTCGGCGCGCCTGCTCTCGGGGGGTGGCTGGCGCGAGCGCGTCGTCTTTCGCCAGGCGCTCGGCGACCGCGATCGCATCTCGCTGGCACTGTCGCTGCGTTTGCTGTTGCTGCCGGTGCCGGCGGCCACGCTGGGTCTTTCGGTCGAGCGCTTCGGCCCGCCCGCCGGCGAGCAGGGGGCGCTGCTGGGAGAAGCGCGCGCGGCCCGTGCGTCGCGCCTGCGCGAGGCGGTCGCGCAGATGCGCGCGGTGGCTGGAGAGGACGCGGCGATGCGCGCCGTCTGCGTGGATCCGGATTCGCGCGTGCCGGAGCGACGGGTCGTGCTCACGCCGCTGCCGGGCTGATGAGCGGCGCGGCACGGACCGGTTCGTCGGCCGCTGCGAAGCGGACCCGGCTCAACCTGCCGCGCCCGGCGCGGGTGCGCAGCGGGGCCGGGGGCGTCCCGCTGCAGGTCGACGGCCGCGCGGTCGAGCTGGTCCGCGAGTCGTGGCTGGTCGAGGATCGCTGGTGGACGGGCCGGCCGCTGCGACGCCGCTACTGGGAGGTGGTGACAACGCTCGGGCGCAACCTGGTCGTCTTCCACGATCTCGGAGCGGCGGGAGACGACGAACGCCCCGGCGGCTGGTTCGCCCAAGGGGCGTGAGATGGCGCGAGGCGGCTCGCGTGCGCCGATGAGCGCCCCGACGCCGCCATATGTCGAGCTTCACTGCCACTCGGCCTACTCGTTCCTCGACGGCGTCTCGCTGCCCGACGAGCTCGCGCAACGCGCGAGCGAGCTCGGCCACACGGCGCTTGCGCTGACTGACCACAACTCGGTCTCGGGCTCGATGGAGCTGGCCCAGGTCGCGCTCGACCACGGGATCCGCGCGATCCACGGCGCCGAGCTGGATCTCGCGAGCGGGCGCCACATCACGCTGCTCGTGCGCGACGAACGCGGCTGGCGCAACCTCTGCAGGATCCTCACGCACGCGCATGCGCTCACGCGCGAGGGCTCGTCGCGGCGCGAGCGGACCGAGCCGGCGGCGGAGCTGCAGGCGGTGCTCGACCATGCAGAGGGGCTCGTCTGCTTGACAGGATGCGCCGATCGCTCGGCGATCGGTCATGGCGTCGGCGACGAGCCGGTAGCTCGGCGCCTGCTCGACGCCTTCGGCGCGGAGAACCTGCGCGTCGAGCTGCAGCGGCCGTACGCGCGCGACGATCGAGCGCGCAACCGTGCGCTGGCGGCGTTCGCGAGACGCCTCGGCGTGCCATGCGTGGCGAGCGGGAACGTGCACGCGCACGCGCGCCGCAGGGCGGAGCTGCAGGACGCGTTCGTCGCGCTGCGCAACCACACGACGCTCGACGCCTCAGAGCCGTTGCGGCGCGGCAACACGAGCCATGTGATGGCCTCGCCGCAAGCGATGGCGAGCCGCTTCGCCGACCACCCCGAGGCGGTTCGCGAGACGCTGCTGCTGGCCGAGCGGCTGACGTTCGACCTGACGCAGGATCTCGGCTATCGCTATCCGGGCGCGGAGGACGAGAGCGCGGAGCGCAAGCTCGCGGAGCTGTGCGCGGAGCGCCTGCGCGAGCGCTACGACTCCTCGGCGGCGCATGGCGAGGCGCACGCGCGCCTCGTGCAGGAGCTGAACGTGATCGGCAAGCTGGGGCTCGCCGGCTTCTTCCTCTTGCATTACGAAATGCTCGCGCTCGCGCGCGAGGTGGCGAGCGAGGTGCGCGGGGCCGGCTCCGTGCGCGCGCTGATGGCCCCCGGCCGCGGGCGCGGGTCGTCGGTCTCCTCGCTCGTCTGCTACCTGATCGGGCTCTCGCACATCGATCCGATCGCGAGCAAGCTGACGCTCGGGCGCTTCCTGCACGAGGACCTGCGCGGGCTGCCCGACATCGACCTCGACTTCCCGCGCGACATTCGCGCGGTGTTGATCCCGCGCGTGCACGAGCGCTTCGGCGCCGACCACGCGGCGCTCGTCGCGGCCTTTCCGACGTTCCGCGCGCGCGGCGCGATCCGCGAGCTGGGAAAGGTCCTCGGCCTGCCGCCGGGCGAGATCGAGCGCATGGCGCGCGGCGCGGAGCGCTATGGCTCAGGCGCCGAGCACGACCTGGCAAGCGGCGGCGCCGGTCCGGGGAGAGAGGATGCGACGGCAGGCGCGGAGGAAGGGCGCGACGGCGGCTCAGGCAGTGGGGGTGGCATCGGCGCGGCGGCCCGGAACGACGCCGCGCCGCGCTCGGCGCGCTGGGACTGGCTGGAAAGGCTCGTCGAGGAGGCGCACCGGCTGCCGCGGCATCTCTCGCAGCACTCGGGCGGGATGATCGTCGCGACGAGGCCGCTGATCGACTGCTGCCCGGTCGTGCCGGCAGCGATGGAGGGCAGGCAGATGGTCCAGTGGGACAAGGACTCCTGCTCGGACGGCGGCTTTCTGAAGATCGACCTGCTCGGGCTGGGGATGCTCTCGGCGGTCGAGCGCTGCGTCGAGCAGATCGAGCGTGTGCGCGGCGAGCGGATCGACCTCTCGCGGATTCCGTTCGACGACAAGGAGACGTTCGCGGCGATCCGCGAGGCCGACACGGTCGGCGTCTTTCAGATCGAGAGCCGCGCGCAGATGCAGTCGCTGCGGCGCACGCGACCGGAAAACCTCGACGACCTGGCGGTCCAGGTGGCGATCATCCGCCCGGGGCCGATACAGGGCGGGGCGATCAACCCGTACATCGAGCGCCGGCGGCGCCTGCGCGAGGATCCGGCGTATGAGATCCCGTTCGAGCATCCGTCGCTCGAGCCGGTTCTGCGCGACACGCTGGGCACGATCATCTTCCAGGACCAGGTTATGGAAGTCGCCGAAGCGATCGCCGGCTTCACGCCGGGCGAGGCGGAGGGCCTGCGCCGGGCGATGAGCCGCAAGCGCTCGCAGGAGATGCTCGAGCGCCATCGCGGACGCTTCGTCGAGGGCGCGATCCGCCACAGCGGCGCCGATCGCGAGGTGGCCGAGCAGGTATGGCAGAAGATCGAGGGCTTTGCTGGCTTCGGCTTTCCGAAGGCGCACAGCGCAGCCTTCGGCCTGCTCGCCTACCAGTCGACATGGCTGCGCGTGCACTACGGAGCGGAGTTTCTCTGCTCGTTGCTGAACGAGCAGCCGATGGGCTTCTACGCGCCGGACAGCCTCGTGCACGAGGCCGAGCACCGCGGCATCGCGATATTGCGCCTCGACGTGAACGCGTCGGAGGTGGAGTGCACGGTGCAGGAGCGCGGCGTGCGCCTCGGGCTCGGCTACACCAAGGACGTGACGAGCGCCGAGATGGGCGAGCTCGTCGCCGAGCGCGAGCAGAACGGACCCTTTGCGAGCCTCGCGGAGCTGGCCGGGCGGATCGGCGTGCGGCGCAGGACGCTCGAGCAGCTCGCCTGGTCGGGCGCGTGCGACGAGATCGCGACCGGTGCGACGGTGGGCGAGCAGCGGTCGGTTGCCGAGACGGGCAGGCGCACGGCGCTGTGGCAGCTGGGCATCGCCGCCGCGGGCGAAAGCGCGACGGAAGGCACCCAGCTTGCGTTGCCGCTCGAGCTGCCGGCGCCGCCGCGGCTGCGCTCGCTCGGGCGCTGGCAGCGGCTGATCGCGGACTACGCGACGAGCGGCGTGACGATCGGCGATCACGCGATGGCGATCCTGCGCGATCGGCTAGAGGTGCCGAGCGGCGCCGACCCGGTCGTGCTCGTGACCAGCGCGCAGCTCGCGCGCCTGCCGAGTGGCGGCGCGGTGGCGATGGCCGGCCTCGTGATCGCCAGGCAGCGGCCGGGAACGGCGAGAGGGACGATGTTCCTGCTGTTCGAGGACGAGTTCGGCACGACGAACCTCGTCGTGCCGAAGGCCGTCTACGAGCGCCATCGCCAGCTTGCGAGGGCCGAGCCGCTGCTGCTGGCGCGCGGTCGCGTGGAGCGCGCCGAAGGCGTCGTCAACGTGATCGTGCGTGAGCTCGCTGCGCTCGAGGGCTATGTCTCGGGTGGCATCGAGGGCGAGCAGCGCGAGGCGCTCGCCGCGCGTGTGCATCACCTGCCCGAGCCGCAGACGGCCGCAGGCTCCGAGCAGGAGGACGAAGCGCAGGAGATCGGCTCGAGCATGCGCGCCGTCGCGCCGCCGGTCCAGAGCTTCGCAATGGGCCGACGACGCTAGGCGGCCGCGGGCCGGCGCGTCGCTGCGTCCTCAGTCGCTCGCGTGCAGAGCACGCCACGCGAACTGCCTGTGCCCCGAAGGGGTGCGTCCTTGCGACGCTTGACCCGCGACCGCCTCGGGGCGCTCTTGTTCTGCTGTCGCTGTCAGCGAGCCAGCGAGCGCTGGGTGTCCTCGGCGTCGTTGACGGCCCAGGCGAGGCGCTCGATCAGCTGTTCGGCGGCGTGGTCGTCGCTGAGGTGCAGCGAGTCGACGCGCTCGTCGAGCAGGACTGGCGCCTCGTGGCGGTCGGTTGCCGCCGATGGATCGGTCGTGACGATGATTCTGGGCATAACACCCTCCTCGGGGTTTCGGGGGTCATGTCCTCCCGTCACCTACATTGCGCGCTGTGCCTGAAGCGCAACTTAATTCTCTGCGTTTCGTTCCTGACGGTTGACGGACGTGCGGCTAGGCTGGGTGCATCGCACGCCTCGCCGACACAGACTTCGACGTCTTCGCGCTCTGCCTCGGCGGCAACGTGTTCGGCTGGGCGATCGACGAGCAGCGCTCGTTCGACGTGCTCGACGCCTACGTCGCGGCCGGCGGCAATTTCATCGACACAGCCGACAGCTACGGGCGGCGCGGCCCCGGCGGGGCGGGCGAGTCGGAGCGGATCATCGGGCGCTGGATGGCTGCGCGCGGCAATCGCGATCGGCTCGTGATCGCGACGAAGGTCGGCATGTCGCCGGAGCTCGCGGGGCTGTCGGCGGAGAACGTGCGCAACGGCGCGGAAGCTTCGCTGCAGCGCCTGAAAACGGATCGGATCGACGTCTACTACGCGCACAAGGACGACCCGCAGACGCCACTCGAGCAGACGCTCGCGGCGTTCGGCACGCTGATCGCCGACGGGCTGATCGGCTGCGCGGCGGCGTCGAACTACAGCGCTGCGCGGCTCGAGCAGGCGCTCGAGATCGGCGAGCGCGACGGGATGGCGTCGTATGTCGCGCTGCAGCCGCACTACAACCTGCTCGAACGCAGCGAATACGAGGGTGAGCTGGCGTCGCTGTGCGAGCGCGCAGGCGTCGCATGCATTCCGTACTTCGGCCTCGCGCAGGGCTTCCTCACGGGCAAGTACCGCCGCGAGGGCGAGCAGGTCGACAGCCCGCGCGCGCAGGGCGTGCGCGAGAGCTACTTCAACGAGCGCGGCTTCGCGGTGCTCGACGCACTCGATGCGATCGCGGCCGAGCACGACGTTGCCGTGGCGACCGTCGCGCTCGCGTGGCTCGCGGCGCAGCCGACCGTGCTCGCGCCGATCGCGAGCGCGACCTCGCCGGCGCAGCTCGGCGAGCTCGTCGCGCTGGCCGAGCTCGAGCTCACGCCGGCAGAGCTCGAACGGCTCAGCGACGCATCGGCCTGAGCGCACTGTCGCTTGTCGGGCGTGGGGCTGCGCGGGCCGACCCCGGCTACGCGGTCGAGCCGGGCTTGGCCGCAAACGCGAGCTGGATGCCGTCGGGGTCCTCGAGCGTGACTGTGTCGGCGGCCGGCGACTGAAGCACGTCGGGCACCGCTCTTGCGAGCGCTTCACGCAGCGCTGCCACGCTCGGCTCTGAGCCGAGCTCGAAGCCGATCTCGCGCAGTCCTGGCGCGTCTGGCGGCGAGGCGCTCGCACCGGCGCTCTGCCACGAGTTGAGGCCGATGTGATGGTGATAGCCGCCGGCCGAGAGGAACGCGGCGGAGGGGAGCAGCGCTTGCTCCTCGAAACCGAGCACGTCGCGATAGAAGGCGTTCGCTTGCGGGACGTCGGCCGTCTTCAGGTGAACGTGCCCGATCGAGGTGTCGGGCGCGACAGACTCGCTAGGCGCGCCGGGCGCCTGCGCGAGCAGGTCGTCGATGTCGAGCGCGAGCGTGACCATCACGACGCCGTGGCCGCCCGGCGGGCGCTGCCAGGTTTCGCGCGGTCGATCGGCGTAGATCTCGATGCCGAGCCCGTCGGGGTCGCTCAGGTAGAGCGCCTCGGAGACGCCGTGATCGGACGCGCCGTCGATCGGCCAGCGCGCGCCGACGATGCGTCGCACGGTTTCTGCGAGCGCCGCTCGCGAGGGGTGCAGCCAGGCGACGTGGAACAGGCCTGTGCTGTGCGGCCTGAGCGCGACGGGCTCGGCGAGCGCGCAGCTCCAGCGCAGGGCGTTGCGCGTCGGCACCGAGCAATGCCGTCTCGTACTCACGCGAGATCAGCGGCAGCCCGAGCACGTGCTCGTAGAACGCGGCGCTGCGGCTCAGGTCGGCGACGTCGAGGCGTACCGAGGCGATGCTCAGGCTCGGGTCGATGATCGGCGCTTGGGCCATCGTCCCGAGCGTACTACTGGATAAGCTCGCAGCATGAAGTTGCGCAAGCTCGGCTCGAGCGACCTGGAGGTCTCGGAGATCAGCCTCGGCTCGTGGCTGACGTACTCGGGTGGCGTCGAGCGCGAGCAGGCGAAGGCGTGCGTCGACGCGGCGTTCGACGCAGGCATCAACTTCATCGACACCGCGAACGTCTACGGGCGCGGGGCGGCGGAGGAGCTGCTCGGCGACGCGCTCGCGGGCCGCGAGCGCTCCTCGTATGTGCTTGCGACGAAGGTCTTCTTTCCGATGTCCGACGAGGATCGCGGTCTGTCGGCGGCGCAGATCCACAAGCAGATCGACGCGTCGCTCGCGCGCTTGAAGACGGACTATGTCGACCTCTACCAGTGCCACCGCTATGACAGCGAGACGCCGCTCGAGGAGACGATGGCGGCGCTGAGCGAGGTCGTGCAGGCCGGCAAGGCGCGCTGCATCGGCTTCAGCGAGTGGCCTGTCGAGAAGGTCGAGCAGTCGCTCGAGCTGCCGGGCGTCGAGCGCTGGGTCTCGAGCCAGCCGCAGTACTCGATGCTCTGGCGCGGCCCTGAGGCCGAGCTGATCCCGCTGTGCGAGCGCGAGCAGATCTCGCAGATCGTCTGGTCGCCGCTGGCACAGGGCGTGCTGAGCGGCAAGTACCTGCCGGGCAAGCCGCCGCCGCAGGACTCGCGCGCGGCGAGCGAGAGCATGAGCGCGTTCATCGATCGGCTCGTCGCGCCGCCGGTGCTGGAGGCCGTCCAGCGGCTCGTGCCGGTGGCCGAGCAGGCCGGCCTGACGATGGTGCAGCTCGCGCTCGCGTGGGTGCTGCGCCGGCAGAACGTCGCCTCGGCGATCGTCGGCGCGAGCCGCCCGGAGCAGGTCCACGCGAACGCGTCCGCGTCCGGCGTCGTGCTCGACGAGGACACGCTCGCGGCGATCGACGCTGCGCTCGGCGACGTCGTCCAGCGCTGAGCTGCGAGCATGCTCGTCGCGTGGCGCTCGGCGCCGCGTTGAGCGGCGAAGCTCAGCGCGCCTGCATCGGCGTGGCTGACGAGGCCTCAGCGCGCCTGCACGACGAGCGTCTGAAAGGCGCGCCCGAGCGGGCCGTGCTCGTCGTGCAAGGTGCCTTCGGCGAGCGCCGGGCCGCCGGCATGCATGCGCGTGAGCGCGTCGAGCCCGATCCAGTCGCCTCGCGGCAGGCGCTGCAGGTGGATCGTCAGGTCGGCGTTGATGAAGACGAAGCGCTCGAACGGCAGCGCGGCGCTGACGCCGTTGCAGAAGTCGGCCGTCGCGGCGAGGCGCGCAAGCGGCGTGAGCGGCTCGCCTGGGAGCAGCGGATGGCGCAGGTGCATCCACACGCGCCCAGGGCCGAGCGCGCGCGGGTCGCCGAGCCAGCGCATCTCCATCGCGGACGCGGCGAAGCTTGGCTCCTCTGAGGATTCGTCGAGCGCGAAGCGGATCGGCTTGCCGCTGGAGGGCGGCTGCATCGCTGCGTCCGCGCTGACGCCGGCAGCCTGTTCGGCGGCGTCGTCTGCGACCGGCTGGACGCGCAGTGCCCCGGCGCGCACGATCAACTCGTCGCCGGCGAGCAGTTCGGCGGCGAGCTCCTGCACGCGGCGGCCGGGGCGCACGATGCGCGTCACGAGCGTCAGCGGCGCCATCGGGATCGGGCGCAAGAGCTCGAACGAGAGCCGGCCGATGCGAAGCCCTGCGCCAGGCTCGATGCGCTCGAATGCGGCTGCGATCAAGGCCGCGGGCGCACCACCATGCAGCGCGCGCGGATCCCAAGGGCCGCGGGCCTGCTCGGTCGGGACGAAGCGCTCGCCGTCGGCGATGAAGATGCTCTCGCTCATCGTCCGGCTCAGTCGGGCAGCTTGGCGACGAACTCGGCGAGCGCGCGCGGGTCGCGCAGCGGCGGTCCGTGGCCGAAGCAGACGAGCTCGGGCGCGAGCGCGGCGAGCCGCCGCGCCGACTCGCGATTGCGCGCGGGGTCGGGCGTGAACACCGCGGGCGGCTCCTGCAGTCCGCGTCTGCCTGTCATCAGGTTCATCCCGTTGAGCACGTCGCCGAGGATCAGCGCGCGGTCTGACTCGCGCCAGTAGGCGACGTGTCCGCGCGAGTGCCCGGGGACCTCGAGCACGGTGAAGCCGGCAACGTCATCGCCCTCTTTCAGCGCTCGCGCGACCGGGTGCGGCGGCCCCGTCCAGAAGCGTTTCTGGAAGTTGTTGAGGCAGCCGGGCGCCTGGCTGTTGGAGATCGCGCCGGGAGTCTCCATCGCATGCACGTCGCCCTCGCCGCACCACAGCGGGATCTGCAGCCGTTCGCAGATCGCGTGGCTCGCGCCCTGATGATCGGGGTGGGCATGCGTCAGCGCGTGCGCGTTGACGGTGCGTCCTTCGAGCTGGTGCATGATGCGCTGCTCGCCCTGTCTCGTCGCTGCGTCGATCAGGACGTCCTCGAGGAGATAGACGTTGATCGCGTTCGGCGGGAAGCCGCGCAGCAGGTAGAGGCCATCGGCGAGCTGCTTCATCGTCGGTCCTTTCGCTGGTCGGTCACGGTCAATCCTCGAATCCCCACGAGAACCCGCGCACGGCGAGGAACAGCCCGAAGACGCCCCACAGCGCGATCACGGCGAGCGCGTCCCAGTGGTTGCCGATCCCGGAGCCGGTGACGATCGCGCCGTAGAGCCCGTCGATCAGCGGCTTCAGCGGCAGCGCTTCGGCGATCTGGCGCAGAAAGCCCGGGGCGCTGTGAGAGTCGAACACGTAGAAGGAGATGAACACGACGGGCAGGAAGACGGCGTTGACGTACGCGGCAGTGGACTCGAAGCTGGGGATCGCGTGCGCGAAGGCGACGCCGAGCGCGGCGAGCGAGACGACGCCGACGAGCACGAAGACGATCAGCTCGACCCAGTCGCGCGGCCAGCCGATGCCGAAGATCAGCTTGCCGGCGAGGATCACGATGCCGATCTGAAGCGTTGTGTTCGTGACCGCGTTGGCGGCGACGCCGCCGAAGTAGGAGAGCGTCGGCAGCGGCGTGCCGCGGATCCGCTTGAGCACGCCGCGCTCGCGCAGGAAGACGATGTTGTAGGCGAGCGCGGTGAACGTCGTCGACATCACGCTCATCGCGGCGATCGCCGGGATCAGGCGGTTTAGCTGATGCTGGTTGCCGGCGAGGATCGCGCCGCCGCCGGCGAGGAACAGCAGCGGCAGGACGAAGTTGAAGAAGGCGGCGCTCGGGTTGCGCCAGAACATCTTGCGCTCGAGGCGGTACTGGCGCCAGCCAAGCGCAACTGCGTTGTCGCCGAGCAGCGTCTCAGCCATCGGCGGTCAGCTCCAGGTAGACGTCCTCGAGCGTCGGGCGACCGACGCTCAGCTCATCGAGCGCTTCGCCGCGCGCGAGCGACTCGGCGGTCAGCTCGTGGAGAAGCGCCGTCGGGTCATCGGTCTGGCGCTCGATCAGCTGCCCGTCGCGGGTGCGGTAGGCGACGCGGTAGTGCGACGCGCCGACGCCGAGCTCGCGCGGCGGTCCGATCGCGAGGATCCGCCCGTCCTTGACGATCGCGACGCGGTCGGCGAGCTCCTGCGCCTCGTCGAGGTAATGCGTCGTGAGCAGGATCGTCTTGCCGAGGTCGCGCAGCTTGCGCACGGTCTCCCATGCGCTGCGGCGCGCCTCGGGATCGAAGCCGGTCGTCGGCTCGTCGAGGAAGATCAGCTCCGGGTCGCCGACGAGCGCGAGCGCGAAGTCGAGTCGTCGCAATTGACCTCCGGAGAGGCGGCGGCTGCGCTGATCGGCCTTCTCGGTCAACCCGGCGAGGGCGAGCACTTCCTCGACGTCGCGCGGCTTCGGGTAGAAGCTCGCCCAGTGGCGCAGCGCCTCGCGCGGGGTGATGTAGCCATAGACGCCGCCTGCCTGCAGCACGATCCCGATCCGCTTGCGCAGCGCGCGGCTGCGCTTGCCTGGGTCGTAGCCGAGCACCGAGACCTCGCCGCCGGTGCGGGCACGGTAGCCCTCGAGAATCTCGACGGTCGTCGTCTTGCCGGCGCCGTTGGGCCCGAGCAGCCCGAAAACCTCGCCGCGCTGCACGGCGATGTCGATCCCGCGGACGGCCTCGAACTCGCCGTAGCGCTTGCTCAGCGCATGAACCTCGATGGCGGGAGCGTCGCTCACGCCCCCATCATCCCAACACGGAGCGGCGCGCTGCGGCTCCTACCAGTGCACGCCGCGCGTCAGCGTCGCCATCGCGATCTGCTCGAAGGAGGCCTTCTCCTCTTCGTTCTGCTGGCCCTTCGACGCGGCCGAGTCAGGGAACACGCGATAGGCGAGGTGCAGGATCCGGTCGACGGTCTTCGGCGAGAGCGCATAGGCGATCTCACCTATGGTGCCGAGGCGCGTGCCCATGTGCTTCGGGCGCGAGCGCATCGCCTCGCAGATCATGTCGGCCGCCTCGTCGGGCGTCAGCGTGGGGAACGCGTCGTACATCTTCGTCGGCGCGATCATCGGCGTGCGCACGAGCGGCATGTGGATCGTCGTGAACGTGACGCCGTCGCCGATCACCTCGGAGGCGACGACGCGCGTGAAGGCGTCGAGCGCCGACTTCGAGGCGACGTAGGCGGAGAAGCGCGGCGGGTTCGTCTGCACGCCGATCGAGGAGATGTTGACGATGTGTCCGGAGCCGCGCTCGCGCATGTGCGGGAGCAGGCCGATGATCAGCTTGACGGCACCGAAGTAGTTGAGCTGCATCGTGCGCTCGAAGTCGTGGAAGCGGTCGTAGCTGAGCGCGATCGAGCGGCGAATCGAGCGCCCGGCGTTGTTGATCAGCATGTCGACGTTGCGGTGGTCGGCGAGCACGCGCTCGATCAGCCGTTCGACGGACTCCATGTCGGCGATGTCGGCGGCATAGACGTACGCCGTGCCGCCGGCGGCGACGATTTCGGCGCGCGCCTCCTCGAGCTTGTCGACGTTGCGCGCGACGAGCAACGGCACGCCGCCGGCCTCGGCGACCTTCAGCGCCGTCGAGCGCCCGATCCCGGAGGAGGCGCCGGTGATCATCACGTGCTTGCCCTCGAGCGCCTCTTTGAGCGTGCGCCCGGCGCTCATCCGCGGGTCCATCTCGCGTTCCCAGTAGTCCCACAGCCGTTTCGCGTAGTCGTGCAGCGCCGGCGGGCGCTCGAGCGGAGTCCCGGCGAGCGCACGCCCGGCGACGCGCGTGTCAAAGCGCGGCACGAGCTCCATGTGCGCGAGCACCTCCTCGGGGATGCCGAGCTCGCGCAGCGCGAGCTTGCGCAGCTGACGCCACGGCGGCAGGTCGAGCGCGAGCGCGATCGGCCACTTCGGCAGCGGGTCTGTCAGCCGTTTGTCGACGCTGACGGCGATCCGCGGCGCGTGCGCGGCCGAGGCGAACTCGTTGATCAGCTCGGCGACGCTCTGGCGGCGCGGATCGGTCAGGTGGAAGGCCTTGCCGTCGAGGTCGCGCTCGTGCGCGATGTGCTCGAGCGCATCGACGACCCAATCGACGGGCACGACGTTCGTGTTGCCGAAGTCCGGTCCGACGAGCGGCGCCCACTCGGGCAGCAGCTGGCGCGCGCGCTGGATCGCCTTGAAGAAGTAATAAGGCCCGTCGACCTTGTCCATCTCGCCGGTGCGCGAGTCGCCGACGACGATGCCGGGACGGTACACGCGCCACGGCACGTACGGCTGCTCGCGCACGATCCGCTCGGACTCGAACTTCGTCCGGTGGTAGGGCGAGGGCAGCTTCTGTCCCTCGTCGAACATCTCCTCTTCGAACGTGCCTCTGTACTCGCCGGCGACGGCGATCGAGGAGACGTGGTGCAGGTGCTCGGCGTTGACCGCGCGCGCGAGTTCGACGGCGTGCGTCGTGCCGCCGACGTTGACGGCCGTGTTCAGCTCAGCCGGCGCGGTCATGTCGTACACGGCGGCGAGGTGGAAGAAGTGTTTGATCTTGCCGCGCAGCTCCGCGACCTGCTCCGACTCGACGCCGAGCAGCGGCCGGCGCAGATCGCCGATCACGGGCTGCACGCGTTTGCCGGCGGCCGTGCCGGCGACGATGCTCCAGCGCTCGATCAGATCGTCGAGGCGCTCGAGCGAGGTCTCGCGCACGAGGACGTAGACCTTGCCCTGGCGTTTGTCGAGCAGCTGCTCGACGAGGCGCCGTCCGATGAAGCCGGTCGCTCCTGTGACGAAGTAGGCCATCGCGCAGCAGAGCCTACCTCCTATCCGCACGCTGCTGCGGGAAGGGTCGCTCTTGCGGTACGCGTGCTCAGCCGCGCGTGCGCGCGTGCTGTTTCGCAGCGTTCGCCTTCGCACCGCTGCTGGGCGCCGCGGCCTGGGCCGTCTCGCTAAGCGCCGGCTCCGGCGCCGCCGCGTCCCTCGCCGGCGGCGAAGCGCGCGGCGCCGCGCGCGCCTTCCTCGAAGACCTCCGGGCCGGCCTGCGCCTCGAGCGCGAGCGCGTCCGCGAGTGGCAGGCCGAAGCCCTCGATCGCGGCGCGGCGGTCGGCGAGCATCGTGCGCTGCGGGAAGCGCGCGAGGCCGTCGGCGAGCTCGAGCGCGCGGTCGAGATGCTTTCGCGGCGCGACGACCTCCGTCAGCATCCCCATCGCATGTGCCTCGGCGGCGCCGATCATCCGTCCGGTGAGGATCAGGTCGAGCGCGCGGCCGAGGCCGACGATCCGCGGCAGCCGCTGCGTGCCTCCGTCGATCAGCGGCACGCCCCAGCGGCGCTCGGGATAGCCGAGCGTCGAGTCCTCCGTGGCGATCCGCAGATCGCACCACAGCGCGAGCTCGAGGCCGCCCGCGAGGGCGAAGCCGGAGATCGCGGCGATCGTCGGCTTCGACGGCGTCAGGCGCGTGAAGCCCATCGGGCCCTCCTCGCTCATCAGCCGCTCGACGAAAGTCCCCTGTGCCTTCAGGTCGGCACCGGCGCAGAAGGAGACGTCACCGGCGCCGGTCAGCACCATCACGCGCGCGTCCTCGTCGGCCTCGAAGCGCAGGTAAGCCTCGTGCAGTGCCGCGGCCGTCGCGCCGTCGACGGCGTTGCGCCGGTGCTGGCGGTCGATCGTGACGAGCGCAGCCGCGCCGCGGCGCTCGTAGCGAACGGCCTCGGTGGCTGCCTGCGTCTCTGACGGAGTCTGCTCGCTCATCGGCGAGTTGCGTTGCGCCCGCGCGGCGAGGAGCTGAGCGCTACCAGCCGCCGCGCCACTGGGCGTCGGTCGCGTGGGCTTTGTGGGCCGACGTACGGGCTTCCTTGCGCTTCTCGAGGTGTTTCTGCAGGAGGCTCATGAACAGCACGAACAGCGGGAAGAACACGATCAGGATGAAGCCCGCGTTGGTGACGACTTTGTCGTTCGTCGCGCCGTAGAAGCCGCGGCCGTCGTTCTCCGCTTGCGCGACAGACGCGAGCACGAGCGGGACGAGCAGGGCCCAGAGGAACAGCGTGGTCTTCAGGCGGCGCATCTTGCGTGATGCTACCGAAGGGCGTGGGCGACTCGCGGGCTGGTGGGACGGGTGGTGGGTCAGGCTCTGCGCGTTGCCGACCCGTAACCGGCATCTGGCCTCTTGGCCGAGCCGGCCTTCGCTTCTAGATACAAACCTGTGACCGCTCCGGCCGCCACGGCAGTTACACGGCCGGCCGTCCGGGCCGGCTGTGCCCGTGCCAAGGGGACGGCGGTTCCGCGGTTGCCGGCCCGGCCATCCGGGCCGGCTGTGCTCGTGCCACGGGCGGACAAATTCACGGCCCTAGTATCAGCCGTCTATGGCGCTTCTGATCGCATCTGACATGCGCAAGGACGTGGCGGGCAAGCCGCTGCTGCAAGGCGTCTCGTTCAAACTCGAGCGGCGCGAACGGATGACGATCGCCGGGCGAAACGGCGCGGGCAAGACGACGCTGCTGCGAATGCTCGCGGGGGAGACGTCGATCGACCGCGGCGAGCTGAGCGTCGCGAAGGGCGTGCGGATCGCGCTGCACGACCAGCGCCCGCCACGCGAGCGCGGAATGGCGCTGCGCGACTATGTGCTGTCGGGCTGCGCCGAGGAGATCTCGATCGAGGCGGAGCTGGCGAAGCTCGAGGGCGAGATGGCCGCGGGCAGCTCGGATCAGGCGCTGCTCGCCCGCTACTCGCGCGCGCAGGCGCGGCTGGAGACGCGGGGCGGCTATCTGTGGCGCGACCGCGCGACCGTGATGGCGCGCGGGCTCGGCTTCAGCGACGACGATCTCGATCGCCCGCTCGCGACGTTCTCGGGCGGACAGCTAACGCGGGCGTCGCTCGCACGCGCGCTGGCGACGGGCGCTGACGTGCTGCTGCTCGACGAGCCGACGAACCACCTCGACATCGAGTCGCTCGAGTGGCTCGAGCAGACGCTCGTCGACCTCGACGCCGCGGTTGTGCTCGTCGCGCACGACCGCTGGTTCCTCGAGGCCGTCGGCACGGCCGTGCTCGAGCTCGAGGCCGGGCGCTCGCGCTTCTTCGCGGGGACGTGGGCGCAGTGGCGCAAGGAGCAAGCCGCGCGCGAGATCGCGCTCGGCAAGTCGATCGAGGCGCAGCAGGCCGAGATCGCGCGAATGGAGCGCTTCATCGAGCGCTTCCGCTACAAGGCGAGCAAGGCGCGCCAGGCGCAGTCGCGCTTGAAGAAACTCGCGAAGATCGATCGGATCGAGCGCGACCCGCACGACGGCAAGTCGCTCGAGTTCCAGTTCGCCGCGCCGGAGCGCTCGGGACGCGTGATCTTCGAGCTGCTCGACGGGCGCGTCGAGGTCGGCGACGAGCCGCTCGTGCTGCTCGAACACGCGGAACTGTGGCTCGAACGCGGCGAGCACGTCTCGCTCGTCGGTCCGAACGGGTCGGGCAAGACGACGATGATCGAGACGCTCGCGGGGCGCCGCGAGCTGGCGGCTGGACGGCTCAGCACGGGCCACAACGTGAAGGTCGGCTACCTCTCCCAGCACGCCGACGAGCTCGGCGCCGGCGGCGAGCAGGGCCAGAGCGTGCTCGACGCGACGCAGCGTGCGACGGGGCTCAACCAGGGCAAAGCGCGCGCGCTGCTCGGCCGCTTCCTGTTCTCCGGCGAGGACGCCGAGAAGCCGCTCGCGGGACTGTCCGGCGGCGAGCGCAGGCGCCTCTCGCTCGCGGTGCTCGTGCACTCGGGCGCGAACGTCCTGATCCTCGACGAGCCGACGAACCATCTCGACATCGAGAGTCGCGAGGCGCTCGAGGATGCGCTGCGGGCGTTCACGGGCGCGGTGCTGCTCGTCTCGCACGACCGCGCGCTGCTCGACGCCGTCGGCTCGCGCACGGTCGCCGTCGAGCAGCGCGCGCTGCACAGCTACGACGGCGGCTGGCCGGAGTACGTGCGGATCCGCGACGAACGCCGCACGAACGGCGAAGACCCGGCGGGGCCGCCGCTCGCTTCCTCCGGCATGCGGCAGGCCGAGTCGCTGGTCGCGTCGAACGGCGGCGGTTCCGTGCAGGACGCAGGCGAGCCGGCTGCGAGCGGGAACGGCGGATCTGCGAGGCCGCCCGAGAAGAAGCCGAAGAAGTCGAAGGGCCCATCGAAGAACCGCCTGACGGCACAGCAGAAGGCCGAGCGCGCAGTCGAGGCAGCGGAGGCGGCGATGCGCGAGCTTGAAGGCGAGTTGGCCGAGCCGGCGGCATGGGCGACGGCTTATGAGTCGGCGAAGTCACAGGCGCGCCACACGGCCGCAACGCGCGCCGTCGAGGAGGCCTACGCCGAGCTCGAGGCGCTGATCGACTAGCGCCATAGCGGGCGTCAAAAGACGCTCGTCCCTCGTCTCGGACTTAGACTTACAGACGATGGCGCGCTTCAAAGGAGCGATCAACGTGGCGATCGTGCTGCTGATCGCCGCAGCCGTGTTCCTGCTGCCGGGCGGCGGCCAGGCGGCGAGGACGTTCGAAGCACTGCTGATGATCGGCTTCGGCGTCGGCTTCGGCTACCTCGGGCTGCGCATGTATCGCGAATACCGTGTGACGATCCACGGGCTCGGCGACAACTACCGCGCCGGTCTGTACGGGTCGCTCGCGCTGGCGGCATTCCTCGTCGCCGGACGCGAACGGATGTGGGGAACGGGGCTCGGCGAGCTCGTCTGGTTCGCGCTCGCGCTGCTCGTGATCTACGGGCTGATGGTCACGTACCGCCGCTGGCGCAGCTACTGACGCACCCGATCGGCGCGTTCGTCGCGGTTGGGGTGCCTCGTATCCTCGAAGGCATGGCAACGGAGACGGCGACGAGCGACGGACAGGCGCGTACGACGCTTGCCGAGCAGCGCCGCGCGCTGCCCGATCAGCCGGGCGTCTATCTGTTCCGCGACAGCAAGGGCCGAGTGATCTACGTCGGCAAGGCGAAGTCCGTGCGCAAGCGCGTCTCGTCGCACTTCTCCAAGGCGCAAGTGCCGAGCAGTCCCGGTCATGCGGAGATGGTCGCGAGCGTCGAGGCCGTCGAGTGCGTTGTCGTCGCCTCCGAGGCCGAGGCGCTGCTGGCCGAGCAGAGCTTCATCAAGCAGTATCGCCCGCGCTTCAACATCCGCCTGCGCGACGACAAGTCCTATCCGTTCATCGCGATCTCGCTCGACGAGGACTATCCGCGCGTCTACTTCACGCGCGAGCGCCATCGCCCTGGACGGGCGTACTTCGGGCCGTACTCGAATGCGAAGCGCGTGCGCGGCACGCTCGAGGTGCTCGCAAAGGTGTTCATGTTCCGCTCGTGCACCGGTGCGGAGCCGGGCCGGCGCAGCGGCAGCCCGTGCCTCGACTACTACATCAAGCGCTGTGAGGCGCCTTGCGTCGGCTACGTCTCGAAGGAGGACTATCGCGCGAGCATCGACGGCGTCGTCGACTTCCTCTCGGGACGCTTCCGCACGATCGAGCGCGAGCTGGAGCAGCGAATGCGTGCGGCCGCCGCCGAGGAAGAGTTCGAGCAGGCGACGCTCGAGCGCAATCGCCTGCACGCCGTGCACTCGCTGCTCGAGCGCCGCCGTGTCGCGAACGAGTCAGTCGGCACGTTCGACGCGATCGCCGTCGCCGTCGACGGGCGCGAGGCCAATGCGCAGGTTTTCCAGGTGCGCGACGGCGTGCTCTCCGATCGCCAGTCGTTCTACCTCTCGAACGAGACCGAGCGTAGCGTTGCGGAGGTGGCAGAGGAGTTCATGCTGCAGTACTACGCCGGTCACATGTCGATCCCGGCGCTGCTCGTCGTCGAGCGAGGAGTCGACGAGCAGCCGGCGCTTGCCGAGGCGCTCGCGAGCCGGCGCGGCGGGCCGGTCGAGCTGCGTGCAGCCGAGCGCGGCGAGAAGCGCAGGATCCTCGAGCTGGCCGGGCGCAACGCGCACCTCGCGCTCGACCAGGAGCGGCTGCGTTCGGAGCGCCGCCGCCAGAGCCGTGTAGAGGCGCTCGATGGCCTGCAGCTGGCGCTCGGCCTCGACACCCCGCCGATCCGCATCGAGTGCTTCGACATCTCGCACCTCGGCGGGACGCAGACGGTCGCCTCGATGGTCGTATTCGAGGGCGGCGCGCCGAAGAAGTCCGACTACAGGCGCTTCAAGATCCGCACGCTCGAGGAGGGCTCCTCAGACGACTTCGCGGCGATGGCCGAGGTGCTCGGTCGGCGCTTCGCCCAGTGGGAGCGACAAGCCGACCTCTCGCCGCACGATCCCTCGTATGACCCGAGCTTCGCGGCGCTGCCGAACGTCGTCGTGATCGACGGCGGCAAGGGGCAGCTCGCGGCCGGGCTCGGCCCGCTGCGGGGCTTTCGCGACCGCGGCGTCACGGTCGTCTCGCTGGCGAAGCGGATCGAGGAGCTGTTCATCCCCGGCCGCCGCGCGCCGCTCGTGCTCGACCACTCGACACCCGAGTTGCAACTGCTGCAGCGCGTGCGCGACGAGGCGCACCGCTTCGCGATCACGCATCACCGCTCGCGCCGCGACCGCGCGATGACGACGTCGCTGCTCGACGAGCTGCCCGGCGTCGGCCCGTCGCGCAAGCGCGCGCTGCTCGCGCACTTCGGCTCGCCCGACGGCGTCGTCTCGGCCTCGAGCGAGGAGCTGCAGGCCGTCCCCGGGCTGCCTGCCAAGGTCGCGCGAGAGCTATACGCCCACCTGCACAGAGCCGGCTGAGATACGCCCACCTGCACAGGGCCGGCTGAGCCGCACGAGCGCGGCGGCTTTCTGCAACTTCGCGCCAAATTGACACAATCGCCGCGCAGCGGAGCACAATTAGGGGGATGGCCGTGATCAGACCGCTTCGCCCGCTGCGCTCGGGCGCCGACAGCAATCCGGAGAAGGCCGCGCAGCCGGTGATCGAGACGCGGCTGAGAGATCTCGTCGTGATCACGGGCTTCTCGGGCGCCGGCAAGTCGACGGCGATGAACGTGTTCGAGGACGCCGGCTACTTCTGCGTCGACAACCTGCCGCCGGAGATGATCCGCTCGCTCGTCGAGCTGTTCGTCCACGAGGGGTCGAAGGTCGAGCGCGCAGCAGTCGTCTCCGACGTGCGCGGCGGCGTCTACTTCGAGGCGCTACGCGCGGTCGTTGACGATCTCGATGCGCTCGGGCTGAGCCACCACGTGCTGTTCCTCGAGGCTGCCGAGCAGACGCTCGTGACGCGCTATAAGGAGACGCGTCGCCGGCACCCGCTCGCACCCGACGGCAGCGTCGCCGCGGGCGTCGCGGAGGAGCGCGCGCTGCTCGCGCCGCTGCGCGAGCAGGCCGACCTCGTGATCGAGACGACAGGCATGTCGACGGCGACGCTGCGCAGCAAGATCGCCGACGAGCTCTTGCCGCACGAGGTCGCCGGGCGGCTCGCGCTGACGTTCATGAGCTTCGGCTTCAAGCACGGACCGCCGCGTGACGCGGATCTCGTGCTCGACGTCCGCTTCCTGCCCAATCCCCACTACGAGGCCGATCTGCGCCCCTTGACCGGCCTCGACAGGGAGGTCGTCGACTTCATCGCCCGCGACGGCAGTCT